>CAYQEB010000004.1:32483-37437 GCA_964416395.1 uncultured Caldilineaceae bacterium | reverse complement strand
GCATCAGCAGCAAATCAAACCTGAAACTGGAGGTTGCACCATGCTGGACATCAAGTGGATGCGCGAGAACCGCGAGGCGCTGGCCGAGGCCATGCGCAAGCTCAACGCGACGGACGCCCCCTGGGAGAAGGCGCTGGAGCTGGACGAGCGCCGCCGGGAGCTGTTGAGCAAGGTGGAGGCCCTGCGCGCGGAGCGGAACAAGGGATCCAAGGAGATCGGCCGTCTCTTCCGGGAAGGGAAGAAAGAGGAAGCCAACGCGTTGAAGGCCCGGATGAGCGAGATCGGCCAGGAGCTGGAGGCCCTGGAGGCGGAGCTGCGCCAGGTGGAGGAGGAGTTCCACGACGCCATGATGCGCATCCCCAACATCCCGGAGCCGGACGTGCCTGTGGCTCCGGACGAGTCGGGGAACGTGGTGGTGAAGGAGTGGGGCGAGTTGCCCCGCTTCGAGTTCCAACCCAAGCCCCACTGGGACCTGGGGGAGGAGCTGGACATCATCGACCTGGAGCGGGGGGTGAAGCTTTCGGGCAGCCGCTTCTACATCCTGAAGGGGGCCGGGGCCCGGCTGCAGCGGGCCCTGATCAACTGGTTCCTGGACGTGCACATCAACGAGCACGGCTACACCGAGGTCTATCCGCCCTTCATGGTGCGCAGCCACTGCATGTGGGGCACGGGCAACCTGCCCAAGTTCGGGGATGTCCTCTACCGGGACGCGGAGGAGGACTACTGGCTCATCCCCACCGCGGAGGTGCCGGTCACCAACATGTACCGGGAGGAGATCCTGGAGCCAGGGAGCCTGCCCATCTACCACGTGGCCGCCACCCCCTGCTTCCGGCGAGAGAAGGTCTCGGCGGGCAAGGATGTGCGGGGGATCAAGCGGGTGCACCAGTTCGAGAAGGTGGAGATGGTCAAGTTCGTGGAGCCCCACACGGGCCGGGACGAGCTGGAATCCCTGATCCGCAACGCGGAGGTGCTCCTGGAACGGCTGGAGCTGCCCTACCGTCGGGTGGCCATCGCCACCGGGGATCTCTCCTTCGTGGCCGCCATCAAGTTCGATCTGGAGGTCTGGGCCGCGGGCTGTGAGGAGTGGCTGGAGGTGAGCTCCTGCTCGCTTTTCCGGGACTTCCAGGCCCGGCGGGCCAACATCCGCTATCGCCCAGCCGAGGGGGCCAAGCCCGAGTACGTCTACACCTTGAACGGATCCGGCCTGGCTCTGCCCCGGGTCATCATCGCCATCCTGGAGAACTTCCAGCAGCCGGACGGATCGGTGGTGGTGCCGCCGGTGCTGCGGCCCTACATGGGCGGGCTGGAGGTGATCCGCTAGCCTGAGTTGGGCCTTGGGCCAGAGGGGTGGGATGTCAGGGTGTAGGGCGGCTTACTGAGCCCCAGGGCGGCTTGTGGCTCACTACGGAGAGAGGTTGTCCCTCTCCAGCCTGAGCCCGCTCGCGTCTCCGCCGATTGGGCGGCGCCGGCGCCAAAACCAGACGGAAAATCCCATGAAAGATGCACTTCTGCGCACCCAGAAGGACCGCCTCCTGGCGCCCTTCGCTCAACGCTTCCTGGCCGGAACCCACCCCACCTGGCTCTCCTTCCTGGGGGCAGGGATCGGCCTGCTCTCGGCCGGCGCGGTCCTGCAAGGGGCCCTGGGGTGGGGCCTGGCCTTCTGGCTGGTCAACCGGCTGCTGGACGGCCTGGACGGCCTCACCGCTCGGCTGCACGGCCGAGGCAGTGACCTGGGCGGCTACCTGGATCTGATGTTGGACTTCCTGGTCTACCTGGCCGTGCCCATCAGCTTCGCGGTGGCCGATCCGGCCCCGACCCGGATCTGGGCCTTGATCTTCCTGCTGGCCTCCTTCCAGATCAACGCCCTTTCCTGGACCCTGCTGGCGGCCCTGCTGGAGAAGCGGCGGCGCGCTTCCACCCGGCTCACCTGCCTGGAGATGCCCCCGGGCCTCATCGAAGGGGCGGAGACCGTGCTCTTCTACAGCCTCTTCTTCCTCCTGCCCCAGGCGGTGGCGTCGCTCTTCTGGATCATGGGCGCGCTGGTCTTCGTCACCGCGGCCCAGCGGGTCTGGTGGGCCGCCCGGCGCCTGTGATCGACGAGGCCCATCCACCCATAGCCCAGTTTCCCCACATCCTGGACGGTTCCCATGTCTGCCAAACCCTCTGAACAGGCCCTGGAGCCTGCACTGAAACAATCCCAGCCCCCGGCTCGTCTCTGGTTGCAGAGCCGCAAGCTGGCGGCCCTGCTCTTCTGGCTCCTCCTGGTGGGCGGGTACGTCCTCTACATCCGACGCACGGGGCAGTCTCCCCGGGAAGTGGCTCAGGGACTGCAGGCCTTCCTGGAGGGGAACTCCCTGGGCCCTCTGCTCTACGTGGCCCTCTACACCGTACGACCTTTGGTCTTCTTTCCGGCCACGGTCCTGTCGGTGATGGGGGGCTATCTCTACGGGCCTATCTGGGGGCTGGTCTACTCGTCCCTGGGGGCGATCCTCTCCGCCACCCTGGCCTATCTGGTGGGGCGCTACTTCGGCGCGGGGCTCTTTCAGGAGAACCAGGACGCCACCCACTTCATGGCTCGGTACACCCGTTTCCTGCGCAGCAACGGTTTCGAGGCGGTGCTGATCATGCGCCTCCTCTACCTGCCCTACGACCTGGTCAACTACCTCTCTGGGTTCGTGCGGGTGGGGCTGGTGAGTTTCGTGGTGGCCACCCTGTTGGGGAATCTGCCCGGCTCCCTGACCTTCGTGCTCTTCGGATCCGCCCTGAGTTCCGAGTCTTCCCAGGGGCGTTGGTTCCTGGCCGGTTTCTCCTTGTTGATGCTGGTGTTGGGCCTGGTTTTCTCCCGCTGGCTGCGCCGTCGCCGCCAGGATCTGACCGGGGAGGGGGAGGCCGTGGCAGGGGCGTCCCCGGGGGCGGAAGAAGGGCGGTAGACCCTGGAAACAGCAGTGAAATTTGACATCTGTCGGCCTCACGGGTATACTTTTTCAGGCTAGGACAGCGTGTCCACCAAGCTTGAAGGACGCCTACGCCGATGGGTTGCTCACCTGAGCAGCCCCGGCCACGTGGAGGGATGGCCGAGTGGACGAAGGCGGTTGTCTTGAAAACAACTGTGGCGCAAGCCACCGGGGGTTCGAATCCCTCTCCCTCCGCCTGGGTGGCGCTGTCCGCACAATTGATCTTGGGGAGGTCGCATAGTCCGGTCGAGTGCGCCCGCCTGCTAAGTGGGTAGGGGCAGCAGTGTCCCTCGAGGGTTCAAATCCCTCCCTCCCCGCCTCGCGCACCTGCTCTTGCAGGTGCCAGGCGCCTGTAGCTCAGCGGATAGAGCGCTTCCCTGCGGAGGAAGAGGTCAGAGGTTCGAATCCTCTCAGGCGTACTTGAGACAGAGGCCCCGGCAGATCTGCCGGGGCCTCTTCGCGTTCGCGTGGGATGGGTTCGGGAAGGCCCGCCTGTCACCCGCCGCTCTCTGGGGTGGGGGTCTCGGCCGGGCCCTCGCTGGGCGCCGCCTCGGATCCTTCCTGGGGGGCGGGGGTGGGCTCGGGGGTGACGACGCCCGCCTGCTCCGCCAGCTGTTCCAGGATCTGCTGCAGGGCCTCCATCTCCGCCCCGTAGCCGGCCCAGTCCCCTTGGCGGATGCGCTCCTGGGCCCGGGCGTAGCGTTCGTTGGCCTGGAGGATCAGATCCTCCAGGGTGAGGGCGGGCGCGGGGCCTGTGGGCGGGGTGATCTCCGTGGGGATCTGGGTCCCGGGAGCCAGGAGCTCGGCCAGGGCCTCCTCGCTGAGCACGTCGGGGCCGAAGAGCTGGGCCAGGGCCAGCCCCAGGTTCTCGTCCATGACCACCCGCTCCGTGGTGGCCACGATGACCCGCTTCAGCTCCGGGATCTTGCCGTTGGCCGCCTGCAGGTAGAGGGGTTCCACGTAGAGCAGGCTGTCCCCGATGGGGATGACCAGCAGGTTGCCCCGGATCACCTGGCTGCCCTGCTGGTTCCACAGGCTGAGCTGGGCGCTGATCACCGGGTCCTGATCGATGCGGGCCTCGATCTGTTTGGGGCCATAGACCAGGGAGTCCTTGCCGAACTGGAAGAGGAGCTTCTCCCCATACTTCTCCGGTGCGCTCTGAGCGGCCAGCCAGGCGATCATGTTCTCCCGGTTGGCCGGGGTGAAGGGGAGGATCTGGATGAATTCCAGCTCCTTCTCCCCGGGCAGCTCCATGAGCACGTAGTAGGGCTCCATGAGGATGGCTTCCCCCTGGAAGACCTCCTCCGGCCACTCCCACAGGTCCTCCCGGTTGTAGAACTCCCGGGTGTCGGTCATGTGGTAGGTGCGGAAGATCTCCGCCTGGATGATGAAGAGGGAGTTGGGGTAGCGGATGTGGGCCAGCAGATCCGGCGGCATCTCCTCCAGCGGGGTGAAGAGGGCGGGGAAGATGCGGTTGTAGGCGGCGATGATGGGCTCCGACGGGTCCACCACGTAGAAGCGCATCTCCCCGGTGTAGGCGTCGGTGACGATCTTCACCGAGTTGCGGATGTAGTTCAGCCGCCAGCGAGGCAGGAGCGGGTTCTGTCGGCTGTTGATGGGCGTGCTGTAGGGGTAGCGGTTGCTGGTGGTGAAGGCATCCAGGATCCAGTAGAGCTTGCCATCCTCTCCGATGACGATGTAGGGGTCCCCGTCAAAGCGGAGGAAGGGCGCCACCTCCTGGGCCCGCTCCATGATGTTTCGCTTCCAGAGCAGGCGGCTGGTGGGCTGGATGGCGTCGGTGAGGAGGATGTTGAAGTCGCCGAAACGGAGGGCGAAGAGCAGACGGCTCAGGTAGCTACCGATGGGGATGCCCGTCTCCGCCTCGAAGGTGGTGAAGACGTTGCCCCCGCCCTGGGGGTAGTCGAATTCGTCCACGCTGGTGCGGACGATCACGTAGTCGTTGGTCTTCTCCCCGAAGTAGATCTGGGGCTTGGTGATGG
>CAYQEB010000004.1:29614-32383 GCA_964416395.1 uncultured Caldilineaceae bacterium | reverse complement strand
ATGTTGCGGATGGTCTCCGGCTGGCTCAGGAGGTCCTCCGCGGTGAGGTTGGCCACCTCATAGTCCCGGCTGCGCACCGAGTCCAGGTCGTAGGCCTGGCGGGTGAACTCGATGTTGTTCTGGATGAAGGGCGCCTCCCGCACGTACTCGTTGGGGCTGACCTGGAAACGCTGGACGATGCCCGGGTAGATGTTCCCCGCGATGACGGCCACGGCCACCCAGACCACCAGCACAATGACGATGGCTCGCCAGGCCTGGCGCATGACCACGTTGACCAGGAGCAGCACCGCAGCGATGAGGGTGACCAGGGTGAGCAGGTTGTAGGCCGGCAGCTGGGCGTTGACGTCCGTGTAGCCTGCGCCGAAGACCGCGCCCCGGGTGCTGTAGACCAGCTGGAAGGCGTCCAGCCGGTACTGCCAGGCCACCAGGAGCAGGATCAACGCGCCCAGGCCGCTGAGATGGGCCCGCACCGCGGAGCTGGCCCGCCAGCTCCGCCAGCCCAGGCCAGTGACCAGGGCGGTGGCGATCAGGGTGATGACCAGGGTGACCATGAGCCAATTCCGGGCCAGCTGCCAGACGGGCAGGGTGAAGATGTAGAAGCCCACGTCCCGGCCGAAGATGGGCTCGGTGACCTGGAAGCTGGTCTGGTTGAAGTAGAGGAGCACCTCCTCCCAGGCGGAGGAGGCGGCGGAGCCCATGAAGAAGGCGAAGAGGGCCCCAAAGAGCAGGATGCCCGTGGTCAACCGCATGCCGATGATGTCCGCCAGCTCGCTCAGGGGCGTGTTCACCAGGCCGTGGGGCTCCAGGCGCCGGGCGATGAGCACGTTCACCGCCAGGATGATCCAGAAGAGGATGCCGCCGGCCAGGAAGAGCCCCACCGAGGCGGTGATCCGGGTGAAGAAGACCGAGTCCAGGTCCAGGCTCTTGTACCAGAGCCAGTCCGTGAAGAAGCCCAGGCCCCAGTTGAAGAAGATGAGGACCAGGAAAGGGAGCAGGATGAACCAGAGCAGGCGACCGCCGCCTTGCCCTCGGCCGTGCTCTCCGCCGCCCCGGCCTCCACCGAAACGGCGACCGTCCCGGCCGCCGCCTCCACCGCCCTCGTCGTCCGGCTCCTCCTCCTCGATTTCGGGCCAGCTCTCCTCTTCCAGCGATTCCAGCAATTCCCGGAAGGGATCGATCTCTCTCATGCGCAGCCGTCCTTCCCTCGGTGACCTGTCGTCTTGTTGGATGCTTCGATGCTCTACCCGGCGCAAGTGTTCGCTCATCTCCGGTTCCAGTCAGGCGGTGACCAGGTTCGGCTCGAGCAAAATCAGCTCGAAAGGGGGTGAAACGAGGACACGCCGTCTTCTGGGGCAGTTCCGCTCGATTTCTTTTGTTTTGCGTCGCTGCCTGTTTGGTGTCACTGCGGCGTCGCGGCAGATCGTCGGGCCTACACCAATCCTGCACCAGTCCTCCACTAGTCCTATTGTACCAGATAATCGCCGGATGGCCGTGTGGAGTGGCGTCCAATTCCCTCTGTGCTATAATTCACGCTTGCTGCCGACCCGAAGCCCTCTCCGCTCGTCGAGCGCTCGAACCGAGGCCCTACCATGCGCGTCACCTTCGTAGCCCCCTTTGGCCTGAGCAAGAAAGGCACGGTGCGCGCCCGGACCCTGCCCCTGGCGCGGGCCCTGGCGGGGCGAGGCCATCAGGTGACGGTGCTGATCCCCCCCTGGGACGCGCCGGAGGAAGGAGGGCGGTGCTGGGAAGATGGCGGGGTTCGTGTAGTCAGTGTGGGGGTCCGGGGCGGGCTGCCCTGGATCCTGGCGCGGCTCTGGCGGGAGCTGGGACGCCGCCAGCCCCAGATCGTGCACATCGTCAAGCCTCGGGCCTACGCCGGATTGGTCCAATGGCTGCTCTGGCAGCGCCGGCGTTGGGCTGGTTCGGCTGCGCGCATCGTGCTGGATGTGGACGACTGGGAGCAGGCCTGGGAAGAGGTGGGGGGCTATCCCTGGCTCCTGGCCCGTTTTCTGGCCTGGCAGGAAGAGTGGGGCCTCCGCCACGCGGACGCCATCACCGCGGCCAGCCGCTGGCTGGTGGAGCGGGCCCAGGCCTACGCACCAGGGACGCCCATCCTCTACCTGCCCAACGGCGTGACTGGCCTGGAGGTGGGCAAAGAGCGACCCGAAGCGGCGCTCACCGGACCTCAGTCGCCCTCGGTCCTCTGGTTCACCCGCTTCGTGGAGGTGGCGCCGGAGTGGATGGCCGCCTTCTGGCGAGCCCTCCAGCGCCTGCACCCGGGAGTTCGCCTCCTGGTGGCCGGCCAGGCCCTGCAGCCCGATCGAGAAAGCCAGTTCCGCCGCGCCCTGGCCCGGGTCACCGTCCAGGAGGGCGCCCTGGATTGGGTGGGCTCGGTGAGTGGGGAGGAGCTTCCCGCTCTCTACGCCCGTTCGGCCTGCGCCGTCTTCCCCGCTGAGGATGTGCCCCTGAACCAGGCCAAGTGCAGTGTGCGCCTGGCCACCACCTTGCTCCGGGGCGTGCCTGTGGTGGCCAGCGCGGTGGGGGAGCAACGTCACTATGGCCAGGCTGGCGCGGCCCGGCTTGTGCCCCCAGAGGCCACACCGGAGGCCTTCGCCCAAACTGTGGCGCAGCTCCTGGAAACGCCCGAAGAGCGGCGGCGGCTCCGCGAGCAGGCCCGGCTGCACCTGCAGGCGCGGTACGACTGGGAGCGGCTGGGCGGCGAGCTGGAGGCGTTCTACCGCAGGTTGGCAGGCTGAGATGGCGAGAGAC
>CAYQEB010000004.1:17584-29514 GCA_964416395.1 uncultured Caldilineaceae bacterium | reverse complement strand
GATTCATACTGAGTGATTCACAGAAGGGTGGTGGTTCTGTGTGGGGACGAAGGGATGAGGGAGTCCGCTGGCTGATCCGCTGGGGGCCGGCCCTGGGGTTGATGGCGAGCATCTTCTGGTTCAGCCATCAATCCCAGCTGTTCGTCTTCCCGGAGAGCTGGCTGGATCTGGCGGTGAAGAAGCTGGGCCACGCCACAGGCTATTTCCTGCTGGCCATGGCCTACCGGTGGGGCCTGGCGTGTCAGCGGCCCGGCGGACGTCGTCAGGCGCTCCTGGCCTGGGGGATGGCCCTCCTCTACGCGCTGAGCGACGAGTGGCACCAGACCTTCGTGCCTGGGCGCAACGGCAATCTGGTGGACGTGGCCGTGGACGGCTTGGGGGCCAGTCTGGTCTTCCTGGCCTGGCCCTGGCTGGTGGCTCGCCTGGGCCTCAGCCCACGTAGATGGGGTTGCTGAAGATCCAGCCCCGGGGCTTCAGCCAGCGCCGTTTCCAGACCTCCACCCGGTAGACTCCCGGCTCCCCTGTGGCGTGGGCCAGGGTCTGTCCGTGGGAGGCGGCCACCAGCCGGCCGTTGCGCAACAGGCGGATGACCCCCTGGGCCGGGGCCTGGACCAGGAAGTGGGTCACCTGGCCCTCCTGGGGGCGGGGCAAGCTGTCCCCCATGATGGCGTGGGGCGGATCCCCGGGGCGGGGGAGCTGGCGTTCGGGCCCCTGCCAGGCGCTGAAGCGAAAGCCCCGGCTGGGATGGACCAGGTCGTAGCCGATCCAGCAGTGGCCGGCTGCCAGGGCCTCCAGGACCAGCTCCCGGTCGTGGCGGACCACCGGGTCCTCGGGGTCGATGCGGTCCTCCCGGGGCGGGCCCTGGAAGGGGCGGGGCGTGAGGAGGTGGGTGTTCAGGGCCCGGGCGCAGTGGCTGTAGGGCAGGAAGCGGCGGCGAATGGGGCCGAGCTGATAGACCTTCCCGTGCACGTCGGTGCCGCCGATGGCCACCACGGGCCGCTCCTGGGTCAGCTCGTCCCATTTCTCCAGCATGACCGCCAAGGGCCCGGTGGTGAACCAGTGGGGGAAGAGGGCCATGAGGACGGTGTTCAGGGTGCTGGTGGTGTAGCCCCGGAAGCGGGCCATGTAGTTCCAGAGCTCCACACCCCGGTAGCCGGTCACGTCCCAGTCGTACCAGTCGTAGTGGTCGGGGTAGCGCTGGGTGAACTCCTCGAAGGGGTGGGCCAGGAAGGCCAGGCCGCCCTGGCGGTTCACCGCGTCGATGAGGGCCTGGGGGTCCGGCGCGTAGGGGGTGACGTCCTCCTCCACGCCCAGGCAGAGGAGATGGTTGCCTGGCGGCTCCCGTTCCTCGTCGTTCACCTCCTCGCCCACCAGGGTCAGCACGCCCCGACGATAGCCCTCCTCCGCGTCCCGCACCAGGATGTTGTGGTCCGTGACGTAGACGAAATCCAGGCCAGCGCCGGCCGCGGCTCGCACCAGCTCGTCGAAGGTGGCGGCGCCGTCGCTGTAGACGGTGTGCATGTGGATGTTGCCGTAGTATTCGTGGTGCACGGGGCACGTTGCTCCGTAGGGTGTGGTGCGTGGAAGGTGGCAGGATGGGACGGCCGGCTCTCGGCGGCCCGTTCCGGCGTCGCCGCCTAGCCCGGCAAGGGCAGGCGGGGATACTTCTTCCCGCCCTGTTCCTGTTCTGCGGCCCGGCGGGCCTCCTCCGTCGCGATGCGGGCCTGGGTGGCCTTCCGGGCCTGGTAGCGTCTGCGCTCCTGGGAGAGCCAGCGCTGGGGATCCTGGGGATCCAGGATGGGCCGGCCGAAGATCAGGAAGCCGGTGTGGCCCACCATGTTCTCGTCCGGGCGCAGCCGGTCGGGGACAGGCTTGTAGCGGCGCAGGAGCAGCTCGACCACGTCGATGTCCGCGAATCCGGTGGCCTCCATCCCTTCGATCAGCCCGGAGACCTGGTTGGTGGTGGGCACCAGGCTGGCGAAGAAGCCGCCGGGCCGCAGGGCTTTCCGCACCTGCTCCAGGAAGCGCCAGGGCTCCCGCACGTCCAGCATGAGGGCGTCCACCCCTGACTGACGGAAGCCATCCTGGATGGAGGCCTGGTGCATCTCCACGTAGGGGAGCATGCCCGCCCGCTCCAGGTTGCGCTGGGCGGTGAGGAAGGTCTCGGGCCGGCTCTCGTAGGTGTAGACCCGCCCTGTGGGGGCCACGGCCCAGGCCAGGGCGATGGTGAGGCTGCCGCTGCCCGTTCCCGCCTCGATGACCCGGCTGCCGGCCCGCAGGTTCAACCGATGCACCAGGTAGGCGGCGTCCTTGGGATAGATGATCTGAGTGGCCCGTTTCACCCGCTTCATCAGATCCGACAGGCTGGGCTCCAGGAGCAGGAGGGGATGTCCCAGCTGGCTGTAGACGGTGGCGCCCAGGGGCTGGCCGATGAGATCGTCGTGGGCCAGAGTGCCCAGATGGCAGTGGAAGCGGGCCCCTTCCTGGAGGCGGATCAGGTAGCGCTTGCCGTCCCCGGTGGCCAGGAGGACGAGCTGGCCGGCCTGGGCTGTGGACTGCGTTTCAGGGTGGGGGCTGGCGTGGGAGGCGGTCATGGACTGTCTTGGGTGGCTGTCTTGAGATGAGAGTCGTCGGGCTGGCGCGTCTCCGCGTTTCCAGCTAGCGCTTTCAAGCATTCTCCATTATACTTCAGTGGCAGGCCCAGGAACGAATTTCCCAGCCCGACCGCAGGCCGTGGAACCCGCTGGACGGTGTCGGGTTCGGCGCATGCAGATCGTATTGGAAGCGTAGTTTTTCGTGACAATTTTTGTTTCTGACCGCAAAAAATTTTCGGTTGACATGTTCTAGGTGCGTGTGTACAATAGGGTTGACGTGGGCAGGCGGGCTCTTGACAACGAAAAATGGCGGTTGATCTTGGCTGCCGAAATTGCCTTGCACCGGCCCTCGAAGAGGACAGCGCCAGGCGGCCGCCTCAAGGCTAGTCCCGAGTTGTCCTGAGCCCTGGCCCTGGATCTTCACAGAAGCAGCACGCGAGGAGCCTGCCACGGCGATGCCCGTCTCGCTTCTCTTCCATCCGACAACCAGCCCTGCTTGCGCCGCTTCACCCAACCCCCCGAACGCTTCCTGTCTCACAACCCATCCCTCGCCAGACGTTTCTCTCAGTGCTCTCTTTGCTTCGTGGGTGCTGTTGGTTCCATAGTCAATGTTCACTCACCACTCATGTTCAACTCTCATCTCAGGAGGTAAAGGAATGTACAACCGAAAACTCGTTGTTTGGGCATCGTTGCTACTTGTAGCCATGCTCGTATTGGCAGGCTGTGCTCCTCGGCCTGGGGCTGGCACCTCGGCAGCACTGACGTCGGACCCCACAGAACTGGTTATTGATCTGCCCGCAGTCGTGGTTGATATCCAGTCGGATGGCTCCGTTTCCGTTGGAAACGTTCCTCTTGCTCAGGTAGGGGCCATGGCCGGCGCGGACCTGTCCACCCTGGCGATGGATCCGGCGTGGGTGAACTACATGACGGAGAGCGGCATCCAGCACCTGGGCGTGAACAACGGTGCGAATGGGCTCCTCATCCTGGTCAACGGCGAGCCCGTCCCCTCCATCGAATGGAATGGTGAGTCCCTGGTGGCCACTGCCGAGGCCATGCGCACCTTCGGGATGGCCATCCCCATGCTGGAGAAGGTCCTGCCCCTGGTGCAGCGCCTGGGCATCGGCGTGATCGTTCGCTTCCCGGTCAAGGCCGGCGCGGACATCATCCCTCTCTACATCGAGGGCGAGAGCGAGGCCGCCAAGATGGCTATGAAGGCCCAGGAAGAGTTCCTGGCCGCGGTGGGGTCCCCGCCCAAGATCAACCTGCCCGTCTTCTACGATGCGGACGGCAGCTTCACCGTGGGTGACCTGACCGACGCAGAGTGGAGCGCGCTGACCGGCGCCCCCCTCTACACCCTGCGCCTGAATCCCCAGGTGGTCAAGAACCTGGCCGCCGCCGGCGTGAAGAGCCTGGGCGTGCGCACGGACGCCAAGGGCATCCACGTGCTGCTGAACGGCGCCGAGCTGCCCACCCTGACCTGGGACGGCGGCAAGCTGCAGCACCTGATCAACGTGGCCGACCAGATGAACCTGTGGGCCCTGGTGGCTCCGGGGATGGAGATGGGTGACATCCTGGCCGCCGTGGACAGCGTGCTGCCTGTGGTCCAGACCACCGACGCCACTGTGACCATCTTCCTGCCGGAAGGCGCCATGGCGGTCTCCCGCTAGATCGAATCGCTGGACTGTGTGAGTCTATGTCCGCTGGCCGTCACGGCTGGTGGCGTTGAAAGCTGAATTGGGGAAGCCAGGCGCAGGAGCCGATCCTGCGCCTGGCTTTTTGTGCGCCTAGACAGCCCCCCTCCGCCGGACGTCCGCCAGCCCGATGCCTGTGGCTGGGCGACCCATCAACCGGGAACGAAGGAGATCCCCGTGGCCAAGAGACGCTTCAAGAACAACGTGACCCGCTTGCTGGACGCCCGCAAGGTCCCCTACCAGCTGCTCACCTACGAGTATGGCCCAGAGACCCATGCCGCGGTGGAGGTGGCCCGGGCGGTGGGGCTGCCCCCGGAGGAGGTCTTCAAGACCCTGGTGGCCCTGGCCAACGATCCAGGCCAGAAGCCCATCCTGGCCCTGATCCCCGGCCCGGCCACCCTGGATCTGAAGAAGCTGGCCAAGGCCGTGGGCGTGAAGAAGGTGCACATGGCCCCCCGGGCCCAGGCCGAGTCCCTCACGGGGCTGCAGGCAGGCGGCATCAGCCCCCTGGCCCTCCTGAACCGAGGCTTCCAGGTCTATCTGGACGAGAGCGCCCAGGAGCTGGCGTGGATCACCGTGAGCGCAGGGGCCCGGGGCGCGCAGGTCCGCCTGCCCGTGGAGGAGCTGGTGCGGCTGACCCGAGCTCGCCTGGTCCCGTTGACCGGGTGAAACGTGGAGGACAGGGGACGGGCAGCGTGGGCGCGGACGTTTCGGTTGCTACTTGGTCTCGGTCACCTTGCGCAGGCCCCGAGGATGGTCCGGGTCGTAGAAGCGGGCGTGGGCCAGGTAGAGGGAGAAGAGCTGGCCGGGGATGATGGCCGTGACCGGGGAGAGCCACTCGGGCACGCCGGCGGGCAGGCGGAAGCTGCGATGGCCCCGATCCAGGAGCTCCGCCTGGTCGCTGATGGCGATGACCTCCGCCTCCCGCTCCCGGAGCTGCTCCATGAAGGCGGCCATCTCCTTGTCCATCTGCCCGGAGGGGGCCAGGACGAAGGCCGGGAAACCGTGCTCGATGAGGGCCAGCGGCCCGTGGAGGAAGTCGGCGCTGCTGTAGGGCTCGGCGATGGTGTAGGTCAGCTCCTTGAGCTTGAGGGCGAACTCGAAGGCGGTGGCGTAGTTGTAGCCCCGGCCGATGATGACGCAGTCCCGCATGTAGCGGTACCGCTCGGTGAGCCGGGCCAGCTCCGGGTTGAGGGTCAGGGTCTCCTGGCAGCGTTGGGGCAGCCCCTGGACCAGGCGGACCATCTCTGGATCCTGGGCCAGGAGGCTAGCCAGGAGGGCAATGGCCGCCAGCTCGCTGGTGTAGGTCTTGGTGGCGGCGATGGAGCGCTCCGGGCCGGCGTGGAGGTCGATCACGTGGTCCGCGTGGGCGGCCAGGGGGGAGGCCGGCGCGTTGGTGATGGCCGCGGTGAGGACCTTCTGCCGCTGGGCCTCGGCCAGCACGCTGACGATATCCGGGCTCTGGCCGCTCTGGCTGATGCCCAGGACCAGGCTCTTCTCCCCGAAGCGGGGCGGGCGCTGGTAGATGGTGAAGAGGCTAGGGGTGGTCAAGGAGACGGGCAGGCGGTTGATGGCGCCCAGGAGATACTGGGCATAGCGGCCGGCGTTGTCGCTGCTGCCCCGGGCGGCCACGAAGACGTGCTCCACGCCCTGGCGGCGCATCTCCGCGGCCAGCTCTTCCAGAGCGGGATGCTCTGCCTCCAGCAGGGTGGCCAACACTTCGGGCTGTTGGTGGATCTCCCGGTAAAGGTGGGACGTGGTGGGCATGGGGACCTCGATTCTCTGGGCTGGATAGCTGGCGATGGCGCCTGGGGGCTGGCAAATTTGCGGTCGTCGCGGGCCGATTATATCATGGCTTCATGCCAACCATTTAACAGCTCGGCAACAGGATCAGAATATCCCTGCTCTACATTGGCAGGGAGTTCGGGGGCGCAAACCGCATCCTGTGATGCAGGCGGACTCGGGAAGTCGCTTTGCTCCAAGTCAATCCACTCTCAGCTATCCAACTCACAAGCTATCCAATTCAAGAGAAGCCGGCGCAACTCTGAACGAAGGGACGGATAACCCATGTACGAACTGAGCGAAGATCTCAAGATGCTGCAGGATCTGGCCCGGGATTTCACCCGCAAGGAGATCATGCCCAAGGCCGAACACTACGACGTGACCGGCGAGTGGCCCTGGGACATCTACAACAAGGCCCGGGAAGTGGGGCTGGTGAACCTGAACATCCCGGAGGAGTACGGGGGCCTGGGCGCCAGCGTGCTGGAGGAGTGCATCGTGGGCGAGCAGATGGCCTACGGCTGTTCGGGCATCCAGACCGCGCTCATGCTGAACCAGCTGGCCATGCTGCCTGTTCTCATCGCGGGGAACGAGGAGCAGAAGGCCCAATGCTTCTCCCGCTTGACGGAAGGGGGCGAGCTGGCCGCCTACGCACTGACCGAGCCCGACGCCGGCTCGGATGTGGCCGGCATCAAGTCCACGGCCATCCGCAAAGGGGACAAGTACATCCTGAACGGCTCCAAGACCTGGATCACCAACGCGCCGGTGGCCAACTTCTTCATCGTCTTCGCCAAGACGGATCCGGAAGGGGGGCACCACGGCATGAGCGCCTTCATCGTGGACCGGGAGTGGCCTGGGGTGAGCACCAGCAAGCCCCTGGAGAAGATGGGCCAGCACGCAGCCCAGACCGGCCAGGTCTTCTTCGAGGATGTGGAGGTGCCGGTGGAGAACCGCCTGGGCCAGGAAGGCGAAGGCTTCATGATCGCCATGAAGGTCTTCGACCGCAGCCGCCCGCCGGTGGCCGCCGCAGCCACGGGCGTGGCCCAGCGGGCCCTGGACGAGGCGGTGCGCTACGCCGGGGAGCGGAAGGCCTTCGGCCAGCCCATCTCTCGCTTCCAGGGGGTGGGCTTCATGCTGGCGGACATGGCCATTCGAGTCACCGCGGGGCGCCACCTGGCCTACCAGGCGGCCTGGCAGGTGGACCACGGCCAGCGCAACACGGAGGTGGCGGCCATGGCCAAGGCCTTCTGCGCAGAGGCGGCCATGCAGAACGCTACGGACGCGGTCCAGGTCTTCGGCGGCAACGGCTACAGCCGGGAGTACCCTGTGGAGAAGCTCATGCGGGACGCCAAGATCTACCAGATCTACGAAGGCACCACCCAGATCCAGAAGGTGATCATCCTGCGAGAGCTCTACCGGCGCTGAGGATGGTCGGCGATGGCCACCGCGTGCTCGCGCGGCGGCTCCGCCTGGGAACAACCTGTCGCCAGCCGAAACAAGCAGAGAAAAGGCCCGTTCCATTCCGGAGCGGGCCTTTCGCATGGGTGGGTGCGCCTTCGGTGTATCTCTCGCGACGGTGTGTCTCTCGCGGTGCGTTGCCCTCGATGCGCCTGGGGCTCAGGATGACAGCTTCCGCGCTTTTACGTGGAGGATGTGCTGGGTGAAAACCAGGCCGCCCTCCTCTTTGCGCACCTCCAGCCCGGCCGCGTCCGTCTCGATGCTGGCCTCCAGCATGTCCAGCACCTTCTCCCGCACCTCCTCCGGCGCGACGATCATGTCCAGCCAGTCGTCGGCCCGGCGTTCCAGGTGACGGATCTCCTCCTTTTCCAGAGCGAATCCCGCCTCCGTCAACATGCGGCGGTAGCTCTCTGCGGGGTGGATGCCCACGTGGGTGGGGTTGCGGGCGCTCTCGATAACGTTGTGGGTGGCCCGCTTCACCGGATCGTCCGAGCCCAGGATGTCCGCCAGGAGCAGGGCGCCGCCGGGCCGCAGCACCCGCCAGAACTCCCGCAGGGCCCGCTCCGGCTCTCGCAGGTGATGGAGGAGCAGACGACAGACCACCACGTCGAAGCGTTCGTCCTGGAAGGGGAGCTGCTGGGCCGAGGCCAGGCGGAAATCGGCCTGGACAGCCTGTCCCTGGGCGCCGTTGCTCAGGCGCAGGTACTCGGCATGCTCCAGCATGCCCGGGCTGAGGTCCACCCCCACCACCCGCTTGGCCCCGGATTGGGCCAGCTGGATGACGGCCTGGCCCGGACCGCTGCCCACCTCCAGGATCTGCAGCCCGGGGGCCAGGTCGGCAAAGTCCAGGAAGCTCTGCAGGTGGGGGTTGTCCGCGGGCTGTTGGCCGGCCTGGCTCAACTGGGCGGCCACCTGGTCGTAGAAGCGGCGGATGGCCTCTTCCTCTTCCGGGGAGATGGGGCTGCTGGCCTGGGCGGACGTCTGGGGGCTGGGCGTGGCGTGGCGGTGGGGCAGGTGGGCGCAGCGGTTCACCGCCACCAGCCGCCACTGGCCGTTCTGGCAGGTGACCTCGCTGACGCTGGTGTCCCGGAGCTGGAGGCCGATCCGGTGCCCACCGAAGAAGTGGCGCACCAGGATGGCCACCGCGTTGGGGTCCGCGACCAGGGCCACGGTTTTGCCGGGGTGCTTCTCCAGGAGGGGGTTGACCGCGTTCACCAGAGCCGTGAGGTAGGCCATGTAGGCCTCCTGCTCCTGGCGCAGCTCCGGGGTGGGGGCGCCTGTCTGGGCGAAGGGGGAGCGCAGGGCCCAGTCCTGGGAGGGCAGGGGGGGCAGGCGCAGGCGCAGCACCGGCACATCCCCCAGGACCTGGCGCAGCCGGTGGGCGGTGAGCTGGCTGGGCCGGTTGCCGCCGCTGGCCAGCAGGTCCACCGGTTGGTAGGCGCTGAGCCAACGGGCCAGCCGCTCGGCCTGTTCCCAGCCCTGGGCGGTCAGGCCGCTGTCCCGCTGCAGCAGATTGCGGTAGCGGTCGTGGAGGGTCTCCGCGTGGCTGATGAGGAGCAGGCGGGTGGGGGCCTCCTCGGGTGGGGGGCAGGCGAAATCCACGGCCGGGGGCGGAAAGGCCTGGGGCGCTTGGCCCGTGGTCACCGGGGCGGGGATGGGTGCATTCTCATCGGAGGGGTTGGCGAAGTCGGTGGGAGGTGTCATGGTAGCCGCTCGGCCAGGTGTGGAGCCCGGCATGGATAGCTCAAGGGGTGGAGGGGACCGCCGACCTGAAAGCCCGGCAAGGGCTTCCCTGGGCAGAGATTCCAGCGCGAAAGTGTGGGCTCAGGGGCATGATACCAGAGGGTTTCCCATCTGCCAAACCGGATCGGGCATTCGTTGACATTCCCCCGCTTTTTCAGTACAATCCAGCAGGCTCCCGGAACCAGATCCCCGTACCAAAACCGCTTCCGACCGCTGAACCCGTGGCCGACAACGGTGTGGGCGGATGGGGTTTCGCATAGATGGTGCTTTTCTGCAGGATGGTCTGCTGCCGGGGCCGGCCAGCCCCGGACGGTCCAGGCCATCGTCTCTCACCCGACAAGCCATCATGAGGAGGTTTCATGGCCAAGTTCAACACAGACCAGATCCGGAACATCGCCCTCTTGGGGCATGGCGGATCTGGAAAGACGTCCCTGGTCGAGGTGATGCTCTTCAACGCCGGTCAGATCTCCCGCCTCGGCCGTGTGGAGGACGGGACCACCGTCTCTGACTGGGATCCGGAGGAACATCGGCGGGGCATCTCCATCAATCTCTCCGTGGCCCCGGTGATCCAGGGGGACACCAAGCTCAACCTGTTGGATACACCTGGCTACCTGGACTTTCTGGGTGAGGTGATCAGCGCCCTGGCCGTGGCCGAGTCCAGCCTGGTCCTGGTGGACGCGGTGGCCGGCGTGGAGGTGGGCACCGAGCTGGCCTGGCAGCGGTTGGACGAGGCCAAGCGCCCCCGCATGATCTTCGTGAACAAGATGGACCGGGAGAACGCCAACTTCCAACGGGCCCTGGACAGCCTGCGCAGCTCCTTCGAGGGCAACATCCTCCCCTTCCAGCTGCCTGTGGGCGCTGCAGAGAGCTTCCAGGGAGTGGTGGATCTGGTGGCCATGAAGGCCTACATGGGCGAGGGCAAGAGCCCTTCGGACATCCCCGCTGAGCTGGCGGACCAGGCGGAGGAGCTGCGTCAGGCCCTCATCGACGCGGCCGCGGAGACGGACGACGAGCTGATCATGAAGTACCTGGACGGGGAGGAGTTGACCCTGGAGGAGATCCAGCAGGGGCTCCACACAGGCATCCGCAACGGGGACATCATCCCTGTCTTCTGCGGATCGGCCATCGCCAACATTGGCGTCCGCCCCCTGACCGCCGCGTTGAGCGCCTTCGCGCCCAGCCCTGCCGAGGTCTCCGTCTCCGCCCGCAAAGGGGAGGAGGAGATCGAACTGGAATGCTCCCCGGACGGTCCTGCGGTGGCCTTCACCTTCAAGACCATCATCGACCGCTACGTGGGGCGCATGAACTACCTGCGGGTCTTCTCCGGCGTGGTCCACAAGGACGACCGGCTGGTGGACAGCCGCACAGGCAAGGAGGAGAAGATCAGCAACCTCTTCTCCGTGCGGGGCAAGGAGCTGGACGCCATCAGCGAGCTGGCCGCGGGGGACATCGGCGTGGTGACCAAGCTGGAGGATGTGCTCACCGGGGACACCCTGGCCGCACCCGGCGCGGACATCGTCATCCCGCCGCCGGCCTACCCTCGCCCCCTCTACTCCGTGGCGGTCACCCCGGCCACCAAGGCCGACAGCGCTAAGATGGGCCAGGCCCTCCACGCTCTCACCGAGGAAGATCCCACCTTGCGGGTCCAGTGGGTGGACGCCACCAAGCAGAACGTGCTCCAGGGCATGGGAGACGCCCACATCGACGTGGCCCTGCGCCGCCTGGAGAGCAAGTTCGGCGTCAAGGTGGAGACCCAGATCCCCAAGGTGCCCTACCAGGAGACGGTCAGCCGGGTGGGCAAGGCCCAGTACCGGCACAAGAAGCAGACCGGCGGCGCCGGCCAGTTCGCGGAGGTGCACCTGCGGGTGGAGCCCCTGGAACGAGGCGCCGGCTTCGAGTACGCCAGCGAGGTCTTCGGCGGGGCCATCAGCAACGTCTTCATCCCCTCCATCGAGAAGGGCATCCGCCAGGTGCTGAGCCAGGGGGTGGTGGCTGGCTACCCGGTGGTGGACGTGAAGGCGGTGGTCTACGACGGCAAGGAGCACCCGGTGGACTCCAAGGACATCGCCTTCCAGACGGCAGGGCGGGAGGCCTTCAAGCTGGCCGTCCAGGAGGCGGGGCCGGTGCTGCTGGAGCCCATCTACCGCATCGAGGTCATTGTCCCCGAGGAGTACATGGGAGATGTGATGAGCGACCTGAACACCCGCCGGGGCCGGGTCCAGGGCATGGAACAGCGGGGCAACCGCAGCATCGTCCGCGCCCTGGTGCCCCTGTCGGAGATCCTGCGCTACGGCACGGACCTGCGCTCCATGACCCAGGGCCGGGGCGTCTACACCATCGAGTTCGACCACTACGAGCCGGTGCCCACCCACATCGCGGAGAAGATCATCGAGGAGTCCAAGCGGGAGCAGGCCGCAGAGAAGGCCTAGCCTGCCCAGGCGGGATCTGTGGAACCGCGTTCTGTGGGGCCGTGTGTGGAAAGAGGAGCAGGGACCAAAGCGGAAAGAAAAGGGGGAGCCAGCCGCTGGCTCCCCCTTTTTACATGGTTCTGTACGATTTTGGTCTGTCTGCTTTGGTCTGTCTGCTTTCTCGGTGCGGGGTGCGCCTCCGTTGGCCCGCCCTTGTCCGGTCTCCTCAGCTGATCGGCAGGTGAGCGGCCTCGAGC
>CAYQEB010000004.1:11895-17484 GCA_964416395.1 uncultured Caldilineaceae bacterium | reverse complement strand
CTCCAGGATGGCCTTGACCGTGCGATACTCCGCCTGGACCTGCTCCACCATCTGGGGCAGCTCCTCCAGGTTGCCCTCCCGGGCCAGGCCCTCGATCCGGGCGCAGAGCTGGGCCAGAGGATGGGCGCCGAAGGTGGCCGCGCTGGACTTGAGGGAGTGGGCGCTGCGCATCACCTGGGCCGGATCGTCTCCGGGCTGGTAGGCGGCCAGGACCTGGATGTGGTGGGGCGTGTCGTTGATGAACGTGTCCAGGAGATCCAACATGATCTCGGGAATGCCGGCGGCCACTTCCTCCTCCAACGTGCGAAGGGTCTCGTGATCCACGGCTGGCATGCTCGACTGGGTGGCTGCTTCTGGCATGGCTTCACCTCGTCTGACAATGGGCCTGACAAATGGGGCCTGACAAATGGGGGATTTCCCTGCGGTGACGTGGCCTGGACCTGGGCCGGTCTGGGCTGTCCTGTTGGTTAAAAGTATATCACAAAGCCCGGAGGCCACCCCAGGAGGACTTTGGCTAATTTTGCCGGATTCCTCTGCGCCTGTCGGCAACCAATTTGGCACCTCTCCAGGGATCCGCTATACTGGGTCCGTCTGGCCGACGACGTTCGAGGACGTTTCCGTCGGCGCTTTTTGTTTCAGGGGCCGGGATCCAGGCCCACCGACCACCCACTCTTCGTGGATGTCACCCGCATGATGCTCGCCATTCGCCTCCTCATCCACACCTTCGTCCAGATCCTACAGATCGGCCATGCCGTGGCCGCGGTGGGCCTGGCCATCTATGGGTTCAACGCCCTCTGGCTCACCTGGCAGTGGCGCAAAGGCCGGCCTGACCCTAGCCTAAGGGCCGAAGCCAAGGAGCAGGCGACCCCGCCGGGTTCCTGGCCCCGAGTGACCGTCCAACTGCCCATCTTCAACGAGTACCACGTGGTCAACCGCCTGGTGGACGCCTGCGCCCAGCTGGACTACCCCCGGGATCGGCTCCAGATCCAGGTGCTGGACGACTCCACGGACGAAACCACCGCCGCGGTCCGCAGCCGAGCCGCCTACTGGCGGCAGCGGGGCGTCCAGGTGGCGGTGGTGCACCGGGAGCGCCGGGATGGCTACAAGGCCGGGGCCCTGGCCCAGGGACTGCCCCTGGCCAGCGGGGAGTTCATCGCCATCTTCGACGCGGACTTCGTCCCACCGCCGGACTTCCTGCGCCGCACCATTCCGCTGATGACCCGGCCAGAGAACCGGCAGGTGGCCTTCGTCCAGGCCCGCTGGGGCCACCTGAACCCGGACTACTCCTGGCTCACCCGCTGCCAGGCCCTGGCCCTGGACGGGCACTTCGTGGTGGAGCAGGCCGGACGGCAGGCCGCGGGCTACACCTTCGGCTTCAACGGCTCGGCCGGTCTGTGGCGACGGGCCTGCCTGGAGGATCCCCGGGTGGGGGGCTGGCAGGCGGACACCCTGTGCGAGGACCTGGACCTGAGCTACCGGGCCCAGATGGTCGGCTGGCAGGGCCGCTTCCTGGAGGATGTGGTGGCCCTGGGAGAGATCCCACCCCAGCTCCTGGCCTTCAAGCGGCAGCAGTTCCGCTGGGCCAAGGGGAGCGTCCAGGTGCTGCGAAAGCTGGCCCCACGGCTCTGGCGCCAACCCTGGCCCCTGGCCCGGCGGCTCCAGGGGCTTGTCCACCTGGGCAGCTACCTGATCCACCCCCTGCTCCTCCTGCTCCTGATCGTCTCTTTGCCCCTCCTCCTCGCCGGCGCGGATCCCTTCTGGCCCCTGGCCTACCTGAGCCTGGCCTCGGTGGGGCCGCCCCTCCTCTACGCCCTGGCCCAGCGGGAACTCCACGGTCGGCGATGGTGGCGACGTTGGGCCTACCTTCCCCTGCTCACCTTCCTGGGCATGGGGCTCAGCTTCAGCAACAGCCGGGCCGTCTGGCAGGCCCTGACCCGTCAGGACACCCCCTTCCTGCGCACGCCCAAGTTCCAGGTGCGGAGGCCGGGAGAGTCCTGGCAACGCAGCCTCTACGCTGTTCCCCTGGACCCCACCATCTGGGGCGAGCTGGCCCTGGGGGGCTACGCGCTCATCACCGTGGCCGTCGCGGTGACCAAGGGGCAGCTCTGGTCCGCTCCCTTCCTCCTCCTCTACGCCGCCGGCTACGGCCTCATGGTCCTGACTGGGCTGTGGCAGGCCTGGCAAGCCCGCCCGGGCCGGCGGACGCAGGTCCACGCCTCCCGGTCTCTGCCCCGCTCCAGCCCCGTGGAGCTGACAGGCCCCGTCTCCCAGCCCCAACCGCCCCGGCGCTGACTTCCCGCCTTCCGAAGCCCTGATCCTGGGCCTGGCCTTCTCCGGCAATTCTTGTCAAAAGCACCTGGCGTTAGTACAATTACGCGGCGCGTCGCGGACGAGAGGCGTCCTCTCTCTGGCTGGGAAGGCCGCTTGGATCGGCCCCGCCCGCGCCGAACTGTTCCATTCCCATGTTGGAGGATGTGGCCATGGCCAAGAAGCGCGTTTCCTACACCTGGATGGAGGACCCGAAGGAGGTCATCGTCCTGGTGAACCAGTCCCGGAAGAACTTCATCCTGGATCTGCCCGCTGGCCGCTACCGGCTGGACGCGGGCCGGCGCATGCGCACCCTGCGCTCCATCCTGGATCTGCCTCAGATCCAGGATCTGGTGGAGCAGGGAGAGCTGGCCGTGGTGGAGGAGTAGACCAGCCAGGAAGTGAAGCGGGGACCCTTCCCCGCCCCTGTCAGATGCGATGCCATCATGCCCACACTGCTTCTCGTTGACGGCCACTCCCAGGCCTACCGGGCCTTCTTCGGCCTGAAAACCCCGCTGATGACCCGGCGCGGTGAGCTCACCACCGCGGTCTTCGGCTTCGTGCGCAAGCTGCTCAGCGTGATCAAGGAGCACCGGCCGGAGTACATCGGTGTGGCCTTCGACGTGGGGGAAACCTGGCGCCACAAGGCCTTTCCCGACTACAAGGCCACCCGGGAGCGCATGCCTGACGAGATGAAGGACCAGATGGGCCGCATCGAGCAGCTCCTGGAGGCCTTCAACATCCCCATCATCACCTACGACAACTACGAGGCCGACGACGTCCTGGGCACCCTGGCCCGCAAGGCCGCAGACCAGGGCTTCGACGTGCTCATCCTCACCGGGGATCGGGACATGTTCCAGCTGGTGGATGAGCACATCAAGATCCTCTACACCAGCGGCGGACCCAACCCCCGCACCACCCCCTACGGCCCGCAAGAGGTCTACGAGCGCTACGGCCTGACGCCCCAGCAGTTCATCGACATGAAGGCCCTGGTGGGGGATCCCTCGGACAACATCCCCGGCGTGCCGGGCATCGGCGAGAAGACGGCCATCAAGCTCCTGAAGAAGTACGGCTCCATCGAGAACCTCTACGCCCACATCGACGAGGTCGGCGGGCCCAAGACCCGGGCCAACCTCCTGGCCTACAAAGAGCAGGTCCTGCGCAACAAGAAGCTGGTCACCATCATCACGGACCTGCCCCTGGATGTGGACCTGGAGTCCCTACGCTGGAAGGGCTACGACCCCGAGGCGGTCCGCCGCCTCTTCGAGGAGCTGGAGTTCCGCAGCCTGCTCCGAGAGCTGGCCCAGCTGGAGGATGCGGTGCCAGCCCAGCCCGGAGGCAACGGGGCTGGAGGTCGAGGGGCTGGTCAGCTCTCCCTCTTTGGGCCCGAGGGGGGCGCTGCTGTGGTCCCGGGCGGGCCGGAGCAGGGAACCGGCTACAAGGTGATCCACCAGGAAGAGGAGCTGCAGAGCGCAGTCCAGGCCCTGGCCAGGGCGGAGCGGATCAGCTTCGACGTGGAGACCACCAGCACCAGCGCCATGCGGGCCCGGCTGGTGGGGATGGGGCTGGCCTGGCAGAAAGGCGAGGCGGTCTACCTGCCCGTGGAGCACCAGGATGGCCCGCAGCTGGCCTGGGAGCAGGTGCGGCAGGCCCTCCAGCCCATCTTCGGTGACCCGGACAGGCCCAAGCTGGCCCACAACACCAAGTACGACCTCATCGTCTGCCGCCGCCACGGCCTGGAAGTCCAGGGACAGCTCCACGACACCATGATCATGGCCTGGCTCCTGGACCCGGCCAGTCGGGCCCTGAACCTGAAGAGCCAGGCCAATGTGGAGCTGGGCTGGGTGATGACCGAGCTCAAATCCCTCATCGGCAGGGGGCGCAAGCAGATCACCATGGACCAGGTGCCCATCCAGGATGTGGCCCTCTACTGCGGCGCGGACGTGGACGCGGTGCTCCAGCTCTACGACGTGCTGGCCCCCAGGCTCCGGGAAGAGGGCATGTGGGACCTCTACGTCAACCTGGAGCTGCCCCTGCTCCCCGTCCTGGCGGACATGGAGATGGCCGGCATCCTCCTGGACACAGAGTATCTGGCCACCCTCTCGGGCCGGCTGGCCCAGCGCCTGCGGGAGATCGAGGAGCGCCTCTTCCAGATCGTGGGCCATCCTTTCAACCTGCGCAGCACCCAGCAGCTGAGCCAGGTGCTCTTCGGCGAGCTGGCCTTCCCCACCAAAGGGCTGCGCAAGACCCGCTCCGGCTTCTACAGCACCGCGGTGAGCGAGCTGGAGAAGCTGAGCGTGGACACCACGAAGCTCAGCGCCACTCAGCAGGAGGTGCTGGAGCTCATCTTCGAGCACCGGCAGCTGGAGAAACTGCGGGGCACCTACGTGGACGCCCTGCCCGCCCTGGTCAACCCGGAGACCAAGCGGCTGCACACCAGCTTCAACCAGACGGGGACATCCACCGGGCGGCTGAGCAGCAGCGACCCGAACCTGCAGAACATCCCCATCCGCACGGAGCTGGGTCGGCAGATCCGTCGGGCCTTCATCGCACCGCCGGGCTGGCAGCTCCTGTCCGCGGACTACAGCCAGGTGGAGCTGCGCATCCTGGCCCACGTGGCTCAGGAGCCGGGCCTGCTGGAGGCCTTCCGCCAGGGGCTGGACATCCACAAGGCCACCGCGGCCCGGCTCTTCAAGACGCCGGTGGAGGAGGTGACCCGGGAGATGCGGGCCCTGGCCAAGACCATCAACTTCGCCACCATCTACGGGGTGAGCGCCTACGGCCTGAGCGTGCGCACGGACATGAGCCCGCCCGAGGCCCAGCAGTTCCTGGACCAATATTTCGAGACCTACCCCAAGGTGCGGGAGTACATCACCCGCACCATTGAGAAGGCCAACGATCTGGGCTACGTGGAGACCTTGCTGGGGCGTAAGCGCTACTTCCCAGAGCTGCGGAACCCCCGGCTGCCCTACAACCAGCGCCAGGCCATCGAACGGGCGGCCATCAACGCCCCCATCCAGGGCTCCGCCGCGGACATCATCAAGATCGCCATGATCCAGCTGCATCGGCGCCTGCAGGAGGAGGGCCACCAGGCCCGGATGCTCCTCCAGGTCCACGACGAGCTGGTCCTGGAGCTGCCCGAGGCGGAGCGGGAGCCGGTGGCGGCCCTGGTGCGGGAGGTCATGGAAGGGGCCTACGATCTGGACGTCCCCCTGAAAGTGGACGTGGAGATCGGCCCCAACTGGCTGGACATGGAGACGATCTGAGCCTCCACCCAGCACG
>CAYQEB010000004.1:1303-11795 GCA_964416395.1 uncultured Caldilineaceae bacterium | reverse complement strand
CATGCTACGCGAGCAAGTGAAGCAGATCCTGGTCCAGGCGGTCCAGGCCGCGGAGGCGGACCACTCCCTGCCCCCGGTGCCCATCCCGGAGCCGGAGATCATGCGGCCCAAGCAGGCTTCCCACGGGGACTACAGCAGCAACGTGGCCCTGGTCCTGGCCTCCGCGGTGAAGAAGGCCACCGGCGAGAAGGTCAACCCCCGGCAGATCGGCCAGGCCATCGTCGACCACATCCCCCGGAACGGGATCGTCGGCGCGGTGGAGCTGGCCGGCCCGGGCTTCATCAACCTGCGCTTCTCCGATGCCTGGCTCCAGCAGCAGGTCCGGGCCATCATCCAGGCCGGGCCCGACTTCGGCCGCATCGACCGGGGCAAGGGGCAGCGCTGGCAGGTGGAGTTCGTCAGCGCCAACCCCACTGGGCCCCTGCACTTCGGCGGCGCCCGGAACGCGGTCCTGGGCGACTCCCTGAGCAACGTGCTGGAGGCGGCCAACTACGACGTGCAGCGGGAGTTCTACGTCAACGATGCCGGGACCCAGTTCCAGCTGTTTGTGGAGACCCTCTACGCCCGCTACCTCCAGCTCCTGGGACGGGACGAGCCCCTGCCCGAGGGGGGCTACCAGGGCGCGTACGTGGTCGATTATGCCCGCCAGCTGCTGGAAAAGGAGGGGGAGCGCTTCGCCCAGATGCCCCGGGAGGAGGCCCTCCAGGCCCTGAAGCCCCTGGCCCGGGAGATCGTCCTGGCGGATCTGGAGGACGAGCTGGCCCTGATCGGCGTGCGCTTCGACAACTGGTTCAGCGAGCAGAGCCTCTACGACGAAGGGCTGGTGGACCAGGTCCTGGAGCTGCTGCGCAAGCAGGGGGACATCGTGGAGAAGGATGGGGCCCTCTGGTTCCGGGCCAGCAAGTACCCGGGCAACGAGAAGGACGAGGTGGTGATCCGCTCCAACGGCATGCCCACCTATTTCGCCAGCGACATCGCCTACCACTACGACAAGTTCATCCGGCGCAAGTTCGACACGGTGGTGGACGTCTGGGCCGTGGATCACCAGGGGCATGTGCCCCGGATGCACGCGGTGATGCAGGCCCTGGGCCTGGACCCCAAACGGCTCATCATCCTGCTCTACAACCTGGTCAAGCTCATGCGGGGCGGCCAGGAGGTGAAGATGAGCAAGCGGGCCGGGGAGTTCGTCACCCTGCGGGAGGTGGTCCAGGAGGTGGGGCCCGACTCGGTGCGTTTCATGCTCCTGACCCGCAGCCCGGAGAGCGCCATCGAGTTCGACCTGAGCCTGGCTGTGGCCCAGAACAACGAGAACCCGGTCTACTACGTCCAGTACAGCCACGCCCGTATCTGCTCTATCCTGCGGCGGGCCCAGGAGCTGGGCTTCCACCCGGACGCCCTGGCGGAGCAGGGGGATCCGGCGGTGCTGAAGCGGCTGACCCACCCCGCAGAGCTCGCCCTGATCCGCAAGATGCTGGAGCTGGAGGACCAGATCGACTTCGCAGTGGACAAGCTCTCCCCCCATAACCTGACCCACTACGCCATGGAGCTGGCCCGGACCTTCAACCTCTTCTACCGGGACTGCAAGGTGGTGGACGCCGGCAATGTGCCCTTGAGCCAGGCCCGGCTGCTCCTCTCCCTGGCGGCCCGCACGGTCCTGGCCCGGGTCCTGGCCCTGATGGGCATGTCCGCGCCGGAGAGCATGTAGCCGAGAACACAGGTGACCATGACCAACCAATCCCCCGAGACCCTGCACCCCGATCCCGCCTCGGCCGGGGAGCGCAACGGCCGCCAGCGAGCCCGCTTCCGGGTGCTGGTCAGCGATCCCCTGGCGGAGCGGGGCCTGACGCCCTTGCGCACCGCACCGGATGTCCAGGTGGACATGCGTCCGGGCCTCTCCCCGGAGGAGCTGCGGGCCATCATCCCGGACTACCACGCCCTGCTGGTGCGCAGCGGCACCAAAGTGACCCGGGAGATCATCGCCAGGGGGCAGCGCCTCCAGGTCATCGCCCGGGCCGGGGTGGGCGTGGACAACATCGACATCCAGGCCGCCACCCAGGCGGGGATCGTGGTGGTGAACGCTCCCACCGGCAACGTGGTGGCCGCCGCGGAGCACACCATCGCCATGCTCATGGCCCTGGCCCGGCAGATCCCCCAGGCGGATCGCCACATCCGGGCCGGCCAGTGGCAGCGCAGCCGCTTCCTGGGGGTGGAGGTGCGGGACAAACTGCTGGGCATCATCGGTTTCGGCCGCATCGCCCAGGAGGTGGCCCAGCGAGCCCAGGGCTTGGGCATGCGCGTTCTGGCCTACGACCCGTACGTCACCCAGGAGTTCGCGGCCCAGCGAGGAGTGGAACTGACCTCCCTGGACGCTCTCCTGGCCCAGGCGGACTTCGTCACCCTGCACGTGCCCCTGACCGAGGAGACCCGGCACATGATAGACCGGGAGCGGCTGGCCCAGATGAAGCCTGGCGCCCGTCTGCTCAACGTCTCTCGGGGCGGGGTGGTGGACGAGGAGGCCCTGGCGGCGGCCCTGGAGGAGGGGCGTCTGGCCGGGGCCGCCCTGGACGTCTTCGAGCAGGAGCCCCTGCCGCCGGAGAGCCCCCTGCGCCGCCATCCGGGGATCATCCTGACGCCCCACCTGGGGGGCAGCACGGTGGAGGCCCAGGAGAAGGTGGCTGCGGACGTAGCCGCCCAGGTCCTGGATGTGCTCCAGGGACGCCCGGCCCGCTACGCGGTGAACGCCCCCATCATCCCGCCCAAGGACCTGGAGGTGCTGGTCCCCTTCGTGGACCTGGCGGAACGAATGGGACGCTTCCTGCGTCAATTGGACGGCCAGGGGGTGGACGTCCTGGAGATCACCGCCCACGGGCCCCTGGCCAGCTACGACCTGGCCCACATCACCGCGGCGGCCATCAAGGGCATCCTGGCCCAGGTGGTGGACGCCCGGGTGAACCTGGTGAACGCGGTCTTCCTGGCCAACCAGCGGGGCATCCAGGTGATGGAGCGCAAGCAGCGTCACCACCGGGAGCGCTACGAGAACATGCTCACCCTGCGCTGCATCCAGGGGAGCCAGCGCCGCACCGTCCGGGGCTCTGTGCTCCAGGGTGCGCCCAGGCTGGTGGCCGTGGACGAGCTCTGGGTGGAGTTCCCTGCGGAGGGCAACCTGCTCCTCACCTCCCACCAGGACCGGCCAGGCATCATCGGGCGGGTGGGCACGCTCCTGGGCCAGGCGGACATCAACATCAGCTTCATGCATGTGGGCCGGCGCACCCCTCGAGGCGAGGCCATCATGGTCCTGGGGACGGACGAGCCCATCACCCCGGCGATCCTGGCCCGGCTGGAGGGGATCCCGGACATCAACTGGATGAAGGCTGTGACCCTATGAGCTGGGGTGGGCGAACCCTGGGCCAACGAGCCACACCAGCCGACTGTGACACCGTGAAAGAGCGATCCATGACTGTGCAACCGAACTCATCTGACCCATCCCACCCCGCCGATCCCGGGAGCGAGGCCGTGCTGGCCCGTCAGGCCCGGAGCGCTCGGCGTCGCCTGGGCCTGTACCTGTTCCTGGCCTTCTCTCTCCTCTGGCTGGGGCCGGCCCTGGCCTGCGGCAGCTTCGCGCCTCGGCCCACCCCCACGCCGACCCGTCCTCCGGTCACCCTGTTGACCCCGGCCAGCCCGGCGGTTCCGGGCCAGGGCGGCGCCGCCACTCCCACCCCCGGGCTGGTGCTCCCCACCGCGACCCTGCCCCCCCAGCCCACCGCCACCTTCACGCCCACGCCTCTGCCCGGCACAGCCATCGTGGTGGGCGCACCGGTGCGCATCGCCGCGCCGGGCGGGCTGAACCTGCGGGAATCGGCCAGCACCAGCGGCCCCATCATCACCCGGCTGGGCTTCGGTCAGGTGGTCACGGTGGTGGATGGGCCGGTGACCGCGGACGGCTTCACCTGGTGGAAGGTGGACGACCAGCAGGGCAACGTGGGCTGGGTGGCCGAGGGCGACGGGGAGGACGAGTGGCTCACCCCCCGGATCGGCGAGGCCCAGCCGGTGAACCGGGCGCCCCGGGTGGGTGACCGGGTGCGGGTGACCATGGATCCGGGCCAGCAGCTGAGCGTGCGAGCCCTGCCCGGCACGGATGCGCCCCTGGTCACCCGGGTGAACGCGGGGGACGAGTTCACCGTGGTGGCCGGGCCCCAGTCCGCGGACGGCTTCATCTGGTACCAGATCCGCTCGGACGATGGATCGGTGGAGGGCTGGGCCGCGGACGGGGACGGTGAGACCCGCTGGCTCAGCCCCCTGGAGTAGCCGGGCCGAAGCCTCTCCGCCATCCCTCCTCGGCCGTGGTCTGTTCTTGGGTCTGATCGTGCACGGCTTGTTCGGAGCCCCCGCTGTCCAACCGGATGTGGTGTCCAGGAAGCGAGTTGGGAGCCGATCGTGGCCGAGACCCTTCGCCAGTTCATCGAATTCAACCGCATCGTCATCCTCTTCGTCTACGGCCAGGTCTTCTTCGTACTGGGGCTGGCTCTGGCCCTCCAGTCCTGGCGGCACAGTCGCCTGGCCCTGGCGCGCAACCTCAACTGGCTGGCCGCTTTCGGCCTGGCCCACGGCATCCACGAGTGGGGCGATGTCTTCATCCCCATCCAGGCCCGCTACCTGCCCAGCCCCTTCGTGGATCTCCTCCTGACCCTCCAGACCATCCTGCTGGCCGTCTCCTTCGCCTGCCTCTTCCAGTTCGGGGTGGAGAGCCTGCGGCCCCTGCCCGGCCGCTGGCGCTATCTGCGCTATGCCCCTGGGTTCGTCCTGGCCCTGTGGCTGGCCTGGATGTTCGGCCCTGCCTTCGCTCGTCTCGCGGACCTGGGTGAGTGGCATCGCGTGGGAAACATCCTGGCCCGCTACATGCTGGGTTTTCCTGGCGCGATGTTGGCGGCCTACAGCCTGCGCCGTCAATCCCAGCAGGCCATCGCCCCCTTCCAACTGGCCCACATCACCTACATGCTGCGCCTGGCCAGCCTGGCTCTGGTGGGGTACGCCATCGTGGGAGGGCTCTTTGTGCCGGCCGCTCCCTTTCCTCCGGCCAACCTGATCAACCAGGAGCGCTTCGAAGCCCTCTTCCTGCTCCCGGTGCAGGTTCCTCGCAGCCTGCTGGGGCTGGTGCTGGCCTACGCCATGATCCGGGCCCTGGAGGTCTTCCGGGTGGAGCTGGATCGGCGTCTGGTGAGCATGGAGGAGGCCCAGATGCTGTTGGCCGAGCGGGAGCGCATCGGCCGGGAGCTCCACGACGGCACCCTGCAGCGGGTCTACGCGGCGGGCTTGATCCTGCGCACGGCGGAGCGCAACCTGGCGCGAGGCGACGTGGAGCGGGGGCAGGAGCACCTGCAGCAGAGCCTGGATCTCCTGGACCAGGCCGTGGCCGACATCCGTCACTACATCGGCGAGCTGCGTCCGCAGCCCACAGGCCAGAGCCTGGTGTCGGGCCTGAAGGATCTGGCCAAATCCGCCCATTTCCGCTCCCTGGTGGAGATGGACCTGCGGCTGAACCTGCCCGAGGATCTGCCTCTGACGCCCACCCAGATCGGCCACCTGTTGGCCATCGTCCACGAGGCCATGAGCAACGTGGCCCGGCACGCCCAGGCCTCTCGGGTGGTCATCCAGGCCGAGGTGAACGGCGATCGCCTCCATCTGACGGTGGAGGACAACGGCCGGGGCCTCCCCGCGGATCTGGTGATCGGCTACGGGTTGAACAACATGCGGGACCACGCCCGGCTGCTGGACGGCTCCATCCATCTGCACAGCGAGCCCGGCCGGGGCACTCGGGTCCAGGTAGAGATTCCAGTGGGAGAAGACCATGACACGGCTACGCATCTTGCTGGTAGATGATCACGAGGTGGTGCGGCTGGGCCTGCGCACCCTGCTCCAATCCGAGCCGGATCTGGAGGTGGTGGCCGAAGCCGGCACCGCCGCAGAGGCGATCCAGGCTGCGGTGACCCACCGCCCCCAGGTGGTGCTCATGGACATTCGCCTCCCGGATCAGAGCGGCATCCAGGCCTGCCGGGAGATCCGCCAGCGCTGCCCCAGCACCCAGGTGCTCATGCTCACCTCCTACGGGGACGAGGAGCTGGTCACCGAGGCGGTGGCTGCCGGGGCCGCGGGCTACGTCCTCAAGCAGCTGAGCACGGACGATCTGCTGGACGCCATCCGTGCGGTGGGCAAGGGAGACGCCTTCCTGGACCCCAAGGTGACCAAGAAGCTGCTCTCCCAGATCCAACGGGCGGAGCTGAGAGCGGACGCGGCGGCCTTCCGGGACCTGTCCGAGCGGGAACTACAGGTGCTGGCCCTGGTGGCCCAGGGGAAGAGCAACGCGGAGATCGCGGAGGAGTTGGTGCTGAGCCCCCTGACCGTGCGCAACCACGTGAGCGCCATCCTGGCCAAGCTGGGGCTCTCCAACCGGATCGAGGCGGCCATCTACGCGGTGCGCCACCACATCGACTGCTTCGTCTGACGGCCTGGGGCCCTTGGCGGCGAGTCGGGAACGCGGCCGAGCGCCCCTGGTCTCCCAGAAGCGCTCGTCTGCACTCAGCCCAGCGGTGATGACAGGATAGGGGGCTACTCGAAGGCTTCGAAGATGGGCGGGAAGGTCAAGGCCAGCCCCACCAGGATGAGCACAGCCGACCAGGTCACCACCTTGGGCAGGGCGACATCCTTCTCTTTCCACATGTTGTGGAGGATGGCCCAGCTGATCAGCCAGGCGAGGATCCCGATGCCCGCCTTCCCCACCAGGGGGCCAGAGGGGTTATACCAGTTCAGAAAGTTCTTCAGCCCCTCGCTCAGGACAGCGCCGGTGGTCATCAGGCCGAAGACGGCGATGCCGATAGAGCCGGACAGGATGGCCGCGGCCGCGGGTCCGGTGGGGATCTCCTGGCCAGCGTAGTTGGCCGTTTGGGTGGAAGTGGCTGTCTTCAATTTCGTGGCCATGATATCTCTCCTTTCACACCTTGTTCAGGCGGTGAACGTTCAGGCGATGGACGTGTTCAGGTCGTGGATCGCTCGGTCGATCTGGGGTGTGCTTCAGAGCACCGGCGCCACCTTGGTGATCAGCGCTCCCAGCAGCCCGGCGATGGCCGCGGTGGCGAAAGCCACGACGAAGAGGCCGATGGTCACCTTGCGCAGGTAGTCGTTCCGGGCCAACTGCTCCCCGTAGCGCCAGACGATGTAGGCCACCACCGTGGCCAGGATGGGCGAGAACCAGGCCACGTGTTCTTTCCACTCCATTCCGAAGGTGTGCCAGGCGCTCAAGGCCTCGCTGGCCTTCAGGAAGGAGCGGGGGTACATGCGCAGATCGGCTCCCTCCGGCGGGGTGGCCCGGTACCAGGGGTAGACGATGAAGGTGCCGGTGATCACCGTCAACCAGGCGACCACGGCCATGATCCAGACCCCGGCATCCAGCCGTTTGACCCGCTCGCGCAGGCCTTCCACAGTGACCCACTCGGGGCGCATGCTGTACAGGCTGGCAAACCCTCCTGCGAAGGAGAGGAGGAAGAGCCCTCCCAGCACCATCCCGTGGATCACGCCCCAGAATTCCCGTGAAGACAACGTCAGTCCAAACATGGTTCATGCCTCCCTTGTTGTTGAGGTAACCGCGCCGTTCCGACACAGCGAAATCCGACCGCAAAATCCGTTCGATCCATCCGCAACTGCGTGGAGAAGTGTGTGGATGCCAGTGAACCGGCTCCATCCTCGGTTTCAGCATAGCCCCAACCAGGCCCGAAAGGGAGGTGCGCTCGAACCATCATCTCTGGTTGGGTTGAACCATCTTGGGCGCGCTGACCCTCCCGGAAGCCTGGGATGCCGAGACCCGGGAGCGCCAGAGGGATGGTGGGCAGGGGCGAGAACGGGGAAGACGGACAGAAAAAGACCGCGAACAGCAAGAGGGGACGAGTCCGAAAGCTCGTCCCCTCTTGCGCGTGGGTGCTGTCTGGTCGGCGTTGCCTGTCCCGGTTTTATGGATCCGGGATGATGAGCCGCTGGCCTACGTAGATGATGTTGGGGTTGGTGATGCCGTTGCGGCGCATGATGGCCGCCATGTCCACGCCGAAGGCCGCGGCGATGCCGCTCAGGGTGTCCCCGTACCTGACGATGTAGATCGTCTCCAGGGGCATGGGAGTGGGTGTGGGCAGGGGCGTGGGCTCAGCCGTCACCGTGGGCATGGGGGTAGCCTCCGCGGCGCATCCGGGGATGGTGAGCCGCTGGCCCACGTAGATGATGTTGGGGTTCAGGATGCCGTTCTGGGCCATGAGCTGGTAGAGGTTCACCCGGTAGGCCGCGGCGATGCCGCTCAGGGTGTCCCCAGGCTTGACCGCGTAGACGCAGGGGCTGGGAGCCGGCTGGCTGGCGCTCTTGGCGCAGCCTCGCAGACTGATGCCGTCCAGGTTCAGGAGCATGACCGTCTCCGGCGTGCCCCACTTCCGCCAGCCCCGGATGAAGAGCACCATGGTGGTCTCCGGCGCTGTGAAGCGGACGGTGTAGGTGGCCATGCCGCCTGGCGCTCCCTCGGGGTGGATGGGGCCCAGGTGGACGATCTGCCAGTTGTCCACGTTCTGCCAGTTGGTGTCGTCCCCGGCGTTGAAGCCCCACTGGGCCACGTAGCGGTAGGGATCTGGGTCATTGCCTGCGCCTCGCAGCATGCCTTTGATGGTCAGCTCGTAGGTGGCCCCCTTGGTCAGGCCACTGATCTTCTGGTAGATGCCGGCGTAGCGGTCTGTGTCCCCGGCGGCCATGCCCAGGGTGTCCATGCGGATGCCCTGGCTGTGGGCGCCGTCCGCCACCACGGGCGACCAGGTGTCGTCCGAGAACTGGTAGTGGACCGCGCCGCCGTTGGTGAAGTACCCCCAGCTCTTGCCCACGTTGCCCAGGGCCACGCTGTTGAAGCCGCCCTCGAAGTCGCCGTTGGCCACCTGGTTGGCCCCCTCACAGCGGACCGCCTCGGCCGGGGCGGAGGTGGGTGTGGGCGTGGGGGTGGCCGTGCTGGGAGCAGGTGTGGCAGTGGGGGCGGGCTGGCCGCCGGCCGGCTTGCCGGTCAGGCTCACCGCGTCCAGGTTCACGTCCAGCTCCATCTGGGGCACGCCCCACTTCTTCCAGACCCGGATGTAGATGGTGACGTAGTCGTCCTCGGCCATGAACTTGGTGCTGAAGCTGCTGAAGCCCCCCGGCGCGGTGCGAGGATAGTAGGTGTCCCAGCCCACGTCGGTCCAGTTGGTCACCGCCTGCCAGTTGGCCTCCTTGCCCTGGGTCCAGCCCACCTGCACCCGGTAGCGCCAGGGATCCCCGTCCAGCTCGGTGGTGCGGATGATCCCCTTCAGGCTCAGGGTGTATTCCGTCCAGTCCACCACCCGCACGGTCTGGTAGATGCCGGCGTAGCGGTCGTGGTCCGCGGGCAGAACGTCCCAGGTGTTGATCTCGATGAGCTGGCTATGGGCGCCACTGGCCACCACCGGCTGCCACATGTCATCGTAGAAGCCGTAGACCGCTGCGCCGCCGTTGGTGAAGCAGCGCCAGCCCTTGGCCACCATGCCGCAGCCTGGCTGGCTCTGGAAACCGTCCTCGAAGTCCCCGTTGGTCAACACGTTCACCGGGCCAGCGCTCAGCTGGCCGGCCCCCTGCACCAGAAGAACCACTCCCAGGATCAAGGCCAGGACCACACCGGCCAGGGAGAGGGCCATCTGTGGAGGGTGGGGCCAGGGCCTTCGCCTCAATGCCTGCACGATTGTTCGCTTCACGGGAATCGCTCCTTTGTGCTGGTCTGCTCTGGGAGGAAAGAGAAAGGCGCTCGGATCAGCTCGGATCAGCGCGGATCAGTCGTGCACGATCACCAATGTGCCTTCGTCCGGAGCCACCCGCTGCCAGATCTTGCCGTTCCACTCTGGGCTGGCCCACTCGAAGAGCCACTTGGCGTCCTCGTTGGTCATGTTGATGCAGCCGTGGCTCATGGGCCGGCCAAAGTTGTTGTGCCAGTAGGTGCCGTGGAAGGAGTAGTCCTGGTAGAAATACTGGACCCACTGCACGTTGGGCAGGTTGTAGTAGGTGCCCTTCTCCGGATCGCCGCCGGACATGGTCTGGCGGCGCACCTTGGCGCGGATGCGGAACTCGCCGGTCACTGTGGGGGTGCCCGGCAGGCCCGAGGAGATGATGAAGCTGCGGATGGGCTTGGGGCCCTCGAAGGCGATGACCTTCTGCTCGCTCAGGTCCACATCGATCCATTTCTCGTTCGTGTCTGGGAAGCGGATATCCCCGTCCGTGTCCAGATAGGCCACCAGCGGCCCCATGGATGGTCGGAGCAGCTCCTGGGGCGGGGCGGGCAGGGCGGCTTCCGTCGCCTCCCCCGCTTCCCGCTCACCGGCCATGGCCAACCCCTCGCCAACGTCCTGGTCGGCCGCTCCGGGGACGCTCTCTTCCGGTAGAGGAGCGGCTTGGGCTGCCGTCCAGCCCTGGCCCAGGA
>CAYQEB010000004.1:0-1203 GCA_964416395.1 uncultured Caldilineaceae bacterium | reverse complement strand
CCCAAGATCCTCTGGGTCCAGGAGCACGAGCCGGACATCTTCGCCCGGGTGGCCCATATCCTCCTGCCCAAGGACTACGTGCGCTACCGCCTGACCGGCCAGTTCGCCACGGACAAGGCCGGGGCCGCAGGCACTCTGCTCATGGACCTGCGCCGCCGGGATTGGTCTCCGGAGGTGCTGGCCGCCCTGGGCATCGACCCGGCCTGGCTGCCCCCCACCTACGAGGGGCCGGAGATCACCGGGGCCGTCTCCGCGCAGGGGGCGGAAGCCACGGGACTAGCGCCGGGCATCCCCGTGGTGGCCGGGGGCGGGGACCAGGCCGCCCAGGCCGTGGGCGTGGGGGCCGTCCGGGAAGGGATCGTGGCCGTGACCCTGGGCACATCGGGTGTGGTCTTCGCCACCACGGACGAGCCCTTCGTGGAGCCGGAGGGACGTCTCCACGCATTCTGCCACGCGGCGCCAGGTCGCTGGCACCTCATGGGGGTCATGCTCTCCGCGGGTGGCAGCCTGCGTTGGTACCGGGACGCCCTGGCCCCAGGCGTGGCCTACGACGAACTGGTCCGGGCAGCGGAACCTGTGCCACCTGGAGCCAACGGCCTGCTCTTTCTGCCCTACCTCACCGGGGAGCGCACCCCCCACCCGGATCCCCTGGCCCGGGGCGGCTTCCTGGGCTTGACCGTTCGCCACGGCCAGCCGCACATGACCCGAGCCGTGCTGGAGGGGGTGGCCTTCGGCCTGCGGGATAGCTTCGAGCTCATGACCAAGGCGGGGCTTTCCACGGTGGAGCAGGTGCGGATCTCCGGTGGCGGGGCCCGCAGCCCTCTCTGGCGGCAGATCCTGGCGGATGTGCTGGGCACGGAGCTGGTCACGGTGAACACGGAGGAAGGGGCGGCCTACGGGGCCGGGCTGCTGGCTGGGGTGGGGGCCGGCGTCTGGCCCGACGTGGAGACGGCCTGCCAGCAGGCCATCCAGATCACCGGGCGCACCCGGCCTGGACCCGAGGCCATGGAGCGCTACGAGCTGGCCTACGCGGAGTACCGTCAGCTCTACCCGGCCTTGCGTCCTCTCTTCCCGGGCCTGGCCCAGCTGGACATCCAGGGGTGACATGCGCCAGGGCTTGGGCGAACACGGGGCAGAGAGGCCCGGACGAGAGCTGAAACGAAAGGCCGTCTCCTGGGCAAGGAGACGGCCTGGTGTTTTCGG
>CAYQEB010000003.1:72353-84258 GCA_964416395.1 uncultured Caldilineaceae bacterium | reverse complement strand
TACTCGCCCCGGAAGGTGAGGAGATAGGCTACCAGGGCCCCCAGCTCTCGCTCGCTGAGCTTGGCCCCGTAGTCCTGGGGCATCACCCCAGCCGGGAAGCCCTCCACCACGTAGGCGTTGGGGTCCACGATGCTCGTGTAGATGTAGAGGGCCGGACTTTGCCCAGGCACCCGGGAGACAGCCCGGTTGGCCAGGTTGTACCAGCTGGGCCCCACCTTGACCTCGTCCTTGGCTGTGCCATGACAGCCCAGACACCCCTGGAGCTCGGCGATCTTCTGCCCCTCGGCTGGGTCCGCCTCCAGCGCGGCCGCGTGGACCTCCTCCGGCAGCCCGGCGTAGATCTCGTCCTCTGTCAGGTCCTCGATGCTGGGCAAGGGGGTGGGCGTGGGCGCCACGATCTCCCCTCCTTCCTCTGTCTCCACCACCATGTTGGGCGAGATCAGCTGAGCGGTTGGATCCGGGGCGCAGGCGCCCAGGAGCAACCCCAGCAGGAGCAGGGCTACCAGCATCGAGCTCAAACGGATCTGTGACAGGGCTCCCATGGATTAACCTCCGACAACGGGCTGATTGATTTCGGATAGTGAGTGGCTTGCCCGGGCTTGCTCGTCCCTGGCGATCAGGCTATAGTGTAACATGGGACCGGGCAAGAGGCAATTTCACGCGCAAAAATTCACAATCGGCCCGCACCCAATTGCAGGAAAACCTGCACCTGGCTGCAGAGAAATGCTGCAGAGAAATGCTGCAGAGAAATGCCACTGAGAAGATAGGGGCAAAAATTCTCGAAAGATCCATCTGGAAGGAGGGACACAATGACCATCTATTCCCAGGAGGAGATCCAACGCTGGCTGGCGGATCAGCTGCCCACCTGGCGCCTGGAGGAAGGGCATCTGACCCGCACCTACCGCACAGGCAACTGGCAGACCACCCTGCTGACGGCCAACGCCATCGCCTTCCTGGCCGAGGCCGCCTGGCACCACCCGGAGCTGATCTTGAACTACCCCTCGGTGACGGTGCGGCTCCAGACCCACGACGCGGGCGGCATCACGGACAAGGACAAGGAGCTGGCCCGGCGCATCGAGGAGACGATCACCTGGACGCCGGGGGAGGACGAGGCCCTGGACGGCAAGCCCGGCCCGTGGATCGAGTGAAGATCCCGGTGAGTGAAGATCCTGGAAGGAGGGAGACCCATGTCCGGAAGTGAGGTGCGAGTGGCCCTGATCACCGGCGGGACCGGCGGCCTGGGCACGGTGGTGACCCGCATGTTCGCGGAGGCGGGCTGGCAGGTGGTGCTCACGGACCTGGACCCGGAGAGCCTGCCCCAGCACACGGAGCGTCTGCGGGCCGGGGAGACGCCCCGGGCCATCATCCGCCAGCGGGCGGATGTGACAGACCCGGCCCAGGCCGCCCGGCTGGTGGAGCTGGCCCTGGCCCATCACGGGCGCCTGGACGCGCTGCTCAACCTGGTGGGGGGCTTCGTCGCGGGGACGAAGCTGGCGGATATGCCGGACCTGGGCCCGTGGGAGAAGATGTGGCGGCTGAACGTGCTCAGCGCGGTGGTCATGTGCCGGGCGGTGATCCCGGCCATGCGGGAGAGGGGCTGGGGGCGCATCGTCAACGTGGGCTCTCGCCACGCCCAGCGGCCGGCCGCCAAGGCCACGGCCTACGGGGCCAGCAAAGCGGCCCTGGTCAACTTCACCCAGGCCTTGGCCCAGGAGGAGAAGGGCGCGGGGATCAACGTCAACGCGGTGCTGCCCGGCACCATCGACACCCCAGCCAACCGCCAGGCCATGCCCAACGCCGACTTCAGCAAGTGGGTCACTCCGGCCCAACTGGGGGAGGTCTTCCTCTTCCTCTGCAGCCCCCAGGCTCAGGCCATCACCGGCGCGGCCATCCCCGTCTACAATCGCTCCTGAACGCGTGGATGGCGCAGATCCACAGGAGAGGCCTGGCGGATCTGCGCCATCGCTCTGTCCGGGCGCCCTCTCCCAACCCTCCGCGAGGCGGGTGGGTCGGGGGACAAAGGGTTACTCGGCCCCGTCGTACTCCCGGATGAACTCCTCTGCCTTGGCCACCAGGTCGGTGTTGCCGATGAAGAGGGGCGTGCGCTGGTGGAGCTGGGTGGGCTGGATGCCCAGGATGCGCTGGCGACCGTCCGAGGCCGCGCCCCCTGCGTGCTCCGCCAGGAAGGCCAGGGGCGCGGCTTCGTAGGCCAGGCGCAGCTTGCCCTGGGGCAGCTTGGGGTCCTTGCGGTCCGCGGGGTAGTAGAAGACGCCCCCGGCCAGCAGGTTGCGGTGGAAGTCCGCCACCAGGGAGCCGATGTAGCGCAGGGAGAGCCCCCTCCCGTCCCCGTTCTTGCCCTGGAGCCACTCGGTGTAGCGGCGGACGCCCTCGCTCCAGTAGTGCTCGTAGCCCTGGTTCACGCTGTAGTACTTGGCCTTGGCGGGGATGCGGATGTCCGGGTGGGAGAGGAAGAACTCGCCCACGCTGCGGTCCAGGGTGAAGCCGTGGACCCCCATGCCTGTGGAGTAGACGAACATGGTGCTGGAGCCGTAGATGATGTAGCCGGCCGCCACCAGGTCGTCCCCTTTCTGCAGGCAGTCCTCCAGGGCGCCGGGGCCTTCCTCGGTCTTGCGCCGATAGATGGCGAAGATGGTGCCGATGCTCACGTTGTAGTCGATGTTGGAGGAACCGTCCAGGGGATCGTAGAGGAGGACGTACTTGCCCACTGGGTAGCGCTCGGGGATGGGCAGGATGTCCGGGTGCTCCTCCGAGGCCATGACCGCCAGCCGGCCGGTGTGGTCGTTCAGCCGGTAGATGACGCTGTCCGCGAACTCGTCCAGCTTCTGCACCCGTTCCCCCTGGACGTTGGTGCGGCCGGTGCTGCCCAGGATCTCCACCAGGCCAGCCTTGGTGGTCTTGCTGGCGATGATCTTGGCGGCCAGCGCGATGTCGTAGAGGATGTTGGTCAGGGTGCCCGTGGCTGTGGGATGGGCCCGCTGCTCCTCCAGGATGAAGCGTTCGATGGTGACGATCTTCCCGGAGTAGTCGACGTCGTTGTGGATGATGCTATCGCCTTTGATAGTGTTCATCGTGGATCAACTCCTTTGTTGAACTGTGGTGTTGAACTGTGGGGGAACAGGGGTTAGGAGTTGGAAGTTGGCAACCAGGCCAGATCCGCTCCAATCTCCGCTTTCTGCTCTCCTCTCCCACAATCACTCCTGCATTTTCTCGCGCTCCCGGGCCAGCCGCGCCTCGTAGAGGGCGATGCTGCCGGCCACCGCGGCGTTGAGGCTGCCCACCTTGCCCCACATGGGCAGGCGGATGGTCAGATCACACTTCTCCCGGGTCAAGCGGCTGAGCCCCTTGCCCTCGCTGCCCACCACCAGGGCCAGGGGGCCAGTCAGGTCCGCCTGAGGCAGGGGGATGGCGCCGGGGTTCTGGTCCAGCCCCATGACCCAGACGCCCCGCTTCTTCAGGTCGTCGATGGTGCGGTTCAGGTTGGTGACCTGGGCCACAGCCAGGTGCTCCACCGCCCCAGCGCTGGCCCGGCTCACCGCGGGGGTGATGCGAGCCGAACGGCGCTCCGGCAGGATCACCCCGTGGGCGGCCATGGCCTCCGCGGTGCGGAAGAGGGTGCCCAGGTTCTGGGGATCCTGGAGCTGGTCCAGGAGCAGGAGCAGGGGGGGCTCCCCCCGCTTGGAGGCGCGGCGCAGGATCTCATCGAAGCCCATGTAGGGGTAGCCGCCCACCTCCAGGGCCACCCCCTGGGTGTTCTGTCCTTCTCGGCGCAGGCGGTCGAAGAGGCCCCCCTTGATCCAGCGCACCGGGATCTTGCGCTCCTCCGCCGCGGCCAGGATCTCCGCCAGGATGCCGCTCACCGGCTCGCCCTCTTCCCCTTCCAGCCAGAGACGGAAGAAGTGGCGGCGGTTGGCCCGCAGGGCCTCCAGCACCGGGCGCCGTCCGTAGAGGAGTTCGCTCATGCCTCGTCCTCGAAGCGCCAGACCGTGCCCTCCGGCGTGTCCTCCAGGCTGATGGAGAGCTCCTTCAGCCGATCCCGGATGGTGTCGGCCAGGTCCCATAGCTTGCGTTTGCGCAGCTCCTGGCGCACCTCCACCAGCAGGTCGATGAAGGGCTTGGCCGCCAGCTGCCCGGCCTCCTCCTCACCCTTGCGCCCTTCCAGGGTCAGCCCCAGGACCCCGGCCAGCTCCTTCAGGGTGCGCTGGGCCGCCTCGAAGAAGGGGCCGGAGACGCCCTGGGTGCGGGCCGTGTTGATGGCCCGGGCCAGCTCGAAGAGGGCGGCCAGGGCGCTGCTGGTGTTGAAGTCGTCGTTCATGGCCTGGATGAAGGCCTCTCGGGCGTTCTCCGTGGCCACCCGCAGGGCGTCCGCCTCCTCGCCCACGGTTTTGTCCCCGGTGGGGGGACGCAGGGCGCCCCGCAGCCGGGCCGCGCTCCGCTCCGCGGCCTGGATGGCTTCCTCGGTGTAGACCACCGGCTTGCGGTAGTGGCCGGAGAAGATGAGCAGGCGCAGGGCGTCCGGGGAGTGGTGTTTCAGGTACTCGTCGATGGTGACCAGGTTGCCCAGGGACTTGCTCATCTTCTCCCCGCCCAGCTGCATCATGCCGTGGTGCATCCAGTAGCGGGCGAAGGGCTTGCCGGTCAAGGACTCGCTCTGGGCGATCTCGTTCTCGTGGTGGGGGAAGATAAGGTCGTTCCCGCCGCCGTGGATGTCGATGGTCTCCCCCAGGTGGTGGATGCACATGGTGGAGCACTCGATGTGCCAGCCCGGGCGGCCAGGGCCCCAGGGGCTGTCCCAGGCTGGCTCCCCGGGCTTGGCCGCCTTCCAGAGGGCGAAGTCCCCGGGGTGCTCCTTGCGGGGATCCTCCTCGATGCGGGTGCCGCTGATGGCCTCCTCCAGGCTGCGGCCGCTCAGCTTGCCGTAGTCCGGGTCCTTGGTCACCCGGAAGTAGACGTCCCCGTCCACCACGTAGGCGTAGCCCTTGTCGATGAGCCCCTGGATGAACTCGATGATGTGGGGGATCTCGCTGGTCACCCGGGGGTACTCGTCCGCGGGGAGGACGTTCAGCTCCTCCAGGTGCTGGAGGTACTTGTCCGCGTAGTACTGGGCCAGCTCGATGGGGTCCTGGCCCAGCTCCTGGGCCCGGCGGATGATCTTGTCGTCCACGTCGGTGAAGTTGGTCACGTAGTGGACCTGATAGCCCAGGAACTGGAGGTAGCGGCGCACCATGTCGAAGATGATGGCGCTCATGGCGTGGCCGATGTGGGCGTCCGCGTAGACAGTTGGCCCGCAGACGTACATGCGCACCTTGCCCTCTTCCAGGGGGACGAACTCTTCCTTCTTGCGGGTCAGCGTGTTGTAGATCTTCAGGCCCATGCCGTGTGCATCCTGTGGTGATGTGTGCTTTTCTGTTGGCCCTCCGAGGAGGGGTTGCCTGGACAGCAAAACGCGACCTCTATTATCGCATCCACCGAAAGGGGATGCAAAAAGAGCCGGTGGAAAGGGCTGGCTGTCCGCGCGGAGCCCTCGAGCCGCAGCCCGGCCCGGAGCGGGCCCCAATGAAAAAGCCCAGGAGCCATGTCCGGCAGCTCCTGGGCGCGGTGGCGTGGCAGATCACTTGCTGGAGACTCGCTGGCGGGACTCCTTGACCGGATGCGCCGGCGCCGCGAAGATCAGCCGCCCGGCGTTGGTCTGCAACACTTTGGTCACCTGCACAGTGATCTCCTGGCCCAGGTAGCGGCGGCCGTTCTCGATGACCACCATGGTGCCGTCGTCCAGGTAGCCCACCCCCTGGTTCACCTCCTTGCCCTCCTGGATCACCTTGATCTGCATCTCTTCCCCGGGCAGGACCACCGACTTCACCGCGTTGGCCAGCTCGTTGATGTTCAGGACCTGCACCCCCTGGAGCCGGGCCACCCGGTTCAGGTTGTAGTCGTTGGTGACCACCGCCGCGCCCAGCTCCAGCCCCAGGCTGATGAGCTTGTCGTCCACCTGCTTGGCGTCCTTGGGGTCTTTGTCGATGAAGATGATCTCCACGTTGGGGTTGTTCTGGAGCCGGTCCAGCATCTCCAGGCCGCGTCGGCCCCGGTTGCGCCGCAGCACGTCCGGGGAATCGGCGATGTACTGGAGCTCGTTGAGGACGAAGCGGGGCACGGCCAGCACCGCCCACAGGAAGCCCGTCTCGGCCACATCCGCGATGCGGCCGTCGATGATCACGCTGGTGTCCAGGAGCATGAGGGGGCCTTCCTGGGGCAGGCGGCCGTTCTCCTTGGCCTCGGCCTTGGCGCTTTCCTCCTCCTGGGGCCGGGGAAAGCGGAAGAAGGAGAAGATCTCCCGCTGGCGCAGGACCATCACCGTGACGCCCAGGTAGGCGAAGACGATGACCCCCACGAAGGGCAGGATGGTGCCGAAGGGGTCAGGCAGCAGGGAGAGAGGATAGGCCAGCAGGGCGGCGATGATCAGGCCCATGGCCAGGCCGATGGTCCCGGCCAGGAGCTGGGCCACAGGCACCTGACGCAGGGTGGAGCGAGCCGTCCGGGCTGGCTTCAGGGTGATCCAGGGCGTGAGCAGCGCGCCCAGGAGGACGCTCACCAGGGTGACGGGCACCATCAGCTTGGCGGACTCCAGGGTCATCTGCTCCAGCCGTTCCACCCCGGTCATCATCCTGCTGATCTCCCAGCCAAGAGCGCCGAACACCAACATCCCCAACAGCCGAAACAGGGGTTCCCAACGCATGTGAGGATCCTCCCATGAGTGCGAAAATGAAGCGGATAAATGTGGATAAAACAGGTGGCATGGACATGGTTACGGGTCTCGGTCGTCCTGCAAGTGCAAGCCGCCGTTCCGGGGCCCGAGCCTGGAAGGAAGATCCAGGCGCGGAGACAATAAGAGCGCACTATCCATAATACAGGAAAAAAAGCAACTTCGCAATCTGATTTGAGATCTCAAGAACCGTTTTTCCCGCCCATTCTCCGCCCAGCCCAGGGCTCACTCGTTGACCACCTCCTGGTAGACCCGGAGCACCTGGCGGGCGTTGTTGTGGGCCGAGAACTGGCGGCTGAACTCCTGGGCCCGCCGCCCCATGAGGCAGCGCAGCTCCCGGATGCGCAGGAGCTTCAGGATGCCCAGGCCGAAGCTCAGGTCGTTGTCCTGGGCGATGAAGCCCGTCTCCCCATCCTGGATCATGTCGATGACCCCGGGGGAGGCGATGCCCACCGAGGGCAGGCCGCTGGCCGCGGCCTCGATGAAGGTCAACGGATGGACCTCCGTGACGCTGGCCGAGACGAAGAAATCCGCGAGGTGGTAGTAGCCCGGCGTCTCCTCGTAGGGGACCGGGCCGGTGAAGGTGACCTGAGCCTGGATCCCCAGCTCCTGGGCCAGGGCCCGGTACTCCTCCAGCTTGGGGCCGCCCCCCACCAGCAGCAGATGGCCCCTGGGCTCCTCCCGGGCCAACACCCCAAAGACCCGAATGAGCCGATCCACGCTCTTCTCCCCGCTCATCCGCCCCACGAAGATCCCCACCACCGCGTCCTGGGGGATGCCCAGCTCCTCGCGCTGGAAGCGCACCTTGGGCTCTGTGAACTGTTCCAGCTCGATGCCGTTGGGGATCACCCGCACCTTGCCCTGGACACCCCATTTCTGCATCACCCGGGCGATGCTGGGGCTCGGGGCGATGATGGCCGCGCAGCGCTGGCTGAACATCTGGAAATAGGTCTGGAGCACTGTCTCGGAGATGGCCTCGGGCAGGCGGGGCAGGTACTGCTGCACGTAGAGGTCGTAGCGGGTGTGGTTGGTGAAGACCAGGGGGATGTGGTAGCGCACGGAGAAGCTCAGGCCGATGCTGCCGCTGACGAAGGGGTGGTGGACATGGATCACGTCCATCTGCTTGAGCAGCTCCCGGCTGCGCTGGTCCACGGTGAAGCTCAGGTGGTAGCCCGTGTCCGCGATGGGGATGCCCGGGATGCGGATCACGTTGGGCTCGTCCACCGGCCCGTCCTGGCTGCCCGGCACAAAGAGCCAGACCTGCTCCCCCCACTGCTCGTAGTACCGTTTCAGCAGGCTGACGTGGTTCACCACCCCGTTGATCACGGGCTTGTACACGTCGCTGATCAGGGCAATGCGCATGGCGGCATGTCCTCGCTGGGCCGGGCTTGTCCAGCGCCTGCCCGGTCCTGTCTGCTCGGCCTTGGGTCGATGTGGGTTTCGGTGTGGTTCAACGGGAAGGGTGCGGTTGAACACGAAATGGCCGTCACGTGCGACGGCCATTGAGGTGCGCAGTCGGGTCGCCCTGGCTGGGGGGAAGGGAGCGAGCCGCGACGCGGGTGTGGGTTGGGGGCTACCAGGCGGGGGGATCGCTGGCGGGGAAGGACTCGGCCACGGCCTCGTCCACCTCGTCCGCGACCCCGCCGTCCACCGGCTCCTGGGGGACGACCTGGCCGCTCAGCTCGGCCAGCACCGCCTTGAACTCCTTCCAGGGCGTGGCCGTCCAGACCTCGGTGGTGGCCTGGCCCAGGGTGCGGACCGTCACCGCCACCTTGGCCGCGGTCTCGTTGTCCGGCGCCTCGAAGATGTCCAGATAGTCGTAGGGGCCCAGCAGGGCGTAGTTGGCCACCCATTTCACGCCGGGGCAGGTGGCCGCCACCTGTTTCTTCACCTGGGCGGCCAGTTTCTCCAGCTCCTGGGGCTCCACGATGGCATCCGGGGTCAAGCGGGTCAACAGAACGTAGGTGGACATGGATTCTCCCTTCCTCCAGGCTGGGCCGTTGCGGCATGTGGGGACAGGATCGCCGAGATGGAGGGGCGCCCAACGACCAGCTTCCTTTGCCTTTCTGGAACCACTATACCATATTTTTGTGGTTTGGAGAATCGCGTTTTTTCCGTCTGCTGCCCTCCGCCTGACGCCCCCTATCTGCTGTCCCTGTCGATGCCTGATCTACCGTCCCCCAGCGGCTTCCACCACCAACAGCTGGTCCCCAGGGACGTCCTGCTCCTGGGACAGGGCGCCGTCCGGCCAGCGGATCCACACCCGGGCCGCCTGCTGGAAAGGACCCAGGCCGAAGTGCAGGCGGGGGGCCTCGGTGGCCAGGTAGCTGCTCCCTGCGTAGAGCTCCCGGCGCAGGATCCGGCCGTCGGGCAGCTCCACGGTGACCACTGTGCCGGGCAGGGGCGGCGTCGGCTGGACCTGGAGCCAGTGGCCCGGCTCCCCCTCGTTGCGCAGGAGCACTGCCGGCCCGCCGATCTGGTTGATGGCCACGTCCAGGTCCCCGTCGTTGTCGAAGTCCGCCACCCCTGCGCCCCGGCCCAGCAGGGGGCCCACCTGGGCCAGACCCACCTGCTCGGTCCAATCGAAGAAGCGGTTGGGCTGCTGGGGCGCGCCGTTCAGGTTCACCGTGCGGTTGCGGAAGAATCGCACCAGCTCCGGGTCCGTCTCCAGGTTCGTGACCGGCACCCGGCCGTTGACGATGAGGATGTCCGTGTCCGTGTCCTGGTCGAAATCGCCCATGTGGACGCCCCAGCCGGTGACGCCGTTCCCCAGGCCGCTGACCCCGATGCGGAAGGTGGCGTACTGGAAGGTGAGCTGCCCCTTCTCCGGCGTCTGGTTGCGGTAGAGGGCGTTCAGCTCCCGCTCCCAGTTGGTGATGAGCAGGTCCGTCCAGCCGTCGCCGTTGAAGTCCCCGCCGGCCACCCCCATGCCGCTGCCCGAGTCCCCCACCTGGGCCTGCTCCGTGACCTCCACAAAGCGGAAGCCCAGCCCCTCTGGATCCGCGGACGGGCCGCCGGGCCAGGGCTCGTTCAGGTGCAGGCGGTTGGGGTGCCCGTCGTTGGCGATGTAGAGGTCCAGATCCCCGTCCTGGTCCAGGTCGCTGAGGAGCGCGCCCAGGCCCCGCTCCTCCCGCTCCAGGCCGGCCTCCCGGCTGATCTCCCGGAAGGTGACCCGGCCATCCGGGCCAGGCCCCAGGTTCAGGTAGAGGCGATCCGGCAGGCCGTAGTAGTCCTGGGGGAAAGCGCCCACCGGCTTGGGCACCCGCCGGTCCAGGTCGATGTAGGCGGCCACGAAGAGGTCCAGCCAGCCGTCGCCGTTCAGGTCCCCGGCCACGACCGCGCTGTTCCACTCCGGCGGAGCCACGCCGGCGGCCTCGGCTCCCTCCGTGAAGGTGCCATCCCCGTTGTTCCAGAGCAGGGCGTTGGGCCCGTCCGCGGTGACGTAGAGGTCCGTCCAACCGTCGTTGTTGAAGTCCGCGGCCAGGCAGCCGTTCCCCCGCAGGGCCAGGTCCGCGCCGGAGCCCTGGCTCACGTCCTGGAAGCGGCCCTCCACGTTGCGGAAGAGGCCATTCCGGGGCAGCCCGCCCTGCTGCTCCCAGTAGCCCGCCTCGTCCTCCGCGTAGGAGTTGACCAGATAGAGGTCCAGCCAGCCGTCTCGGTCGAAGTCCAGCCAGCAGAGGCCGCCGCCCATGGCCGCCACCGGGTCCGGGTAGATCTCCTGGGCGAAGGCGCCGTGGCGGAAGGTGAGGCCCAGGGCCGGCGCTACGTCGGTGAAGCGGATGTCGCCGGAGAGGGAGGAAGATCGGTGACCGGAGACAGCAGGGGCAGAGGACTCGGTGATTGGTTGGTTCGCTGGCCGATTCGCTGGCTGGTTCGTCGATTGGGATTGGGGAAGCGGCGATTGGGGCTTCGAATCCGCGAGACTTGGGAAATCGGTGGCCCGCTCCACCGGCAGGCCGCTGGGCAACTCCTCCGGGAAGAGGTGCGCCAGATCCCGGGCGGCGGGGTCGGTCAGGGCCTCCAGGAAGGCCACCAGATCCGCCACGTCCTGATCGTCCAGGGGCAGGCCCTGGGCCAGGAGCGGATCCACGGTGTCTCCCTGTTTCTCCGGCTGGAAGGGGCGCAGGCTGCTGAAGAGGGAAGGCGGGATCTCCTGCTGGCTGGGGTCGTAGCTGGCCGCGCTGCCCCAGATGTCCGCGTGGTGGCGGATGGCCGCCTCCAGGGTGGGGAAGGCGCCGTCGTGGAAGTAGGGCCCGGTCAAGGAGACGTTGCGCAGGCTGGGTGTGCGGAAGCGGTACCGGTCTCGCCAGTCGAAGCTCACGCCCGCCCGGCCCCAGTCCTCTCGGCCGGTGTAGCCGTGGCCCTTCCCTGGCCCCAGCTGGGGGACCAGCAGGTTGTGGTAGGCGTTGTCGGTGAAGAGATCCCCGCTGTGACAGGCCGCGCAGTTGACCCCGGACTTCGCAGCCCCGAAGAAGAGGAGCGCGCCCCGCTTCTGCTCCTGGCTCAGGGCCTCTGAATCCCCGGCCAGGTAGCGGTCCCAGGGGGCGTCGGTGAAGATGAGGGTGCGCTGGAAGGCGGCCACGGCCGCGGCCAGCCTCTCCAGAGTGATGGGATCGCCGTCCGTGTCCCCGAAGGCCTGGGCGAAGGCCTGCCGGTACTCGGGAATGGCCCGCAGCCGCTCCAGCAGGGCCCGGCGGATGGACGGGGGCGCCAGCTCGCCGAAGGTGGCCCCGGCCATCTCCAGGGTGCTGACGATGGGGAAGAGGGCCTGGGTGGCCAGGGGGTCCGTGAGGCCCAGGCGATTCACCTCCGCCTCCAGGGTGCGGACCGGGCCGCCGGGCTCCTGTTGCTCCACCCGACCGTCCCAGAACTGGACCGGGGAGAGGGCGGCGTTGATCACCGTCTGGGAGTTGCGGGGCACGAACCGACCCAGGAAGGGGTTGCCCACCCAGGCGTTGCCCTCCTCGTCCATCACCGCGGTGAGGCGGCGCACCGGGCTGGCTTCGGGTCCCAGAGCCAGGCGCTCCGCGAAGCGGCGGTGCGGGCCCAGCCCCTCCCCGCCGGAGCCGATGGGCAGCACCCGGCCGTCGGCCATGGCGAAGTCCGGGCTGTGGCAGGTGGCGCAGG
>CAYQEB010000003.1:69354-72253 GCA_964416395.1 uncultured Caldilineaceae bacterium | reverse complement strand
GGCTCCCCGAAGGTGACCCGCAGGATGCGGCCGTGGAAGACCTCGCTGATGTAGAGGCTGCCATCCCGGGCGGCCAGGACCGAGCCAGGGAAGTTCAGGTCGGTGAGCACTGGCTCCAGGGAGCCGTCGGGCAGCAGGCGGCTGAGGCGGCCGGTCTCGGGGCGGTAGCCGGAGCCGTCGAAACAGCTGGAGCCGGGAGTGAAGCGGGCGAACTCCAGGACCAACAGGCTGCCGTCCGGCCCTCGGGTCACGTCGATGGGCATGTTCAAGCCGTCCACCACTGTGCGCTGGTTGCGCTCCTCGTCGATGGCCACCAGCTGGCCGCCCCCTTCCGGGTAGGGGCAGCCCCCGAGCAGGGTGACCAGGTACTCCGGCTGGCCGTCCGGCCGATCCACCCGCAGGATGCCGGTGGGCACGGATTCGATGGTGTCCCAGGGCTTCTCCGGGTTGGGCAGGTCCGCAAAGCGGTGGATGAAGACCGTGCGGTCGTCAGGCGTCTCCTTGGCCACGCCGTTCTCGCTGGCGTCGGAGACCACGGGCACGCCCGCGGGGTCGTAGGTCATGTCGAAGGGGTTGACCAAGCGTACATTGTTCCAGGGCCGCATGGCTACGTCCAGGTCCTGGGGGGTGAAGGGCTCCGGCGGGATGTCCAGGCCCTTCTCCTGCTGCTCCGGCGTCAGGGGCAGGACCCAGAGGTGGCCGGCGCCGAAGTTGCCCACGTAGAGGCGGCTGCCGTCTGGGGAGAGGCTGACCAGGGGCACCCCGGCCAGGTCCCCCGCGTCCCGGGTGCTGGGGAAGCCGCTGATGAGCCGCCCGGCTCTGCCGTCGGGCTTGATGAGGCTGACGCCGCCGCTGTCATCCCGGCCGCCGGTGCCCTCCTCGGCCACCAGCAGGCTGCCGTCGGGCAGCTCGGCCATGCCGATGGGCCCCAGGAAGCCTTCCTGGAAGACGGTCACCTGGGGCTGGTCCCAGGGGATGGGGGTGGGCGGGGGCGCGGGGGCTGTGCGGACGCCGATCACGGCGCAGCCAGCCAGCAGGGCAGCGGCCAGGGTGGCGAGTCCGATGAAGAAGGCGGTGTGACGGATGCTGGAAGGCATGGGGTTGGTCCGATACGAGACGAAGGGGGAGTGAAAATCAGTCATTCACGATTTTAGCCAAACGGAGGCGTGAGCATCCTCCGATGCGGCATCGCCCCTCTGGAATCGGCCTCTGAGGATGCCGACTCCGCTACGAATTCGTGAACTGCTGAAAATGGGTAAAGGGCAAGGAATAAAGAGTGAAAAGAGTAAGGAGTAACGAGTAAGGTGTTCGCGAGCGACCCTTACTCGTTACTCCTTGGTTTCTACCCGGTTTCTACCCGGTGCTGCCTAGTGGCGCTTCCGTATCCATGCTACTCGAAGAAGGCGTTGTACTCCGCCAGCAGCTCGTTGGCCTTCTCCGCGGCTTCGTCCAGGGCCTCCTGTGGGGTCAGGCCGTCGTTCAGGACCCGGCTGTAGGCCTCCACGATGAGCTTGCGGATGGCGGGGAAGGGGCCGGCTCGGCCGCCCAGCACCGCGTAGTTCAGGGAGCCATCATCCAGGACGGTCTTGGTGGTGACCAGCTGGTCGATGGCCGTGCGGAAGTTGGGGTGCTCGTCCCAGAACTGCTGCAGGCGAGGATCCTCGTGGGCCTTCAGGTTGACCGGGAAGTAGCCGGAGCCGGTGTGCCAGGTGATCTGCTGCTCGGGAGCGGCCATGAACTTCATGAACTCCCAGGAGGCTCGGTTGATGGCCTCGTCGCCCGAATCCACCAGCCAGAGGGCCGCGCCGCCGATGATGACGCCGTTGCGCTCGCTGCTGTCCGAGTGGGGGATGAAGGCCGTCTTCACGGGGAAGTCGGACTTCTCGATGATGGAGACGTCGGAGGTGGAGTCGATCTCGATGGCCGCCTGGCCGGTCTGGAAGGTGCTGTCCGTCTCGGTCCAGGTGCTGCCCAGGTTGGGGGCGTAGCCTTCCTGGATCAAGCTGTTGAGGAAGGTGAAGACCTCCACGCCCTGGCCGCTGTTGAACTCCACGGCGGTGGCCCGGCCTGTGCGGCCGTTGTTGTTGTTGAAGTAGAGGCCGCCGCTGTTGGCCAGGATCTGCTCGAAGTACCAGCCCACCTGGCCGAAGGTGAAGCAGTAGGGGGCCACCTCGGCCTCCATGAGCTTGTCGCACATGGCCTTGAACTCGCTGAAGGTCAGGCTGCCCTCGATGTCCGGCACGCCGGCGGCCTCGAACATGTCCGCGTTGTAGTAGAGGATGGGGGTGGAGCTGTTGAAGGCCAGGGCCACCAGGCCGTTCTCGTCGGAGTAGTATTCCCGCACGGCCGGCACCAGCACCTCAGGATCGAAGTCCTGGTACTTCTCGATCATCTTCCAGGCCGGCAGCACCACGCCGGTGTCCACCATGGCCTGGAAGGCGATGTCGAAGTTCTGGGTGATCTGGGGCAGCTGGCCCGTCTCCATGGCCGCCTGCATCTTGTTGAAGGCGTCGTCGTAGCTGCCCTGGTAGGTGGCGTTGACCACGATCCCGTCCTGGCTGTCGTTGAAGCGGGCCACCAGCTCGTCCACCAGCTCGCCCAGGTTGCCGCCCATGGAGTGCCAGAACTCCAGGGTGATGACCTCCTTGGGCATGGCCTCTTCTTCCTTGGCCTCCGGGGCCGCCTCTTCCTGGGCCGGGGCGGCTTCTTCCTGGGCGGGGGCTGGCGCCGGTGCAGCGGGTGCGGCGCAGGCGGAGATCACCATGGCCAACACCAGCACCAGGCTAAACCAAACAAACTTTCGATTCATTGTGTCCTCCTTCGAGATGACAGGGTGAGAGTGGTGAAAAAATGGAACCGTAGTGGTTGGGGGATCAACGAACTCGAGCGACTAGCGAAC
>CAYQEB010000003.1:49445-69254 GCA_964416395.1 uncultured Caldilineaceae bacterium | reverse complement strand
GAAAAAATGGAACCGTAGTGGTTGGGGGATCAACGAACTCGAGCGACTAGCGAACGTCAAACACAGGAAATCGAGCACATCAAACACAGATATCAAACACAGATATCACACACAGATATCACACACGAACAGCAGACACGGACGGCAGGTGTCGGGGCTCGACACAGCGCCCCGCAGGGGATGGATGATAGCGGCTGTCGCAGCACACCGGGCTCAGCCCTTGAGCCCGGTCATGGCGATGCCCTTGACCAACTGGCGCTGGGCCACCAGGAAGACCACCAGGGTGGGCCCCATGGCGATCATGGAGCCGGCCATGATGGGCCCCCAGTCCGCGCCCCGCTCCAGGGTGTTCATGAAGAAACGGATGCCGATCTGCAGGGTGCGCATCTGGTCGCTGTTGGTGATGATCAGGGGCCACAGGTACTGGTTCCAGGCGCTCAGGAAGGCGAAGATGGCGAAGGCGCCGATGGAGCCTTTGCTCACCGGAACCAGGATCTGCCACATGTAGCGCCAGTTGCTGGCCCCGTCGATCTTGGCCGCGTCGTGCAGCTCCTTGGGCACAGTGAGGAAGAACTGGCGCAGCATGAAGACGCCGAAAGCGCTGGCCATGAAGGGCGCCACCAGCCCCTGGTAGGTGTTGGCCCAGCCAAGGCCGGAGACGAAGACGAAATTGGGGATGAAGACCAGCTCGAAGGGCACCATCAAGCTGCCGATGACCAGGTAGAAGAGCCAATCCCGGCCTGGGAACTCCAGGCTGGCGAAGGCGTAGGCGGCCAGCACGCTGAAGACCACCTGGAAGATGACGATGGCGCCGGATTGGATGGTGCTGTTGAGCAGATGCCGGCCGAAAGGGGTGGCCGTCCAGGCGGTGACGTAGTTGGCGAAGGTCCACTCCTTGGGCAGCAGGTAGGGCGGGAAGGTGATGATCTGGCTGGGCTCTTTGAAGCTGGTGAAGAAGGCGATGATGATGGGCGTGGAGATGAGAAGCCCGGAGAAGAGCAGGAAGAGATGGATGATCAGCCCTGTCCGGTCGATGCGCTTGGGGCGTATGGTGGTCAGGTTGGTGATGGTGCTCATAGGCTGCCTTCGCTGATGCGTGGAACGGAGAGGCCGGGTCCTTTTTGCCAGCGCCGGTGACCTGCCAGTGACGGCGCCGGCCGGCTAGTCGGTGCGGCTATTGGTAGTGGACCCGTTTGTTCACCGTAACGAACTGGATGTAGGACATGAGCAGGATCATCAGGGCCAGCAGGTAGGCCTGGGCCGAGGCCAGGCCCCGGTCCCGGGCGTCCACAAAGGCGATGCGGTAGATGGAGTAGACCAGGTTGGTGGTGGCTCGCCCCGGCCCGCCCTGGGTCAGCACGTCGATCTCGCCGAAGGCCTGGAAGCTGTAGATGACGTTGATGATCAGCAGGAAGAAGAGCGTGGGGGAGATGAGGGGCAAGGTGATGTGGCGGATGCGCTGCCAGGCGTTGGCCCCATCCACCTTGGCCGCGTCGTAGTAGGATTCGTCGATGTTCTGGACCCCAGCCAGGGCCACGATCACGTTGAACCCCAGCTGGCGCCAGGTGGTGGCCACGATCACCGCCACCAGGGCCCAGGTCTTGTCCGCGAACCAGTTGGGCCCCTCCCCCATGCTGTTGATGAGGCCCAGCTGGAGCAGGCCGTAGTTGATGTAGCCCACCACCGGATGGTAGAGCCACTTGAAGAGCACCCCCGTCACCGCGCTGCTGATGACCACCGGTACGAAGATCAACGTTCGGTAGACCGGATCCAGCCGCCCCAAGGGGTAGGCCAGGGCGATGGCCAGGGCCACAGAGAGGATCAAGCCGGTGGGCACAGTCCCCAGCACGAAGAAGAGGGTGACCCGCACCGTCTCCCAGTAGTCTGGGCTGGTCAGGGTCTTGATATAATTGTCCAACCCCACGTAGCGGGATCGGTTGCCGAAGGGGGCGATGCGCTGCAGACTCAGGTTCAGAGAGGAGACGATGGGCCAGAAGACGAACAGAGTCAGGCCGATGAGGGTGGGGGTCAGGTAGAGATAGCCCTCCACCGCCGCCTTGATCTTGTTCCACCGCCGACCTGTGGGCACCGCGCCCAGGGAGGAGGCGGGTGGCTGGGAGGTGGGAGTGGTCACATCGCTTTGAGCCATAGTGCGCCTGCCAGATAGTCCGAGATGTGGGTTGGAAGAGATGTGCTGTGTAGAAAATGATGCGAGCGGGTTGGGGCCTTGCACCCTGCCACTAGCGTCGGTTCAGGCGCCAGACCAGGATGGCCCGCCAGCCGATGAGGAAGAGGGCCGTGAAGATCAGGGTGGTCAGGGCGAAGGATAGGGCAACGCTGTTCTGGAAGAGCACACGCCGGAACAGGAGACCCAGGGGGATGCCTATCAGCCAGGAAACCCCAGTTCGTCCCAGGAAGACCGTAGGCTGGGTCACAAATTCTGTGCGATAGGCCCCGGCCAGCCAGGCGGCAATGAACCAGCCCAGCAGGAAGGGGGTCAGGATCCGGGCCAGATTGAGCAGCCAGTCGCTGGTGAAGCCGTGGCTGATTCGCCCCAACACCACGAAGATCACCAGGGCGAGCACGTCTCCAGCCACCAACAGGGCAGTGAGACCACGCCCCTGGTGGGATTGGGCCTGGTGAGGTTGGGGATGAGGAGTGGTCTCCTGGGAGGACATGGGGTTGGAACGGGTTGTCAAAGCCTGCCTCCGAGATCTGTTGCTCCGCATCCGACGGAACCAGTCCGGCGAAGTCTGCCTCGGCCTGCTCTCGGACCATGCCCGGTCAGGCTGGGCCATCCTTGAGCCGGTCTTGAGAGAGACGTTCTTGAGACGGTGCTGGAACACTGTTGGGACGGTGCAACAGAAACGTTTTGGGTGGGATGCTGTCCTGCTCGCGCATGCGTCAGGGACGCGCTTCACCAGCCAGGGAGCTGGGTGGCATGGGCACAGTCATCCGGGTGGAATCAGTCGGGTCGGGGGTGAAGGACCTTGACGGCGAGACGGCCCGGGAGTTCCTGGGGCGATCTCGCGTCGAGCTTGGATTAGAGGCGCCTCGGATGGGTTTAGTATACACCATGCCCAGAGAAGATGACAAGTTCATTTTTCAGGACGGTTTGACGGCCATTTGTCATTTTGTGAAAATTCGTTATCATAAGGCCACCTCGACCTGCCTCCCGAATCCACAGGAGACACGCCCGTGCTGAAAATCCTCTTGAAGTACACACGAATCGTTGATGCTGTCTCGGAACGCCTGGGATGGCTCTCCATGATCCTGGTGATCTTGACGGTGATCATCGGCTTCTACAACGTCCTGGCCCGCTACCTGGGCCGTTTCATCGGGGTGCGGCTCTCCACCAACCTCTTCATCGAGCTGCAATGGTACCTCTACTCCCTGGTCTTCTTCCTGGGCTTCGCCTACATCCTCAAGCACGGCATCAACGTGCGGGTGGATTTCATCTACGCCAATTGGCCCAAGCGTCGCAAGGCCATGCTGGACTTCTGGGGCCATATCTTCTTCCTGATCCCCTACAGCCTCCTGGGCATCTACGTGACCTACAAGCCGGTGCTCACCTCCTGGGGGCGGCTGCCCGGCGGCGGCTGGGGCCCCATGGAGATGTCCCCGGATCCCAGCGGCCTGCCCCGGGCCCCCATCAAGACCATGATCATCGTGGCTTTCGTCACCCTCTTCTTCCAGGCCATCTCCGAGATCATCAAACTCTACGTGGTGATGACCGGCCGGGACGAGGAGGTGCCCGTGGTGGTGGAAGAGCTGGAGGTCGAGGCCCCCTTGCGCATCGAGTAGCGGCTGGGCGTCGCGTCTGGAGCGGTCCATCCCCACCGAGCCATCCCCCCGATCCCGGCTCGACCCAGACGCCCTGCACCTCCCGGCCCCGCCACCGTCCTTTCCGACCATCCCACATCGGTATCCCATCCCACACCCATCTGCGAGGAACGCCCCATGGGACTCGAATGGCTCGCTTTGGCAATGTTCATTCTCTTCTTCGTGCTTATCCTCTACGGCTACCCGGTGGCCTTCTCCTTCGCTGGGACGGCCATCGTCTTCCTGCTCATCGGCATGGCTGTGGGCACCTTCGACGCCCGGCTGCTGCGCCTCCTGCCCAACCGCTGGTTCGGCACCATGTCGGACTTCACCCTGCTGGCCATTATCTATTTCGTCTTCATGGGAGCGGTGTTCGAGAAGTCCGGCCTGGCCGAGCGCCTGCTGGAGACGGTGGGCATCCTGTTGGGGCCCATGCGGGGAGGGCTGGCCCTGGCCGTGGTCATCGTGGGCACCCTGCTGGCCGCTGCCACAGGCGTGGTGGCGGCGACGGTCATCGTCATGGGCATGATCTCCCTGCCCATCATGGTCCGCTACGGCTACAACCATCAGCTGGCTACGGGCATCATCACCGCCTCTGGGACCATGGCCCAGCTCCTGCCGCCCAGCCTGGTGCTGGTGGTGCTCAGCGATCAGATCGGCGTGGGCGTGGGGGATCTCTTCCTGGGCGCGCTGATCCCCGGGCTCATCCTCTCCGGCCTCTATGCCCTCTACGTGCTCTTCATCGCCTGGATCCGGCCCCAGGACGCCCCGGCTCTGCCGCCGGAGGCCCGCACCCTGAAGGGCGCAGCCCTGATCCGCCGAACTTTGGTGGCTGTGGTGCCGCCCCTTCTGCTCATCTTCGCCGTCCTGGGCAGCATCTTCTTCGGTGTGGCCACCCCCACGGAGGCCGGCGCGGTGGGCGCGGTGGGGGCCGTCTTCCTCACCTGGCTCAACCGCAACCTGACCTGGCAGCTGATCAAGGACTCGGCCCGTTCCACAGCCAACATCACCGCCCTGGTCATCATGATCCTCTTCTGCTCCACCCTCTTCGGCCTGGTCTTCGACGGCCTGGGGGGGCAGGAGTACGTGAAAAGTCTGCTCACCGGCCTGCCTGGCGGCTTCTGGGGCTTCATCGTTGTGGCCAATATCGCCATCTTTCTCCTGGGCATCAACCTGGAGTTCATCGAGATCAGCTTCATCGCCATGCCCCTCTTCGTGCCTGCGGCCCAGGCCCTGGGCGTGGACCTGGTCTGGTTCGGCGTGATGATGGCCATCAACCTCAACATGGCCTTCATCTCCCCGCCTGTGGGCTTCTCCCTCTTCTATCTGCAGAGCGTGGCTCCGCCGGAGGTGGAGACCATCGACATCCACAAGGGGGCCCTGCCCTTCATGGTCCTCCAGGGCATCGCCCTGGTCATCGTGATCCTCTTCCCCGAGACGGTGCAGTGGCTGGTGCGGGCCGCGGGCTCCTGATCCAGGGAGAGGAGGCCAGGGACAGGAGCGGGGCGATCTGCTGGCCGATCTCCGCTCCCTGCTCTCCCGAACCCAATCGACCGCAGAAGAAACCGACCAAAAAGACGGGTGGACCCTCTCGCAAGGCGTCCACCCGTCTTTTCGCTTCGACTCGATTGCGTGGTTCGCTGGGGTTGGCGGATCAGCGCTCCCGGCCCACGTAGTTCAGGAAGCTGGTCTCGGCCAGGCCGTGCCACTCCTGGATGCTGTTGCGGAAGGCCAGCCACTCCTTGAAGATGGAGGCGAAGTCCGGATCCGCGGCGGAGAACTCATCGTACAGGTCGAAGGCCGCCTCCTCCGCCGCCTTCATCACGTCGTCCGGGAAGGGCAGCAGGGTGATGTCCCCCTCCTCCCGCAGCTGCTGGAGCGCGACCGGATTCTTGGCGTCGTAGCGGGCCAGCATGATGGCGTTGGCCTGGTGGGCCGCAGTGCGCACGATCTCCTGGTAGATCTCCGGCAGCTCGTTCCAGGCGTCCAGGTTGATCTGGACCTCCAGGCTCGGGCCGGGCTCCCACCAGCCTGGATAGTAGTAGAACTTGGCCGCTTTGTGGAAGCTCAGCTTCTGGTCATCGTAGGGGCCCACCCACTCCGCGGCGTCGATGGCGCCGGTCTGCAGGGCCTGGAAGATCTCGCCGCCGGGCAGGACCTGCACCAGCACGCCCAGCCGGTCCATCACCTTGGCGCCCAGGCCAGGGATGCGCATCTTCAGCCCCTGCATGTCCGCCACGGATTTGATCTCCTTGTTGAACCAGCCGCCCATCTGCACGCCGGTGTTGCCTGCCGGGAACTGGATCACGCCGAAGCGGTCCTTGTAGAACTCCTGCAGGGTGGCCAGGCCGCCCCCTTCATAGAACCAGGCGTTGTTCTGCCGGGCCGTGAGGCCAAAGGGCAGGGCCGTGCCGAAGGCGGTCACCGGGCTCTTGCCCACGTAGTAGTAGGAGGCGGTGTGCCCCACCGGGACCGCGCCTTCCTGGACCACGTTGAGCACCTCCAGGCCTGGGGCCAGCTCGCCCGCGGCCCGGGGCGTGATCTGGAACTTGCCGTTGGTCATGGCCGCCACCCGCTCCGCGAAGACCTGGGCGCCACCGTAGATGGTGTCCAGGGAGGGGGGCCAGCTGGTGGCCATCTGCCATTCGATCTCGGGCAGTGCGGAATCGCTGGCCGCCTCGTTGGCGAGTTTCTGCTCCGTTTCGCTCACGGCAGCTGGCGCGGCGGCCGGCGCCTGGCAGGCGGCAATGCCCAGCGCCGCCGCGCCCACCGCTCCTTTGGCGGCCCATCCTAGAAATTCTCTACGCTTCATCGCTCTTTCTCCTTTGATTGAGTGGGGTTGGATTGAACTGGGATGGAACGGATCGGATGTTTGAAAATTGAAGATGATAGCGCGAGATCTGGCGCAACGTAGCCCTGTCGCGGACTGGAAAAGCCGTAGGGTTGAAAATCGGGCGAAGTCGATGGTGACAGGGCGGCAGGCAGTGGTAGGGTGACTGCGCTGTAAGGCCTGGGGGAAATCTGGCCCCATTGTAGCGGATTCGGTTTTATTGTCAAGCGTTGCACAAAGCCACAAAGCTGCTAGCCTCAGCCGCACTTGCCAGAAGCCTGGCCAGCGTGTACCATAGAAGCCACAGTTGTCAGACAACTCGGATAGACAGCTCGGGTCAGACCGCCGAGTCTGCCCGCCTCTGGGCCTGCATCCGGCCCGTCTCAGGGAAGGAGCAAGGAGCCATGACCACCCTCCAGCCGTCGCCCGCCGATGCGCCCCCTTTCATCACCGGCCTCCGCTGCCTGCGCTGCGGGCGGGAGTACGCGCCCGGGGAGATCGAGTACGTCTGCTCCTGCCGGCCCAACCAGGGCAGCGACCTGGGCACCCTGGACGTCCTCTACGACTACCCGGCCATCCGCCAGGCGGTGGACCCCACCCAGATCGCTGGGGACCCAGACCCCTCCATCGGCCGCTGGTGGCCCCTGCTGCCCATCGCCCACCGGGAGAGCCTCTCCCCCCTGGCCGTGGGGGGCACACCCCTCTTTCACGCCCGGCGTCTGGGCGAGGCCCTGGGCCTGCCCCGGCTCTTCATCAAGGACGACGGCCGCAACCCCACCGCCTCCTTGAAGGATCGGGCCTCGGCCATCGCGGTGGCTCGGGCCCAGGAGGAAGGGCGGCCCATCATCGCCACGGCCAGCACCGGCAACGCGGCCGCGGCCCTGGCCGGTCAGTGCGCGGCCGCGGGCCAGGAGAACATCATCTTCGTGCCCAAGTCCGCGCCCCAGGCCAAGATCGCCCAGCTCCTCATCTACGGCAGCCGGGTCCTGGCTGTGGACGGCAGCTACGATCACGCCTTCGACCTCTGCGTGGCCGCCTGCCAGGAGTTTGGCTGGTACAACCGCAACACGGGCTACAACCCCTACATGACCGAGGGCAAGAAGACGGTCTCCCTGGAGATCGCCCAGCAGATCGCCCAGCAGCTGACCCTGGGTGCGGAAACCCCCTTCCTGGCCCCGGACGCGGTCTTCGTCTCCGTGGGGGATGGCTGCATCATCGGCGGGGTGCACAAGGGCTTCAAGGACCTGCGGGCCCTGGGCTGGATCGAGAGCATGCCCCGCATCTACGGGGTCCAATCCACGGGCAGCCCGGCCCTCTACAATGCCTGGCGCCAGGGGAGGGAGCTCCCGGAGCCGGTGCAGGCCACCACCCGGGCCGACTCCATCAGCGTGGACGCCCCCCGGGACCCGGTCAAGGCCCTGAACGCGGTGCGCCAGACCGGGGGCGCCTTCCTGGCCGTGCCCGACGCGGCCATCCTGGAGGCCATGCTGCCCCTGGCCCGCCAGGCTGCGGTCTTCGCGGAGCCGGCCGGGGCCGCGGCCTTCGCCGGGCTGCGCCAGGCCCTGGCCGATGGCCTGGTCCAACCCCAGGAGACAGTGGTGGTCATCGTCACCGGCAGCGGGCTCAAGGACGTCCGCGCCGCCATGGAGGTCACCGGCGGAGTGACGGTCATCCCGCCCACCCTGGAGGCGGTGCGAGAGGCCTTGGGGAAGGAGGAAAAGTCAGGAGTAAAGAGTAAGGGGTAAAGAGTGGGACGCGCCACCTTCCTCCTTCCTCTTTGTACCCATTACTCTTTACCCATCACTCATCACCGCCCCTTCCCCAGCGGATCCGCCTGCCCAATTCCCTGCCGCTGTCCTTCGTCTTCTGTCGTCTCGTCTTCCATTCAGTTCCTTCGTCCAGTCTCACAGGAAAGGACCATTCACCATGTCGCGACCCATCGTCCCTGGACCCACCTACGCGGAGATGCGAGATCCCATGATCCTGCCGGAGAAGCTGCGGGAGGCAGCCCGGCGCGCCCTCCACGAGGACGAGCTCAGCCCCCTGAACCTCTTCAACATCAACTGGAAGAACACCGGCGCCCAGGTGGAGCGCATCGTCCTGCCCAAAGCCCTCACCGGTGTCCGGGCCAACATCATCGTCCTCAGCGGGCGTCACTTCCCCTCGGGCAGCATGAAGGTGGGCCCGGCCTACGTCACCCTGGCCGAGGAGGAGGCCCTCAACGGCCTGCGCCCTGGGGACAAGACGGTCATCGGCCCCAGCACGGGCAACTTTGGCATCGGCACCGCCTACATCAGCAAGCTCAAGGGCTACCAGGCGGTGGTGGTCATGCCCGACAACATGAGCAAGGAGCGCTACGAGCGCATCCGCAAGTACGGCGGGGACCTGGACCTGACCCCCGGCACCGAGTCGGACGTGATCCTGACCCTGGAGCGCACCCACAGCGAGTACGTGAGCAAGCCGGACGAGTACGTGGTCCTGGCCCAGTTCGAGCTCCTGCCCAACTACCGCTTCCACCGCCACGTCACCGGGGACGCGGTGGTCCAGGCCGCCCGGGACGTGGGCCACGGCAAGGTGACCGCCTTCGTCAGCGCGCCGGGCAGCGCCGGCACCCTGGCCGCAGGGGACTACGTGAAGAGCCTCTGGCCGGACAGCAAGATCGTGGTCCTGGAGCCCCGGGAGTGCCCCACCCTCTACAATGGCGGCCAGGGCCAGCACCGCATCGAGGGCATCGGCGACAAGATGGTCACCCTGATCCACAACGTCTTCAACTCGGACCTGCTCATGCTCATCCACGACGAGGACACCGTCCGGGGCATGGAGGTGATCCAGTCCGGGACCCGGGTGCTGGTGGAGCGGCTGGGCGTCCCCGAGGAGGAGGCCCACAGCCTGGTGGACAAGTTCGGTCCCAGCGGCATCTGCAACATCATCGGCGCCATCAAGACTGCCCGCTACCTGGACCTGGGGCCAGAGGACAACGTGGTCACCATCGCCACGGACAGCTACGACCGCTACCCTTCCGTCAGCCAGCAACTCTACCAGCGTATCGGCGGCAAGCCCGACGACGAGCAGCTGGAGCTCTGGGCCAAGGCCGTCTTCCTGGGCGGCAGCCTGGGAGAGATCGTGGAGCTGGACGCCCAGCAGCACGCCCGGCTCCAGCGCATGAAAGAGGAGCTCTGGAGCCGTTTCGGCTACTCCTCCAGCGCCATCCGCCACATGGCCAGCCAGGACTTCTGGGACGAGGAGTACGCCAAGATCCAGGAGATCGACCCCCTGATCGAGGAAGTGCGAGGGGCCCTGCCCTTGGAGTGAGCGTGTTTTCGATGTAGCGAGCCCTAAACCCCACCCCATGCGCCGACTTTCCTGGCTCTTTCTGGCCACACTCCTGGCCCTCTGGGCCCAGCGGCTCCTCCACAGCCCGGACGTGGAGGCCAGCATCGCCCTGCGCGACGGCCTGCTCCTGGCTCTCCTGGCCGGGCTGCTCTTCGCGGCCCAGGCACCAGCCCCGCCCCGGCCCAGGATCCAGCCGCCCACGGCCCCCTGGCCCTTGACCGGCCGGGCGCTCTTCGCCGCGGGGGCTCTCCTGGGCCTGACCGGGGCCCTGCTTCTGGCCCAGGGCATGGAGGCGAGGAGCCCCCTGGCCCTGCCCGGCCTGCTCTGGCTCCTGGGGCTGCTCCTCCTGGCCGCGGGGGCCCACTGGCCTGGACCCACCACCCGCTACCCCCGGCCCAGCGCCCGCTGGAGCGTGGACGCCGCCGGCCGCTTCGTGCGCATGGCCCTCACCGGCCAGCGCCAGGCCCAGCCCCCGGACCCCCTGAGCCTCAGCCCCCGCACCGTCGCCCTGACCCTGGCCGGGATCACCCTCCTGGCCGGGACCCTACGCCTCTGGAAGGCCGCCAGCCTGCCCCCAGGCTGCAGCGACCCGGAGTGCGCGGCCGGGCTCCAGGCCCTGACCTGGTCCCTCCAGCCCTCGTTGACCGGCCTGCTGGCCAGCCCCAGCCCTGCCTTCACCCTGCTCCTGGGCGGGGTGGCTGGCCTGCTCTCCCCGGGGCTCACCGCCCTGCGTTGGACAGCCGCCCTCCTGGGCCTGGCCACCGTGCCCCTGGCCTACGCCGCCACCCGCCGCCTCCTGCGCCCGGCCACCGGCCTGCTCCTGGCCGCCCTCCTGGCCCTCAGCCCCTGGCACATCCGAGCCTCCCGGGGTCTCAGTCCAGAGCTGCTTCTGGCCGTGCTCCTCTTCCTGCTCTTCTGGCTCCTCTCCCGGGCCCGCGAACAAGGAGGGCGCCGGGTCTGGTTCCAGACCGGCCTGGTCGCCGGCCTGGCCGCCTACGCCTCGCCCCCGCTTTGGCTGCCCATCCTGGCCTGGAGCGCCCTCTCCCTGCCCCGTCATCGACGGCTGGGCGGCCCGGTCCACAGCGCGGTCCACAGTGCGGTCCACGAAGTCACCGCTCTGATCACGGTGGCCCCCCTGGCCCTCACCCGCCTGGGTCCCCTGCTGGATTCCCGCTTCGCCCAGCTGGGGGAGCGCCTGACCGGCCTGGCCACCGCACTCTTCCGCCAGGGCCCCCTCCTGGCCCCCGGCTTCCTGGACGCGCCCCTGCTCACCTCCCTGACCGGCGCGCTGGCCCTCCTGGGCCTGGCCGTCAGCCTGCGTCACTTCCGGCGCAGCCCGGCCCGCCTGCTCCTGCTGGGGGTGATCCTCCTGGGTGGCTGGGAGCTGCTCCTTTCTGGAAAAGCGGTGGAGGAGGCCGGCCCGTTCGCCTTCCTCCCCCTTCTGCCCCTGGCCTTCCTCGCCGCGGCCTTGGCGTTGGATCCTCTGGTCCAGGCCCTTGGTGACGCCTGGGCCGGCCTCCTCCCGCCCAGGACCCTGCTCAGGGTCGGGCTCCTTCTGCTCCTGGCCGGGATGGCCCTGCCCAGCCTGCGCCTCCTGGACGGCCTGGGCGACCTGGCCCTGCTGGACGTCCAGAACGCGCCCCGGGCGCGCCTGGGCGAGTATCTGGCCCGGCTCCTCACCGAGGCCCCGAACCCTGGCCAGCGCATCCTCCTGCCCCCGGGGGACCTGACCCACCCGGCCACTCGCCTGGCTGGCGGTCGGGCCCTCCTGGCGGATCCCCCGGAGCTCCAGCCCCTGGATCCGGCCCGGCACATCCCCTACCCGGAGCCCCTGGCCGGGGACCTGCGCTACGTCCTCCCCGGGGATGACCGGGCCCTGGACGCGCTCCTGCGCCAGGTCTACCTGGCCGCGCCGGTGGAGGAGCTCTGGGAGCCGGAGACGGGCCAGCTCCTCTACACCGTCTTCCACGTGCCCCAGGAGCTGGCCACCCAGATCCAGGGGCTGCCGGGCCGCTACTTCCCCGGGGAGGAGCCCGGCGGCGGCGAGCCGGCCCTCCTGCGCCAGGATGGCCCCCTGCGCTTCGACTGGGCCAGCCAGCCGCCCCTGCCGCCCCCCTTCGCGGTGAGCTGGCGGGGCTCCCTCCTGGTCCCGGAATACGGGGAGTACACCTTCCAGGTCCAGGCCGGGGACGCCACCTTCAGCCTGGAGCTGGACGACGAGCTCATCCTGGAGAGTTCCCTGGGCTTGACGGAGCAGCGGCGCACCCTGGCCCAGGGCCTTTACCGGCTGGAGATGGGCTACCGCAGCGGCCCCACGGCCCAGGATCTCTCCGTGACCTGGCGCACGCCCACCGGCGCGACGGAGGTCATCCCTCGCCGGGCCCTCTACGACCTGGCCCTGCCCACCGTCGGCCTCCTGGGCACCTACTACGCCACCGACGACTGGAGCGGGCCCGTCCTCACCCAGCGCCGGGAGCCTATCCTGCAGCCGGACCCCAGCCTGCCCCGCCCCTTCTCCGTGACCTGGGTGGCCAAGCTGGCCGCGCCGGTGGACGGGGAGTACCGCCTGGCCCTCTCCGGTGACGGCTTCGCCAGCCTCTCCGTGGATGGCCAGCCCTTGGTGACCCTGGAGCCTAGCGCCCAGGAGGAGACCGGCCCCTTCCCCTTCCAGGAGGCGGCCATCTACCTGGCCCGGGGCTGGCACGACCTGGAGCTGCGTTACCGGCCCGGGAGCGACATCCCCGCCATCCACCTGCTCTGGCAGCCCCCGGGCCTGCTCCTGGACGAGCTGCCCAGCGGCTTCCTGGCCCCCCTGCCCCCGGAAGCGGCCACGGACAACCTGACTCTGCCCCAGCTTCCCCTGCCCCGGGAGAGCTTCTCCTCGGCCGATCCCACCGCTGCGCCCCGGCCTGTCCCGGGCAACCTGCCGAGCAACACAGCGCCGCCCAGCGGCCTGCCCCAGCTTCCCCTGGAGCTGGTCTGGCAGGTGGGGCAGGGCTGCGGAAGCGGCGACGAACAGTTCCAGCAGCCCCGGGGCGCGGTTGTGGATGGGCTGGGAGGTCGGGTGGTGGTGGCCGATGCCGGCAACCGGCGGCTGGTCCAGCGAGATCTGGCGGACGGCGGCCTGGTCCGCTTCTTCCAGGGGGATGCCTACCAGGAGCCCTTCGACCTGGCCCTGAGCGCCACCGGGGAGCTCTACGTCCTGGACGCCGCGGCCCAGCAGATCCTGCGTCTGGATCCCCTGGGCGACGTGCCGGGCGTCCTGCCCCTGGAGACGGCCTTCTACCATCCCCGGGGCCTGGCCACCACGCCGGATGGCGACCTGCTGGTGGCGGACACCGGCGGGGCCCGGGTGGTCATGCTCACCACCGGGGGCAAGGTGCTGGCCCAGTTCGGTGGGCCGGACACGCCCCTGGGCCAGGGCCAGCCGGTGGACGTCCTGGGGCTCTCCAACGGAGGCTTCTGGGCCGTCACTGCGGAGGATGGGCGGCTCTGGCAGGTGGAGAGCGGCGAGGGGTTCGTGGCCGTGGCCAGGGCCAACACCTTCGACGCGCCCCACCTGGCCGGCCTGCCCACCAACAGCTTCTTCCTCACGGATCCGGAGCGGGGCCTGCTGCTCCTCTTCGACCCCACAGGACGGCCCATGGCCCAGTTCGGCGGCCCGGACGTCTTCCAGAAGCCGGTGGGCGTCGGCGCGGCCCTGGTGGATGACCAGGTCCTGGTGGCGGTCAGCGACAGCGCCGCCTGCACCGTCTCCCTGTGGCGCACGGCCCTGGAGAACGCGCTCCCCACGCCGTGAGCGCGGTCACCGGTCATCCCACGCGAAAAGGAGTTGCCATGGAGCCCATCCGACTGTCCAGAGCCATCGTTGACCAGATCATCGCCCACGCCCGGGAAGGGAAGCCCGAGGAGGTCTGCGGCATCCTGCGCGGGCGGGACGGCCAGGTCCTGGAGCTGATCCGGGCCCGGAACGTGGCCCAGGACCGCATCCACGACTACACGGTGGATCCCCAGACCCTGCTCAAGCAGTTCGATTTCGAGGAGCAAGGGGACGCCATGGTGGGCATCTACCACTCCCACCCCGTCTCCCCGGCCTATCCCTCGGCCACGGACGCCTGGAACGCCCACTACCCGGAGAGCGTCTACCTCATCGTCTCCCTGGAGCGGGATGACGCGCCGGTGCTGCGGGCCTTCCGCCTCCTCACCCACTTCCTGGAGCTGGACCCGGAGGCCCTGCGTCGGGCCCTGCCCTTCGAGCAGGCTCGCCCCGGCCTCTTCGCCTACTTCCAGCCCGGGGATCGACCTGTTCCCCCGGTGTTGCAGGCCGTGGCGGAGCAGGCGCCCCCGCCCTTCTACCTGGTCTTCTCCACGGACGAAACGGGCGAAAAGGTCCAGGAGATGCGGGTGGTTCGGGTGGTGGAGGCGCCCATCCAGGTGGAGTGAGGGAGAGTGTAATCTGCCTCACGCGCGGCGGGCCGGAAAACGGCCATAATGGGGCAGTGGAACGGTGCGAAACACGGTTTGACAAAGCCACGCACCGTCCGTATCATTGCATTCGCTGACACCAGTTCGGTTTCGGACTCAGTTTTCGGCCCAGTTTTCGGAGAAACATGCTCCATCTCGAGTTGCGCACCCCGTCCCATCGGTTCTCTTGCTCGTGTCTGTAGCGGGCGCTGCCAGCATGGCGCTGGTCGGCCCCGCGGAAACAGCCACGAGTGATGAGCGCGCTGCGTAAACTCGAGCCCTTTCCACGACAGCTGAAGAAACTCTGCCCGTCGAGGGCCTGTCCCTGGCCTGGATGGGCGGAGCCCCTGGGACGCTATCCGCTGGATGGTCGAGCCCTTTCCGTCGTGAACGCTTGCCGGACTCATCACTCGATGAGTCCGGTTTTTTGTTGGCCAGTCTGTGAGCCCGGCTGAGGATCCCCAGAGCACGTCCCGAAGGGGTGAGCGAGTGGGAATCCTCCGGGCCTGCAAGCGAGGAAGTTCAGATCGGAGATCCAAGCAAGGGACAATTTCAGGAGGTCAAGACACCATGGCAACCGTGTACATCCCCACACCTCTGCGCCGCTACACCGGCGGCCAGTCCAAAGTGACGGTGGAGGCCAGCACCGTGGGCGAGCTGCTCCAGGCCCTGGATCGCCAGTACCCTGGCCTGGCCCAGCGGCTCATGGACGGGAACGGCCAGGTCAAACGCTTCATCAACGTGTTCCTCAACGATGACGAGATCCGCGCCCTGCAGGGGCTGGAAACCCCCGTCTCCCCCCAGGACCGGGTCTCCATCGTGCCGGCCATGGCCGGCGGCGCGAGGAAAGGAGGGACCCGGTGAGACGGCTCAACCGAGATCAGCTCCTGAGCCTGGCCCGGCAGGAGATCCAGGAGATCAGCCCGCCGGAGCTGGAGGAGCTCCTGGAACAAGGCCAGGAGCTGACGGTCATCGACATCCGGGAGCGGGACGAGTTCGTCCAGGGGCACATCCCCCAGGCCCGCTTCATCCCCCGGGGCTTCCTGGAGCTGCAGGTGGAGCAGGTGCAGCCGGATCGGAGCAAGCCGGTGGTCCTCTACTGCGCCGGCGGGGTGCGCTCCATCCTGGCCGCCCGCAACCTGAAGGAGATGGGCTACGAGAAGGTCATCTCCCTGGCAGGGGGCTTCAACGGCTGGAAGAACGCGGGCCTGCCCTTCACCGTGCCCACAGTGCTGACCGACGAGCAGCGCATCCGCTACAGCCGCCACACCATGCTCCCGGAGATTGGCGAGGAGGGGCAGATCCGGCTGCTGGAGAGCAAGGTCCTGCTCATCGGCGCTGGCGGGCTGGGCAGCCCCGCGGCCATGTACCTGGCGGCCGCCGGGGTGGGGACCCTGGGCATCGTGGACTTCGACACCGTGGACGTCTCCAACCTGCAGCGGCAGCTCCTCCACGGCCACAAGGACGTGGGCCGGCCCAAGGTGGCCTCCGCCCAGGAGCGCATCCAGGACATCAACCCGGATGTGACCGTGCGGGCCTACCAGGAGCCCATCACCAGCGCCAACGCCTTGGAGATCATCCGGGAGTACGACGTGGTCATCAACGGGTCGGACAACTTCCCCACCCGGTACCTGGTCAACGACGCCTGCCACTTCCTGAGCAAGCCCCTGGTGGACGCCAGCATCTTCATGTTCGAGGGCCAGGTGACGGTCTACCAGCCAGCCGCGCCGGAGCGGGGGATCGAGGGCGGCCCCTGCTACCGCTGCCTCTACCCGGATCCGCCGCCCCCGGGCGAGGTGCCCAGCTGTGCGGAGGCGGGGGTGCTGGGCGTGCTGCCAGGCATCATCGGCTCCATCCAGGCCATCGAGGCCATCAAGCTGCTCCTGGGCCTGGGCGAGCCCCTGGTGGGCCGGCTCCTCCTGGTGGACACCCTGGACATGACCTTCCGCACCCTGAAAGTGCAGCGGGATCCTGGCTGCCCTCTCTGCGGCGACCAGCCCACCGTGACCGAGCTCATCGACTACGAGCAGTTCTGCGGCCTGCCCTCGGGCCTCACCAGCGGACAGGCAAACGGGGCCGGACGGGCGCTCGCGTCGGTGACCTAGACGGGGGACGAGAGCCGGTGGGCGGAAGAGCCGTCGTTGCACCCTGATGGCTTCCGCCCACCGGACCTCGAGTCTCCAATCTCTAATTTCGACCCAACCAGACTCAGCCAATCGTATCTAATTGCCCAATCACCCAAACCCACCATGACTATCTTGACAGCCGAAAGCGCATCAGCCATCCGAAGTTCTGTGAGCCAAAACCCAGCGATCCAGACCCCAAGCCGCTCCTCTGGCCCGGAAAGCCTCCTGGCCCGCATCGGCAACACCCCCTTGCTGGATCTCTCCTTCTTCGCCCAGCGGGCCGGCGTGGCCCCGGGGGTCCAGCTCATGGCCAAGGCCGAGTGGTTCAACCTGAGCGGCTCGGTGAAGGCCCGGCCGGCCCTGCGCATCGTGGAGGAGGCGGAGCAGCGGGGAGAGCTCACCCCGGACAAGATCCTCATCGACAGCAGCTCGGGCAACACGGCCATCGCCTACGCCATGATCGGGGCCATCAAGGGCTACCGGGTGCGCCTGGTCATGCCGGCCAATGTCAGCGCCGAACGCAAGGCCCTGGTCAAGGCCTACGGCGCGGAGCTGGTGGAGACGGATCCCCTGGAGGGGCCGGACGGGGCCATCCAGGTGGTGCGGGAGATGGTGGCCCAGGAGCCCGAACGCTACTTCTACGCCAACCAGTACGACAACGACGCCAACTGGCGGGCCCACTTCGCGACCACCGGTCCGGAGATCTGGCGGCAGACCCAGGGGCGGATCACCCACCTGGTGGTGGGGCTGGGCACCACCGGCACCTTCACCGGGGTGGGGCGCTACCTGAGGCAGCGCAACCCTCGGGTGCAGCTGGTGGCCATCCAGCCCCAGGACGAGATGACCGGCATCGAGGGGCTGAAGCACCTGGCCACGGCCATCGTCCCGGGCATCTACGACCCCACCCTGGCCGACCGTTTCATCACCGTGGACGCGGAGGCGGCCTGGGAGACCAGCCGCCGCCTGGCCCGGGAGGCGGGGCTCTTCGTGGGCTTCAGCGCTGGCGCGGCCGTCTCCTGCGCCATCCGGGTGGCCCGGGAGCTCGAGGAGGGCCTGGTGGTCACCGTCCTGCCGGACGACGGCAGCAAGTACGTGAGCCTGGGCATCTTCGACTGAGGCGAGGGAGGGGGGTCAGGCCCCCTCCTTCCCCAGCACGTAGCGGTTCATCCAGCCCAGGAGGGCGTCGTTCTGGGCCTGGCGCACCTCCACGGGCCCGGCAATGGAGCCGCCGTGGGGGCTACTGGGCAGGCGCACCATCTCCACGGTGCAGCCGTTGGCCTTGAGCACCGCGTAGAACTGCTCCGACTGCTCCGCGGGGCAGCGGTAGTCTGCCTCCCCCTGGATGAGCAGAGTGGGGGTGGTGCAGCGGTGGGCGTAGGTGATGGGGGAGCAGCGCCGGTAGACCTCCGGGATCTCCCAGGGCGCGCCCCCCAGCTCCTCCACCGCGAACCAGGGGCCGATGTCGCTCACCCCGTAGAAGCTCACCCAGTTGGTCACCGGGTTCTCCGGCGCCGCCGCCTTGAAGCGGTCTGTCTGCCCCACGATCCAGCAGCTCAGGTTCCCCCCGCCAGAGAGGCCGCAGCAGCCCAGCCGATCCTCGTCCGCCCAGCCCCGGCGGATGGCCTCATCCACGCCCGCCATCAGGTCCGTGTAGTCCAGGTTGCCCCAGTCCCCCAGGATCTGGGTGGCGAAGGCGTCCCCGTAGCCGGTGGAGCCCCGCTGGTTGATGAAGAGCACCCCGTAGCCCGCCCCGGCCAACATCTGGAAATCGAACGAGTAGATGTGCCCGAAGCCTGAGTGGGGCCCGCCGTGGATGTAGAGCACCGTGGGGTGAGGAGCGTCCCCTACGGCCGGCAGGAGCATCCACCCCTCCACCGGCGCGCCGTCCTGCCCGGTGAAGGGCATGTGCTCCCAGCGGGGCAGGGCCTTCCCGGCCAGGAAGTCCCGGTTCAGGGCCGTGATAGGCTCCTCCCCCTCCCCGTCCAGCCCGATGAGGAAGAGGTCCCCCGGGTTGTTCACCGTGCTCACCCCGTAGAGCAGGTGGGCGCCCTTGCGGTCCAGGGGGAAGCAGCTTCGCTCTCCGCTCAGGATGGGCTGCCAGGCCTCGGGGCCGGTGAGGCTGACGGCCAGGATCTGCACCGTGCCCCCCACCTGGGCCTGGACGAAAGCCCGTTGGCCGGCCTCGTCCAGGAGGATGCGAGGAGAGACCAGGATCTCCCGCAGGGTGGGCATGTCCGCCTGGAGCCGCCCGCCCACCCCTGGGACGAAGCCCGCGGTCCGGCACTCGGGCTCGCCCCCGGCCGCGGGGACCACCCACAGGTCCGACTTGCTGCCGATGGGCCGCCCCTGGGGCCCGCCGATGAAGAGGATGCGCTGGCCGTCCGGGTGCCAGACCGCGGAGACGCTGTGCCCCCAATCCCCGGTCACCTCCTGGATCTCCCCCGCCAGGGTCACTGTGCGCAGCCGGGGCAGCACCACCACCAGCTCGTCCGGGAACATGGTGGCCTGGTAGAGAAGCGCGCTCCCGTCCGGGGACCAGGCCGGCCCGCTGTTGTGACAGCCGTCCCTGGTGAGCCGCTGGGGCTCGCCCCATTTTCCCCGCTCGTCCTGGGCCACCACGTAGATGTCGTGGACCGCGTTGTCCAGGTAGCCCAGCATGTCGAAGCGGTAGACGGGCCGGGTGACCCGGTAGGGCTTTTCCAGGTCCAGGGGCGGCTCGGCTGGCCCCGCGGTGAAGGCGATGCGGTGGCCGTCCGGGGACCAGACCGGGCCGCTGCCCACCCCCTGCTTCAGCTGGGTCACTGGCCGGGGTTCGCCCCCGTCCACGGGCATGACGTAGATCTGGGGTTTCCCCTCCCGGTCCGAGAGGAAGGCGATGGAGCGGCCATCCGGTGAGAAGCGGGGATGGGTGTCCCGGCTGCGGCCTGCGGTCAGAGAGCGGGTCTGGCCGCTGCGCCGGTCCCGCAGGCGGATGATGGCTTGCTCCTTCTCCGCCTGGGGGTCGTAGAAAACGTAGGCGTAGAGCACCTGGCTCCCGTCCGGGGAGAGCTCGCCGCTGTGCAGGAATTTGAGCTGGAGCAGGTCATCGGGCTGGATGGTGGGGCGTTCGCTGGTCATGGTGGGCTTCCTTTGGGTGGGAAACGGGTTTGGATAACTGGGCGATGGGGGGATTGGGCGGGGGAGGCCGAAGATTGAAGACTGAAGATTAGAGATTGGAGACTGGAGATTGGAGAC
>CAYQEB010000003.1:33467-49345 GCA_964416395.1 uncultured Caldilineaceae bacterium | reverse complement strand
AACTCCCAACTCCTCATTTCTCACTCCATGCGCACTGCATCCGCGGGCTGGATCTGGCCCATGCGCCAGGCCGGGTAGAGGCCCGCCAGCAGCGCGGCCATCAGCGCGATGAGGTAGGCCCGGATGAATTCCCAGGGCTGGAGCTGCATCTGCAGGGTCCAGCCGAAGGAGCGCAGGTTGATGATGTAGATGAGCACCAGGGCCAGGACCAGCCCGGTGGGGATGGCCAACAGCCCCGCGCCGGAGCCCATGAGCCCCGTCTCCAGGAGGGTGAGCTGCCAGAGCTGGCCCCGGGTCATCCCCGCGGAGCGGAGCACGCCGATCTCCCGGCGGCGCTCCAGCTGCAGGCTCATGAGGGTGCTCAGGATGCCGATGAAGGCCACCAGGGTGGCCAGGAGCTGCAGGGCCACGGTGATGGCGAAGGTGCGGTCGAAGACCTCCAGGGCGCTGCGCCGGGTGCCCTGGTTGGAGCGGATGAGCAGCTCCGCGCGGCCGGCGAAGGCGGCCCGCAGCTGCGCCACCGTCTCGTCCACGGAGCGGCCTGGGGCCACGTCCAGGGCCACCGCGGTGATGCGCTCGTCCCGCCAGAAGCGGCGGTAGACCTGGGCGTCCATGAGCAGGCCGGGCTGCACGTCGAAATCGTAGGCCACCCCCACCACCGGGAAGGGCCGCTCCCCTTCCTCCGTCAGCAGGATCAGCTCGTCCCCCACCTGCACCTTGAAGCGGTTGGCCAGGGGCTCGTTCACCACCACACCCCCTGCCTGGACCTGCTCCCAGGTCTCCCGCCAATCCCCCACCGCGGCCTTGTAGCGCCGATCCGGCCCGGCCAGGTCGTCGCTCAGCGCGGTGACGCGCAGGAAGAGGGGCCCCTCCTCCGGGCGCTGGGCCAGACGGCCCACCACCTCCGCCTCCCGGCTGGTGGCCCAGCTCGTCACGCCTGGGAACGCCCCCAGCTCCTGGACCAGCTCCGGGCTCAGGCTGCCGTAGGCCCGGTCCGCGCCCTGGAAGGGGGGCGAGACGTAGATGTCCGCCTGCAGGATCTCCCCCAGCCACTCCTCCACGGTCAGGCGGAAGCTACCGATCATCACCCCCACGCCGATGATGACGCTGACCGCCACCATGAGCGCGGCCATGGCCACGGAGGTCCGGCTCAGGGAGCGGACGATGTCCCGGGGCGCCATGCGGGGGATGAGGCCCAGGCGGGATCCCAGGGCCCACTGCAGCAGACGCATGGCCACCAGCACCGCCCCCGGGGTGAGGAAGGCGGTGCCGATGATGATGGCGAAGAGGCCGGCGAAGGCCACCACCAGGCTCCACTCGGGGATGAGGAGGCCCAGGCCCAGGAGGAGCAGCCCCACCCCGGCCCCGGTGATCCAGGGCAGGAGCCGTCGGGCCCGCTCCTCCACCAGGCTGCGCTGCAGGGCGCCGGCCGGGGGCACTCCGGTGGCCTCGTAGGCGGGAAGGAGGGCGGCCAGGAGCGCGGCCAGGATCCCGCTCATTCCGCCCTTCACCAGGGTGAAGGTGGGGATGTCCACCTGGCGCACGGCCACCACGAAGAAGAGGTCGTTCACCGTCTGGGTCACCAGCTGGACCGCGCCCCGGCCCAGGAGCACCCCCAGCCCCAGGCCCAGGAGCGTCCCCAGCAGCCCCAGCACGCCGGATTCCAGCAGGATCAGCCCGAAGATCTCCCGCCGGGTCATGCCCAGGGCTCGCAGGCTGCCCAGGACGGGCCGCCGCTGCACCACGCTGAAGGTGACGGTGTTGTAGATGAGGAACATGCCCACCACCAGGGCCAGCAGGCTGAGCGCGGTCAGGTTCAGGCGGAAGGCGGCGGTCATCTCCTGGATGGCCCCGGTGCGGGCCTCCGGCCGCTGGATGCGGGCCCCTGGGGGCAGGATGGCCTGGATCCGCTCCTGGATGGCCTGGCCCTCCGCCCCCTCGGGCAGGATGAGATCGATGCGGTCCAGGCGCCCCACCCGCTCCAGCACCTCCTGGGCCGTGGCGATGTCGGCCAGGAGCAGGCCGTCCAGGGCCCGGCGGCTCAGCTCGTCCCCGGGTTGGAGCAGCCCCACCACGGTGAGGGTCACCTGGCGGCTGCCGGCCCGCACGTGGAGCGGCTCCCCGGGCTGGATGCCGTAGCGCTGGGCCACCACCTGGCTCAGGAGGACGGTGTTGGGCCGCAGGAGCAGGTCGGTCAGGGCGTTCTCCTGGCCCACCACTCGAGTGTCGTTGCCCAGGTAGCTGCGGAAGGGGGGCTCCGCGAAGGGGTCCACCCCCAGGAGGCGCATGGGCTGGGCGTCCAGCTCCAGGGCGGTGACGTAGCTCTCCACCACCGGCGCGCTCAGACGGTAGCCCAGCTCTCGGCGCAGGCGCAGGTAGACCCGCTCGTCCAGGCCGGCGGGTCCGGCGACGATCTGGTGGGTGGCCCGGCCGGCCACCGTCTCCGTGCCCAGCTCGAAGGCCCGGTTGGCCGAGCTGTTGGCCAGGTCGATGGCCACGATCATGGCTACGCCGATGGCCACACCGATGACCAGGAACACGCTCTGGATGGGTCGTCGCCAGGCATGTCGCCAGGCCAGGCGGAGGAGGGGGATGGGCATAAGGGAAGCTCGAAGGTTGGCGATGGAGTGTGGGCGAGTCAGGGTTCGAGTCAGAGTTCGAGGCAGAGTTCGAGTCAGAACGGTTGAGTTGAGAGCTGGGTGATTCGGGAATTGGTTGATTGGGCATCGGGGGCTGGTGCGCTCTGTTTCCCAGCCGCTCACCCCATCACCCTTTCACCCATTCATCTCGTCTCCCGCTCTCCCCGCCTGTGATTGGCGACCAACTTGCCCTGCTCCAGGTGCAGGACCTGGTCCGCGAGGGCGGCGATGTCCGGGTCGTGGGTGGCCATGACCAGGGTCTTGCCCGCGTCCCGGCTCAGCTCCAGGAGCAGCGCCAGGACCACCTGGCCCGTCTCCTCGTCCAGGTTGCCCGTGGGCTCATCGGCCAGGACCAGGAGCGGGTCGTGGACCAGGGCCCGGGCGATGGCCACCCGCTGCTGTTCGCCGCCGCTGAGCCGGTCCGGGTAGGTCTCCAGGCGATCCCCCAGGCCCACCCGTTCCAGCAGGGCCCGGGCCCGGCGTTGACCCTGGCTGCGCTGACCGGCCAGCTCCAGGGGCAGGCTCACGTTCTCCAGCACGGTCAGGGTGGGGATCAGGTTGAAGAACTGGAAGACGATCCCGATGTGGCGGCGGCGGAAGAGGGTGCGCTCCCGTTCGCTCAGCCCGGTGAGGTCGATCTCCTGGCCGTTTTCCCGGATGAGGACCTGTCCGCTGGTGGGGGCGTCGATGCCGGAGATGAGGTTGAGCAGGGTGCTCTTGCCGCTGCCCGACTTGCCCAGCAGGCAGGTGAACTCGCCGGCGGGGAAGGCCCAGTCGATGGCCGCCAGCACAGGATGCTCCTGGCCGGCCTCCCAGTAGGACTTGCTCAGGCGCACCAGGCGCACCAGGACCTCCGGGTCACTCTTCCGTGCGGGGCCCGTTTCGGGGGAAGGGCTTCGGGACATGGACAAATTCTGCTTTCATTGACAACTTTATTGACACCTTCATTGACAGCGGGATTTCATTGACAACGGGATAGGTCGGGTGTATTGTACGTGAGTCCGGCTGCAGGGCCAAGGCGGGCACGAGATCGGAAGGCCGAGCGACAGATCACCCAATCAACCAGATCAACCAATCACCCACCCCTCCACCCACCCTCTCTTCCACCATGGCCAAACAAGATCAACAACAGTGGGATAGCCGCTACCGGGCTGGTCAAGGCCCCATCCGCCAGACGCCCCGGCCCTGGCTGGTCGCCCACGCGGCGCTGGTGGACGCGCTGGCCCGTCAGGCCCGCCAGGCCGGGGAGCAGCCCTGGGCCCTGGACGTGGCCTGCGGCACCGGGGGCGTCCTCCTCTGGCTGGCCCAACGCGGATGGCGGGTCACCGGCGTGGACATCAGCCAGGAGGCCTTGAACATGGCCCGCTCCCTGGCCAAACGCCACGCCCTGGAGCATCGCGTCCAGCTTCTGCAGGTGGACCTGGACGTGTGGCGGCCGCCGCCGGCCCAGTTCCATCTGATCACCGACTTCTTCTTCCTGGACCGGGCCCTGCTCCCCGCTCTGGCGGGGGCCCTCCGCCCTGGCGGTCTCTTCATCATGGAGACCTTCAACCGCCACTGGATCCGCTGGCGGCCGGAGACGGACCCCTCCCACCTCCTGGAGCCAGGGGAGCTGGCCCAGCTGGTGGCCTCCTGGGGCTGGGAGATCCTGGACCACAGATCCGAAGGGCCAGAGAGCCGGCGACCCACCGACGCCATCGTGGCCCGGAAGCCCCCGGCGGACGCCTGAACCCCCGAAATTCATCCCGAACACCGCGCCCGGCTCTCGGCTAGACGTTCAGAGGACAGCCCTCCCCTGGCAGCGAGAGTCGGCCCCAACGCAAAGGAGATGGCATGAAAAAGGACATTCCACACCTGATGGAAGAGCGCAACCTGGACGGCTTTCTGGTCATGGGGGACCCGCACAGCGCGGTGATGCGCTACCTGACCAACGGCGCTTTCCTGGAGGGCGCGCTTCTGGTCCAGCGCCGGGACGGCCCCCTGACCCTGATCCACGGCTCCATGGAGCGGGAGATCGCCGCCAAGACGGGCCTGGTTCTGCTGAACCGGGACACGGAGTTCAACCTCCACGAGCTCATGGCCCGGCATGGAGGGGACCGGCTGGCCGTGCAGGTGGACTACCTGGGCCGGGTCTTCCAGCGCACCGGGCTCACCGGCCGGGTGGGCGTCTACGGCCTGGTGGACGCGGGGGCCGCCTACGCGCTCCTCAACCGGCTCCAGGAGAGCCTGCCCCAGGTGACCTTGGTGGGCGAGTTCGGGGCGACCCTCTTCACCCAGGCTCGGGAGACCAAGGACGACCGGGAGCTGGCCCAGCTGATCCGGGCCGGGGAGCTCACCTGCCAGGTGGTGGGGGAGGTGCAGGAGTTCATCCAGAGCCACCGAGTGACGGACGAGGTGGTGGTGCGGGCGGACGGCGAGCCCCTGACCATCGGCCACGTGAAGGCCTTCATCCGGGAGCGCTACGCGGTCCACGGCCTACACGAGGACCACGAGAACATCTTCTCCCAAGGCCGGGATGCGGGGATCCCCCACAACACCGGCGCCCTGGAGATGCCCCTGCGCCTGGGCCAGAGCATCGTCTTCGACATCTTCCCCACGGTCCCCAGCGGCTACTTCCACGACATGACCCGCACCTGGAGCCTGGGCTACGCCCCGGACGAGCTCCTGGCGACCTGGGAGCAGGTGAAGACCATCTTCGACCGGGTGATGGCCGAGCTGGCCGTGGGCAAACCCTGCCGGGAGCTCCAGCAGATGACCTGCGACTACTTCGAGTCCCTGGGCCACCCCACGGTCTGCAGCCACCCGGGGACCCAGGAGGGCTACGTCCACAGCCTGGGCCACGGCATCGGCCTGGACATCCACGAAGGGCCCCGCCTGAGCCACGCGCCGGGCAACACCACCCGCCTCCAGCCCGGCCACGTGATCACCGTGGAACCCGGCCTCTACTACCCGGAGCGGGGTTTCGGCGTGCGCATCGAGGACGCGGTGGCCTTCAACGAGGCGGGTGAGCTGGTCCAGCTCACCCACTACCCCTACGATCTGGTGATTCCGATGAGGGGGTAGGGGTGGGAAGCCGGGAGTCGGTGGATCCCCGGGAGGTCAGGAGGTGGGCTGCCACTTTGGCCAGGATGCGGGGATGGAAGAAGGCTGCCGGCGAGGCCAGCAGGTGGGTGACGGCGAGGAAGGTGCGGGCCACGGTCCGGTCCTTGTGGAGGAGCGCCCCCATCTGCTCCAGGTACCAGTAGAGGAAGCGCTCCGACAGGGAGGGAGCCTGGCTCAGCTGGCCTGCCCAGCGCAGATCCTCGCCGGTGGCCAGGGTCCAGGGGGTCTTCAGGATGGCGGCCAGCCGCTTCTGGAAGGCCCGCTCCAGGTCGGGGACGTCCTGGCTCAGGAGCGCGTCCAGGGCCTCCGCAGCCAGGGCGGCCACGGTCATGCCCTGGCCGTAGACCGGATTGAAGGCGCCCACTGTGTCCCCCAGGGCCAGGAGCCCCCGAGGCCAGGCGGGCAGCCGCTCCAGGTGGCGCCAGCGGTTCTCTGTGCGCCGGTAGCCGTAGACCGGGGAGAGGGGCTCCGCGCCGGCGATGGCCTGGTGCACCTGGGGGCCGGCCAGGCTGCGGGCGAAGGCCAGGAAGCCTTCCGGGTCCGTGGGCGGGTAGTCCCCGCCGGTGCCGGCCAGGGTCACCACCCAGCGCTCCCCCTCCACCGGCAGGATCACCGCGCCCCGGGGGATGTTCGGGAAACGGGCCGCCAGCAGGACCACCTTCCAGTCCGCCTGCCAGCCGGGCGGGATGCGGTACCAGCGGGTGCTGTAGCCCAACTTGGCGTTGACCCGGGTCTCCGCTGGGGCGGGGTAGCCCTGTTTCTCCAGCCACTGGGGCAGCCGAGAGCTGCGCCCGGAGGCGTCCACCACCAGGTCTCCGGGGACGATCTGCTCCTGGCCCTCCTTGTCCACCGCCACCACACCCCCCACTCGCTCCTTCTCCAGAAAGTGCAGATCCACCACCCGGTGGCCGCCCCGCAGGCTCACCCTGGGGTGGGCGGCCACGTACTGGCGCACCTGCCATTCCAGGAATTCTCGGCTGGCGCTGGGGCCCAGGATGTCCGAGGGAAAGCGGGGCATCCATCCACCGGCCAGGAGCGCGGCCACGTCTTGCGTCCAGCAGATGGTGGGCGCGCCGGCCTTGGCCAGGTCCTGATCCAGGCTGGGGAAGAAGCGGCGTAGGATGCGGTAGCCCCGGACCAGGAGCACGTGGGCGTGGCGGCCCTGGGGAACCCCGTCCCGGGGCAGGGGCTGGTGGGGCAGGACATCCCGCTCCAGCACCAGCACTTCCTCCATGTGCTGGGCCAGGACATGGGCGGCCAGCAGCCCAGCCATGCCCGCTCCGATGATCACGGCTCGTCCGCGAGGCAGTGGGGTCACGCGTTCTCTCCTACAGGGTGGGGAGGGGTGAGGTCGCCCGGCCCGCCAGCCAGGGAGCGTCCAGCGGGCCGGGATGTGGGCGGGGTCTCTCGCCCGGGATCACTGGTTTGCAGAGGCGTCCTCCACCGAGAGGGTGTAGTCGCCCTGGCTGGAATCCCCGGCCGCGGCCACCTCCACGATGAGGACCAGGTCAAAGGGGATCTCCAGGCCCTCCAGCGCGGAGTTCAGGTCCGTGCTGGAGATGTCGTCGCTGCTCAGGAGCAGGTTGCCCTCGGTGTCGTAGATGTTGAGCACCGTGTCCAGCTCGCCGCCGGTCTTGTCCGAGAGGAAGATGCTGATCACGTCCCCTTCCGAGACCTCCAGCACGTAGCGGACCCGAGTGCCCAGGGCCAGGGTGCCGGTCACCTCCTGGCCGATGCTGATGTCGCCTCCCTCCACGATCTCCACGGCGGTGGCGCCGTCCAGGTACTCCACCGCGGCCTCCAGGACCGGGTCCCCGTCGCTGAAGAGGGTCTCCTCGGTGACGGGCACCTTCACGTCCGGCGGCACGCCCTTGCCCTCGATGTGGATGTTGCCCTCTGCGTCCACGCCCCGGCCGATGGTGAACTGGAAGTACTCGTTCTCGGGCATGAGCACCAGATCCACGCTGCCGCCCAGGCCGGCCGTGGGGTAGAAGCCCACCACAGTGGCCCGGTCCTGGAGGGTGGTGTCGTAGGCGAAGAACTCACAGGCGCTGTTGCAGTTGGGGCCCACCAGCACCGTCACCGCGCCCCGGTAGCGGAGCTCCTCCGCGGGCAGGTAGAAGCGATCCTCGAAGCGGGGGTCGAAGTAGAACTCCCCCCGGTCCTCGTCGTAGTAGCCGGTGTTGCCCAGGACCAAGGGCTCGTCGAAGAAGTAGGCGGCCATCTGATCGGCCAGGAAGCCCTTGCCGCCGCCGTTCTGGCGCATGTCCACGATGAGGCCCGGGACGCCCTGGTCGTTCAGGGTGCGCATCATCCGCTCCCAGAGCTGCACCGTGAGCAGGCTGTTGTCGGAGAAGCTGTAGATCTTCACGTAGGCGTAGCCGGAATCCTCCAGGATCTTGTACTCGATGGGCAGCTCGAAGCCGGTCAGCCCCACGTTGAAGGAGGAGAAGCGGAAGCTGTCCCGCTCCGGCACCGTGGTCAAGGTCACCGTGCGCTCGCTGTCGCTGCCCGGGTTGCGGAAGGTGATCTCCACCTCTTTGCCCAAGGGGAAGCGGGTGACGTAGCGGAGCTGCTGCAGGCGGAGCACATGCTCGCTGCTGAAGGGGGCGGACCAGGGCTGGGTGTTGGCGATGGCCTCGTCGATGGGCACGCCGTCGATGGCCAGGATCTCCGCTTTCAGCTGGATGCCCGCCTCCTCCGCGGGGCTGCCCTGGAGGAGGAAATTCACGATCACCCGGCCGTCGTCCAGCTCCCGCACCGCGATGCCCAGGCCGCCGTCCGTGGCCTTGCGGAAGTCCTCCAGGATGAAGGGGCCGCTGATGTGGCCGTCCGGGATGGACCAGGCGAAGTCCCGCAGGGCTCGCAGATAGGTCAGGGAATCTTTCTCCTCGTCCGCCTTCTGGAAACGGGGGCGGAACTTCTCGTGCAGGGCGTCCCAGTCGATGCCTTTGTACTCGGTGAAGGCGTACTCCTTGCGCATCTTCTCCACCAGGGCGTCGAAGGCCTCGGTGTAGCTCAGGTCCGAGTAGTCCACCAGGGCCGCGCCCTCCGGCTCGATCAGGTCGATGACCGGGTGGCGGGAGCGGTCAAAGGTGAAGGGGTCCGTGTCCATGTCCACCACGGTGTAGCCCTGGGGCAGGGTCACGATGGGATCGTCCTCGGTGAAGAGCAGCCCATCCTCGCCGAAGCCCGAGGGGAAGCCCTGCTTGTCGTCCGGCGCGTAGACCAGGAACTTGCCGCCGATGATCTCCCGCTCCGTCTCCGCGTCCTCGCTGACCCGGGTGGAGGCGTAGGCGGTGGACCAGCCGCCGCCGAAGAGGTCCCGCTCCTCCAGGAAGGGGTCGCCGAAGGTGTTGGTCCAGTAGGCCACGGCGAAGACCTGGACGCCCAGGTCCTCCTCGTCGTCGTTGTCCACGTCCCGCAGGCTGCCCTGGGGCTCGATGGGCAGGGCCAGGGTGTAGCTGAAGGGCGAGGTGAAGAAATCCGAGGTGATCTGGCCCAGGGTCTGGGACTCCGGGGGCATGAGGAAGCGCTCGTTGCGATCCACGAAGCCGGCCTGGTCCTCCAGGATGATCACCGGCTCGGCCACACCCAGGGTGAAGCGGGGGTTGGTGTAGGTGACCTGTCCGGTGATGCTCACGGGGCCGCCCTCGTCGTTGACGATGTCCGCGGGGGGCGGCGCGTCCTGGGCCAGGGCGATCCCGGGCAGGAGCAGGAAGGCCAGGGCCAAGAGCAGGGCGGCCAGGTGACGGGTCTCTGTGCGGGTTGGGTTCATGGGAGTGTTCCTTCCGGTAGAATAAGGCTAGGTGGAATGGGCTCGAAGGAAGAATGCTCGAAAGAAGAGCGCCTCGAAAGCACAGCGCTAGAATGTGGCGGTCGTCTGGGGGGGCGATGGGGCTCGTCGCCCTTCGTACTGGATCACATCCTGGAGGATCTGGTCCAGGGTGCGGGTGGGCCGCCAGCCGATGGCCGCCTGGATCTTGCGGATGTCCGGCACCCGACGCTGCATGTCCTCGAAGCCTGGGGCGTAGGCCTGGCTGTAGGGAATGTGTTGGATGGGGGAGGAGGAGCCGGTGGCCTGGAGCACCCGCTGGGCCAGCTCGTTGATGGTCACCTCCTCGTTGCTGCCGATGTTGTAGACCTGGCCCCCAGTCTCCTCCGGCCGGTCCAGCAGGGCCAGCAGGGCCTGGACCACGTCCGTCACGTGGCAGAAGCAGCGGCTCTGCTCCCCGCTGCCGAAGACGGTGATGGGCTCCCCGGCCAGGGCCTGGCGCACGAAGCGGGGGATCACCATGCCGTAGCGGCCGATCTGTCGGGGCCCCACCGTGTTGAAGAAGCGGGTGATGGTCACCGGCAGGCCGTACTCCCGGTGTGCAGCCAGGCCCAGGAACTCGTCCAGGAGCTTGCTGGCCGCGTAGACCCAGCGGCTGCGGCTGGAGGGCCCCAGGACCAGGTCGTCATCCTCGCTGAAGGGGACGCTCTCCTTCTTGCCGTAGACTTCGCTGGTGCTGGCCAGAAGGGTGCGGCAGCGGTAGCGTCGGGCGGCAGCCAGCACCGCATGGGTCCCCAGGACGTTGGTCTCGATGGTCTCAGTAGGCTGTTCCACCACCAGCTGCACCCCCACCGCCGCGGCCAGGTGCACGATGGCGTCCGCCTGGCTGGCCAGCCGGTCCAGGACCAGGCTGTTGTCCAGGGATTCGATGGCGAAGGAGAAGTGGGGAAGCCGCACCAGGTGGGCGATGTTCTGGAAGCTGCCGGTGCTCAGGTTGTCCAGGATGGCCACCGAGTCGCCCCGCTGGAGCAGGGCCTCGGCCAGGTGGCTGCCGATGAAGCCAGCGCCGCCGGTGATCAGAACGTGCATGGGGGAGATCCTCGAACAGTGGGTGTGGTTTCCAGTGGGTGTGGCGCCGGTGAGCCCGGCCCGGCGCTCGGCCGGTGAACCGGTGGACCTGAACCGGCACACTTGAACCGGTGGGACTCGATGGGGATATGATATCCTGGAGCTGGGCGGGGGTCAAACTCGGTCGGCAGGACCTCCCAGGCCCGGACAGGGCGTAGGCGTTGCTTGCGGAGCCCGGTGGGGCTTCCGGAAGGGTGTCCGCCCCGGATTCGCCGATTTCAGGGAGCCAATTCAGCCGCAGGTCCCTTGTTGGTGCGCCTACTGTGCGCCTGGGGGCCCCTTCTGCTATACTGGACCCAGCACAGGCGCTGGATCCATCCACAGCCCGGACGGGCAAACCCATCGGGGAGAAAGAGCGAACACCATGACTTCACAGAAAGCAGATATCGGCGTCATCGGTCTTGCCGTCATGGGCCAGAACCTGGTCCTGAACATGGAGCGCAACGGCTTCACCGTGGCCGTCTACAACCGCACCACCGCCACCATGCAGGCCTTCGTGGAGGCTCACCCCGGCAAGAAACTAGTGCCGGCCACCACCCTGGAGGCGTTGGTGGCCAGCCTGGAGCGGCCCCGCAAGGTGCTGCTCATGGTGAAGGCCGGCCGGCCCGTGGACGCGGTGCTGGGCCAGCTGGTCCCCTTGCTGGAGCCCGGGGACATCGTCATGGACGGGGGCAACAGCTACTTCCTGGACACGGAGCGACGAGGCCGGGAGCTGGCGCCCAAGGGGATCCTCTACATGGGCGTGGGCGTCAGCGGCGGCGAGGAGGGCGCGCTCTGGGGGCCCAGCATCATGCCCGGCGGCCCGGAGGAGGCCTGGGAGGCGGTCCGGCCCATCCTGGAGGCCATCGCAGCCCGGGCGCCGGAGGACGGCAAACCCTGCGTCACCTACCTGGGCCGGGGCGGGGCCGGCCACTACGTGAAGATGGTCCACAACGGCATCGAGTACGGGGACATGCAGCTCATCGCCGAGGCCTACGACATCCTGCGGCGCATCCTGGGCCTGGAGCCGCCCCAGCTGGCCTCCATCTTCGACGAGTGGAACCGGGGGGAGCTGGACAGCTACCTGATCCAGATCACCGCCCAGATCTTCCGCAAGGTGGACCCGGAGACCGGCCGCCCCCTGGTGGATCTGGTCCTGGACAAGGCCAAGCAGAAGGGCACGGGCAAGTGGACCAGCCAGAACGCCATGGACATCGGCGCGCCCATCCCCACCATCGACAGCGCAGTCTCGGCCCGCATCATCTCCAGCCTGAAGGCGGAGCGGGTGGCCGCCTCCCAGGTGCTGCCCGGCGTCACCCAGGAGAGCTACAGCGGCGACTCGAGCGCTCTGATCCAGCAGGTGCGCCAGGCTCTCTACGCCAGCAAGATCAGCGCCTACGCCCAGGGCATGGCCATGTTGCGCATGGCCCGGCAGGAGTACGGCTACGGCTACGACCTGGGGGAGATTGCCGCCATCTGGCGGGCGGGCTGCATCATCCGGGCCCGCTTCCTGAACAAGATCACCGCGGCCTTCCGCCGCAACCCGGAACTGACCAACCTGCTCCTGGACGACGGCTTCCGGGACGAGGTGGCGGAGCGGCTGCCGGGCTGGCGGCAGGTGGTGCAGACGGCTGTGGGGCAGGGGGTGCCGGTCCCGGCCTTCAGCGCCAGCCTGGCCTACTACGACAGCTACCGCAGCCAACGCCTGCCGGCCAACCTGATCCAGGCCCAGCGGGACTTCTTTGGCGCCCACACCTACGAGCGGGTGGACAGGCCCGGCTCCTTCCACACGGAGTGGGAGGCGTGACCGTGGGCGGAAAGCTCAATCGCTGGCGCCTGATCGCCCTGGCCATTCTGGTCCTGGGCGGGGCCTGGATCTGGCTCAACCAGGTTCCGCCGGAGAGCGACGCCTTCACGGTGCGGGGGCCGGCGCCGGCCGTGGGTCACCCTGCACCGGACTTCACCCTGGTGGGGATCGACGGCCAGCCCCACAGCCTGAGCGACTATCGGGGCAAGCCGGTGGTGCTCAACTTCTGGGCCACCTGGTGCGGCCCCTGCCGGGCGGAGATGCCCGAGCTGGAGGCTGCGGCCCAGCGCTTCCAGGGTGCGTTGGTGGTCCTGGGGGTGGATCAGGGGGAAGAGCCGGAGACGGTCCGGGCCTTTCTGGAGGAGCTGGGCATCACGTTCCCCATCGTTCTGGACCGGGAGCAGGAGGTGGGGACGACCTACAACGTCATGGGCCTGCCCACCACCTACTTCGTGGACCGGGACGGCGTCATCCAGCACCTGTGGACCGGGGAGATGAACGGGGCCATCCTGGCGGAAGGCATCCAGCGCATCGCTCCGTGAAAGGTGGGCGAAGAGCGGACGGAAACGCGGCAGGCGGCGCAGGGCGCTCTCCAGTCGCCAATCTTCAGTCTTCAATCTTCGATCCAATCCCGAACATCACCACCCACACCAGCATGAGATCCGGCAGGGCGTAGGAGGCGTCGATGAGCCCGTGGGCCAGGGCGGCGACTGTCCCAGCCAGGAGGCCCACCCCCAGGGCGGACCAGCCCCGCCGCTGCAGGTCCCGCCACAGGCCGCGCACGCCCGCGCCCATCCAGGCCAGGCCCAGGACTAGCCCAGGGATCCCCAGCCGGGTCCACCAGTCCAGCAGCAGGTTGTGGGGGTGGTTCAGATCCGGATCCCACCAGGCCAGGGGCAGGATGTAGCCGCTGCGGTAGGCGTAGAGGAAGTTGTCCGGGCCCACGCCCAGTAGAGGGTGATCCAGGCCCATGGCCCAGGCGCTGCGCCAGAGGAGCAGCCGCACGGAGCCCGTGGTCCCTGGACGGAAGTCCAGGAGGCGCTGGAAGCGTTCCGTGTCCAGGAAGGGGAGCAGGGCCAGCCCGGTCGCCAGGACGGCCCCGGCCAGCAGCCAGAGAGGCCGCCGGGATCGCCCCGCCTGGCGCAGGAGGAGCAGCCCGCCCAGCCACAGGACCGCGAAACCCGTGGGCAGGCCCAGGAGCAGGGCCCCTTTGCTGAAGGTGAGGAGGAGGGCGGCCAGCTGCACCCCAGCCAGGCCCCACCAGAGCCAGCGCCAGCGGTTCCACGTGAAGAGAGCCAGCCCCAGGGTCACCAGGGCCGTGCGGTCCAGATAGAGGGCCAGGTTGTTGGGCGAGCCGTAGAGGGCCCGGACCCGTCGCACCCCCTCAGCGGCGATGAGCCCCTCCCCGCTTGCCGCCTGGCCCAGGGCCACCAGGGCCACCAGGCTCCCCCCAGCCAGCCAGCCCCCCAGGATCAGCCAGCGGTCCTCGGATCTCCCGGACCCGAGCAAGGTCTGCTGCAGGAGCAGGGCGAAGGCGGCCCCGGCCAGGAAGACCGTGCGCCACTCCCGCAGGGCCGGGCCAACGTGTTCCGCGGCCCCGACGGAGATCAGGGCCCAGCTCATCACCCCGGCCAGGAGCAGGCCCGGCAGCCAGGACCGACGTTTCCGGCCCTGGGGCGGCCTGGGGAGCAGGATCCCGCGCAGGGCCAGGATGGCCAACCCGCCCCAGACGCCCAGCTCCACCAGGTTGAAGCCCCGGTCAGGCAGGATGGGCAGAGGGGCCAGGTAGAAGGGCAGGCCCAGGAGCAAGGCGGCGATCCAGACGGAGGGGCGCAGCAGCCCGGCCAGGCCCAGGAGGGCCAGCCCCGCGTCACAGAGCCACCAGCGCCCCAGGATCGCCCCCCCGGCTGCCAGGATCAGCCCACCGCTCCCCAGGGCCAGGGCCGTGCTGGTCGGGCCCTCCTGGAGCAGAGTTTCGAGCCCCCGAGCTGTGGGCCAGTTTCGGATCTGCCAGAGGGAACGGACCATCAGGAGAACCCCCCAGGCTCCCAGGACGAGCAGGGCCACACCCGGCCAGGTCGGCGGAGGCGGCGGGGGAAGGGCGTCCACCCCCACTGCCCGCAGGGGAGCCTGCCCCCAGCCCCGCCAGAACTCCAGCCGCACCCGGTGGGGGCCCGGATCCGCCGCCCGATGCACCCGAACCCAGCGCGTCCCCGGCCCGGACGGCCCCTGGCGCTCCGGCTCGTAGAGGGGTTTGTAGCCGGCCAGCCGTCCCTGGCTGTCCCGGTTGCCCGGGATCACCGGCAGCCGGTTGGCCGGGGCGTCGTCCACCGTCACAAAGAGGTAGGCCCAGTAGTCCCCCACGGCCAGCTTCAGGGCAAGCTCCTGGCCTTGGTAGTCGAAGGTCACCGTGCCCGAGGGCTGGCTCCAGGGATCCGGCGGCTCCTGGGGGTCCGCGCCCTGGGGGGTGACCGTCCAGCCTGGGGAGAAGCGGAAGAGGGGGCTGTCCATGCGGGCCACCTGGCCCGGCGTCAGGGTCTCCAGGGGCTCGGGCATGGGCGCGGGGAGCTCGGGCGGCATGTCCAGGCGAACCAGGATCAGCCAGCCAAGCCCGGCTGGGATGAGCAGGCTGCTCACCAGCCAGAGGAGGGCCCATCTGCGGTTGAATCGTCCAGAGCGGTGGGCGGATGTCGGCATGGGGCAAATGGTATCATCGGGCTGGACCCTTGGCAACACAGGAAGGCCGCGGGAGAGGGCCACGGGCCGGGCTTCCAGGCGGGATCTCCAGACGATGCCAGGCCCGGCAGAATTGACGCCTTCCCTGGGAGTGCGCTATAATGCTCGTCGCGTCTAGCGCCAGAAACCCAGGGCGCGAAGCTGTGACGAGCAGGTGCACTGGGCATTTCAGAGCAGGAGCCAGGACCATGGACGAGCATTCTCAGCACCCCCCGGAGAATCCCCTGGAGAACCCCCTGGAGGAGCTGGCCGCGGACCTGATGGCGGACCAGGTGCAAGGAGAGCAGGTGGACATCACCAATGCCTCGGTCCAGGAAGTGAAGGGGGGCCGCGTCTCCATGAGCAAGTCCTCCAGCCGCCAGGTGGAGGCCAATGCCCTGGACATGGAGAACTCCGCGGCCGGCCTGGTGAAGGCCGATTCCCTGGAGATGCGGGACTCCGCGGCCGGCCTGGTGGTGGCCGAGGAGGCTCACCTGACCGATGTGGCCACCGGCGCCGCGCTGGCCGGGGACATGAAGGCGGACCAGCTTCGCACCGGATTCCTGGCCGCTGGCAACGTGCAGGCCCAGGAGGTGCAGGCGGGCCTGCTCATCAGCGGCAACGTGACCGGGAACGTGAAGGCTCTGCTGACCCTGCCCATGGCTCTGGCCCTGGGGGCGAGCGGAGCGGTCACCCTCTTCGCCCTGCGCACCTTGGCCCGGAGGTTGGCCCG
>CAYQEB010000003.1:27619-33367 GCA_964416395.1 uncultured Caldilineaceae bacterium | reverse complement strand
GTTGGGAAGAGGCGGCGCCAGCTTTGCCCGAGGCCTCACTGGGCCACGGCCAGCTCGCCAGGAGGCGGTGGAAAGAGGGGCTCGTCCAGGAACTGCATGGGGTTCACCGAGATGCCGTAGACCCGCAGCTCCCAGTGCAGGTGATCGCCGGTGCTCAGCCCGGTGGTCCCCACCTGGCCCAGGGGCTCCCCCACCTTGACCCGCTGCCCGGGCTCCACCAGCAGCTTGTCCATGTGCCAGTAGCCGGTGTAGACGCCCCGGCCATGGTCCAGGACCACCGCGTTGCCCCGGACGAAGAGGGGCTCGGCCAGGACCACGATGCCGTCCCCGGGCGCGGTGACGGTGACTCCCTTGGGCGCGGCGATGTCCTCGCCGCTGTGGTAGGTGTTGTAGGGGCCGCCGTTGTAGCTGCGCCGGGTGCCGTAGGGGCTGGTGGTGGGGAACTGGCTGCCGATGGGGCGGGTGAAGGGTTTCCGCCACTGGATGGGGGTGTCGCTCCGGCTCCAGATGGCCTGGAGTCTCTCCAGCTCCGCCTGGATCTTCTCCGGATCCAGCAGGCCACCCTTTCCGGGGGGCAGGTTGATCTCCTGGCGGATGTACTCCCCCTCCACCACCTCCAGGGAGAAGGTGCGGGTGACTGTGCGGCCGTCCCGGGCGGTGTAGCCCAGGCTCAGATCGAAGCGGCCAGGGCCCAGGAGGGCCGGCGCGGGGAGGTGGGCGAACTGGCGCAGGGGATCGTCCAGGGGCGCCAGGGCCAAGGGCAGCCCGTTCCAGACGCCGGTCAGGCTGAGGGGGCGGCTGGTGGCCACCATCAGCTCCCCGGTCTGGCCCTGGACCAGGTGATCCGGCAGGGCCACGTCCAGGACAGCGCCGAAGCGTCGTTTCTGGAGGGGCTGGGCCGTCTCGGGCAGGCGGATGGGTTGGCCGGGGAAGAGCCGCTGCGTCCGGGTCAGGCCGTTGAGGGCGGCCAGCTGGGTGGGGGAGACCTGGTAGCGGCTGCCGATGCGGGACAGGGTGTCCCCGGGCAGGGCGGCCACCTGGGGCAGGGTGGTCTCCTGGCCGGGGATGACCAGGCGCTGGCCCACCCGGATCAGGTTCGCGTCCTCCAGGCCGTTGGCCGCGGCCAGCTCCTCCACCGAGATGCCGAACTGGGCTGCGATCTGGGCCAGGGTGTCCCCAGGCTGGACCACGTAGCCGCCCCCGTCCTGGGCGTAGAGTGGCCTGCTGGCCAGGTTGCCAGCCAGGAACCCGCCCAGGAGCGTCAGCCCCAGGGCCAGGATCCCGGCCAGAAGCGCCTGACGCCAGGCCTTTTGGAAGGGAAGCAAGGGGCGGCGGCTACTCACTGGTCTCTTGGGATGGGCTCGCGGTGGACTGACCACAGGATTCCTCCTGGGGTTCGGTGTAGACTTCGGGCTTGAGGACGCCGATGAAGGGCAGGTTGCGGTAGATCTCGTTGTAGTCCAGGCCGTAGCCGATGACGAACTCGTTGGGGATGGAGAAGCCCACCCAATCCACGTCCAGATCCACTTCCCGGCGCTCCGGTTTGTCCAGCAGGGTAACGATGCGCAGGCTGGCCGGGTTCCGGGCCTCCAGGATCCGGGTCAAGTAGGCCAGGGTGTGGCCGCTGTCGATGATGTCCTCCACGATGAGCACATGGCGCCCTTCGATGGGCTGGTTCAGGTCCTTGAGGATGCGGACCACGCCGCTGCTCTCGGTGCTGGCCCCGTAGCTGCTGGTGGCCATGAAGTCGATCTCGTGGGGGATGGAGATGGCCCGCAGGAGATCCGCCATGAAGATGACGCTCCCTTTCAGGACGGAGACGAGGAGCAGGTCCTTCCCTGCGTACTGCTCGTCGATGTACCGCCCCAGCTCCTTCACCCGCTCCTGGATGGCCTGGGCATCGATGAGGATGCGGGCCACATCGTCCATGAGGGAGCGGGTGGCATGGTTCTCCCGTTCGGCACGGCTCTGCTCAGTGGGCTGCTCCTGGGCTTGATGGCTCATGGTTCGGCTCCTGGCTCTGCTCCTGGCTGGGAAATGAAAGCTGGAAAACGAAAAATAGGGTCACGCGGGAAGGGTTCAAAGGGGGTGGACACGTTCGGGCGGCTCATCGGATGGAGGGACCTGAATCCACGACCTGCTCACGGGCCTCATCGGGGCTCGGGCGTTCGCTTCACCAGGGGCGCCCGCACTTTCAGGAAGGGCCGGTTGGCCCATCGGCGTTGACGGATGAGCACCTCTCTGGCGGAGGGGATATCGGTCACCGGCGGCGTCTTGTCCAGGGGGCCCACCGCCTGGACAAGCGGGCCGTAGACCCAGCCTTCGGCCTGCTCTCCCCTCACCTGCCACCAGTCGGGCTGGGTCGGCGCGCGCCCGATGATGGGCAAGGCCGTTCCTTCGGGGATCTGGGCCAGGATGGGATAGTCCGTGCCCGGGCCGGCCCGCAGGTTGAGCAACGTCGCCTGGACGATGGCCGTGGGCTCCTGAGGCTGGGGCAGGGGGGACGGCCCGGGAGCGGGCGAGGGCGAGACTGTGGCCCCGGTCTGGGACGAGAGGGAGACGCCGCCTCCGGCCTTGAAGCGCTGGCTCCAGGCCGCGGTCAGGTCCAGGAAACGTTCCCCGTAGGCCACGCTGGGCTCGATGTAGGTCCCCTCCGGCCACTCGTTGAAGCTGGTGATGACGATCCAGTCCGGCTGGCTGGCCATGGCCGCCTGCCAGGAGCGCTCGTAGTAGGCGCCTCCTTCCCGGCTGCGGGCGAAGGCGTTGCTCCGCCCTGTGCGGGTGTCGTCGTAGCCGGGCATGACCGTGGCCACCCAGTACCGGTACGCGCCGTAGCGCTGCCGGGCTTCCCGCACCCAGCGGGCGAACTTTTGGTTCGTGTAGTCCAGGTCTGTGGGTGGGTTCCAGGTGTTGCTGTAGAGGTGATGGCCGTCGAAGACCGCCTGGTAGGCCATGTCCACCCCCTCCGCGATCCAGATGCTGATGTGGTTGGGGTCCACCTGGGCCCGGATGTTGCGCCAGGTCTCCACGCTCCAGAGGTGGGGCCGCCAGAAGAAGATGACCGGCTTGCCCCCCACCCGCAGATAGGCCGGGCGGCTGGCGTGGACGTTCAGGACGTGCTGCAGCGCAGGGACGGCGCTCTCGGGCCCGTTCAGGAAGGGGGAGTCTGTCTCGAAGAGGACGCCGATCCGGAAATCCCGGGCCGCGGCCTCCTCCAGCAGGGCGGCCAGGTTGGGCTCGGTCTGGTTGGAGTCCCCCCACGGGCCGTACCAGGCCACCAGGAAGGCGTCGATCCCGGCCCGTTTGGCCTGGTCGATGTGCCGACCCATCACGCCCCGGTCCCGGCTCACGTAGGGCTGAGCCGGCAGGTCCGGGACCTTGTCGAGGCTCCAGGTGCTCTCGTCGAACCAGGTGTAGTAGAAGGCCAGGACCAGGGGATCGCCAGGCTCCTGCTCCAGGGGAGCGGCCCCGGCCTGGGGGCTGCGCCACCAGAGGCTGAGGAGCACCAGGCCCAGGAGCAGCGCCAGGGTGAACAGGATGCGCCAGCCCAGGACCGGAAAGGAGAGCCACTTCCGGGATGGGGGGCTCTCCTGGTGCAGGCCGGCGAGGACCGATTCGTACTCGTGGCGGGGGATGGGGGAGTCGGTCTTCTTCATGGTGCGGGGATCGTACCACGGTCCCAGAGCACGGACAAAAATCCATCTTCGTGGGAGACTCTATCTTCCCGGAAGCTTCCGGGAAGATCAGCCTGCTGGGCCCCTCTCCTCTTCCGCCTTCCGCTGGGCCCGCTCCACCAGGGCCAGGAGCTCGCTGAGCATCATGGCCGTGGCCCCCCAGACCACCTGGTTCTCCACGGAAAAGTAGGGGACGACAGCCGTGCGGTCGTTCAGCTGCCAGGTCTCCTCGTGGCGGTTGGCCGGATCCTGCAGGGCTGCCAGGGGCACTTCCAGGAGCTTGGCCACCTCGTAGGGGTCCGTGCGGAAGTCGGGTCGGCGAGGCGTCCAGCCCACCGTGGGCAGGACGATGAAGTTGCTGGGCAGGATGTAGAGTTCGCTCAGGTGGCCCAGCACCTCCACCGTCTCCGGCGGCACCCCGATCTCCTCGTAGGCTTCCCGCAGGGCCGTGGCGGTGAGATCCTCGTCCATCTTTTCCCAGCCGCCACCTGGGAAACCCACCTGGCCGCTGTGGACGCCGTCATAGCGCGGGCGCAGGATCAGGGGCAGGTAGAGCTGGCCCTGGTGGGGGTAGAAGAGGGCCAACACGCCGCCCCGTCGGGGCTCGCACTGGGGCTGGAAATTGGGATCGTCGAAGCCGGGCCGGGGCCGGGGCGCCATGCGCTTCTGGGCCTCCCGCCCGGGCAGGGGACGACGTAGCTCCTGGGCCAGGCGGCGGATGAAGGCCTGGATCTCGTCCTCTCTCTTCCCGGCGCCAGGAGTGGACTGTTCGCTCATGCTCTCTCGTCCGGGTTGTCCGGGCTGTCCGGGGAGGCTGGTGGGTTCGGCGCGCTGTTCGGCGGGGAAGCGGGCCCGGGGGCGCGGACGGTCTCGGGCGTCGTGGCGATGAAGCCCTTCAGGTAGGCTCCTTCCGGGAAGGTGATGGCCACGGGATGGTCCGAGCCCTGGCGCAGCCACTCCAGGATCTGGAGAGGCCGGGCCGCGTCCACGGCAGCGCCGAAGAGCACCTGCTGGAAGAGGGTGGCGTCCACCCGTCCGCTGCAGCTGAAGGTGGCCAGGACGCCGTCGGGCTTCAACAGGCCCAGGGCCGTCCGGTTGAGCTCCTTGTAGGCCCGCAGGGCTGAGGCCACCCCTCGCTTGGTCTGGGCCAGCTTGGGCGGGTCCAGGACGATCACGTCGAAGCGCCGGGAGGGCTCCTCCTGCCAGTCCCGCAGGATCTGGAAGACGTTTCCGGCCAGGCTCTCCGCCTGGGCGTCCGGGTCGAAGCCGTTGAGCCGCAGGTTCTCCTCGCCCAGGGTCAGGGCCTCCACGCTGCTGTCCAGGTTGACCACCTGCGCCGCGCCGGCGGCCAGGGCATAGACCGCGAAGGCCCCGGTGTAGCTGAAGGCGTTCAACACCCGTTTCCCGGCGCAGTAGCGGGCCACCCGCCGCCGGTTCTCCCGTTGGTCCGTGTAGAAGCCGGTCTTCTGGCCCCGGAGCAGGTCCACCAGGAAGCGATGGCCCTGTTCCGTCACCTGGAGCCGCTCCGGGGGCGTCTCCCCGGCCAGGAGACCCGTGGCTGGGGGCAGCCCCTCCTGCTTGCGGATGGCCATGTCGCTGCGCTCCACCACGCCTCGGGCGCCGGTCAGCTCCAGGAGGAGCCGGGCCAGCAGCCCCTTGCGCCGGTCCATGCCCAGGGCGCCGGCCTGGAGCACCAGGAAGTCGCCGTAGCGGTCCACCACCAGGCCGGGCAGGTAGTCGCTCTCCCCGTTGACCAGCCGGTAGGCGTCGGTGTCGCCCGCTCCCAGGATGCGTTGGCGCAGGGCCAGGGCCTGGGAGAGCCGCCGCCGCCAGAACTCCTCGTCGACGATCTCCTCCGGGTCCCAGGTGAGGATGCGCACCCGGATCTGGCTGCGTCGGTTCAGGTAGCCCCGGGCCAGCCACTCCCCCCGAGCCGAGTAGACGGAAACCAGCTCCCCGTCCGGAACGCTGCTGGGAAGGGAGCGGATGCCGCCGCTGTAGATCCAGGGATGGCCCTGGCGGACAGGTTTGTCCCGTCCAGGCTTCAGGACAACGCCTTCAGGATGGGTCATGG
>CAYQEB010000003.1:19670-27519 GCA_964416395.1 uncultured Caldilineaceae bacterium | reverse complement strand
TCCCAGCCCCAGGGGTTGATGGCGATGACCTGGTCGGGCAGGAAGATGCGCCGCTCCTGGATGCGGTAGCGGAAGGGCACTCGGCCCTCAGGCGTGTTGAGGAAGCCTTCCACCTCCTCGGGCTGACGGCGAGTGATGCGCAGGGTGACGTTCTTGTAGATGGCCCAGTGCATCAAGGGTTTGACGCTCATGGTTGGAATCCTGGGGTGGTTGAGAGAGTAGAGACTAGGTGATCGGGCAATCGGGTGATTGGGTTCTGGAGGATCTCATCGTATCTGGTCTCATCGTATCTGGTTTCATCGCGTCTGGTCATCTGGCCATCCTCTCATCTGGTCCCTTGATCTGGTCCCTTGATCTGATCCCTTCGCCTTGTCGCCGTTCCGCCCCTGTCCCCGGTCTCCCGTCTGTTGTCCATCCCCTTCTCGGACCCAGCGCAGCCAGAGGACCCGGGCCGTCTTTGGGGTGATGCGGGCCAGGTGGCTGGGCTGCAGGCCGCAGACCCAGAGCAGCTGATCGGTGGCCTGGTCCAGGACCAGGGGCCAGCCTGGGCGCAGGGCCGGCGGGATCTTGCGGTCGGTGAAGAGATCCCCCAGGGCGCGTCGTCGGCCTCCCATGCCCAGGGGGGCGAACTTCATCCCTGGCCGGGGCGCGGTGAGGACGGGCTGCCGCACCTGGTCCGCGTCCAGGAAGGCCTGCCAGGGATCTTCCCCGGAGCGCCAGTCCGGGGGGAGCTGCTCCGGGGAGAGGAGCTGGGCCTCCAGCCGCCAGCCGTCCACGGAAAGGACGCCGGGCACAGGGATGGCCACCGTCGGATGGCGCTGGCGCCATGCCGCATCCAGGAAGGGGCGCCTGGGCTGGAAGGGCAGGACGTCCTCCCGGTGCAGGCTGAGGAGGGGCGGCGCCAGGGTCCAGGCCACCGGGCCCAGCAGGGGATGGGGGCCGCTGGCGCGCTTTTCCGTCCGCAGCCGGCAGCGCAGCTCCTCGATGGGGCGGAAGGGCGGGCGGAAGAGAGCCTCCTCCCCGGACCCTCCCCCTTCCCCGGCCAGGGCCAGCCTCAGGGCCCGGCGCAGGACGCCCCGCTGGGTGGCCACGTCCAGCTCCTCCAGGGCCTCCACCTCCAGGACCACCCGCTGCCCGGGCTGGGGTGGCTCGTGTAGCACGCGCTCCAGGGCCGCACGGTCCAGGGAGGCTGCCCGTTTCGCCTCCTCGGCCAGGACGAAGCCGGTCTGGGCCAGGCTCTCCCGGATGCGGGGGTTGATGGCGGCCAGCTGGGGCAGGATCTGGTGGCGCAGGCGGTTGCGCAGGAAGCGCAGATCCCGGTTGCTGGGATCCTCTCGCCAAGGCAGGCCGGTTTCGGCCAGGTAGCCCCGGATCTGCTCCCGGGAGACCTGGAGCAGAGGGCGCACCAGGCGCACCGGCCGGGCTCCGGGACGCCCCTCCTGGGACAGCGCCAGGCGGGGATCCGGGGGCGCCAGTCGAGTCACCCAGCCCATGCCGCCCAGCCCCTCCAGCCCGCTGCCCCGGAGCAGGCGCATGAGCACCGTCTCCGCCTGGTCGTCCTGGGTGTGGGCCAGGGCCAGGATGGGCTCCTGGTCGGCCGGGGCGATCTCCTGGGCCACCTCCCAGAGGAAGGTGTACCGGGCCTGTCGGGCCGCCTCCTCCAGGTTGCGGCCGGGGCCTTCCAGCGCGCCTGGGGGCAGCCGCCGGCTGTGGAAGGGCAGACCCCACTCCTGGGCCAGGCTGGCCACGAAAGCCGCTTCCTCCCGGGATTCCGGGCGCAGGCCGTGGTCCAGGTGGGCCACGTGCAGGCGGATGTGGAGGGCTTCCTGGAGCTGGACGAGGGCATGCAGGAGGCAGACGCTGTCCCCGCCACCGCTGACGCCGACGGTCACAGGGGCCGGGGGGCGGTCTGGCTGGGGAGGTGGGAACAGGGTGTAGCAGGCCTGGGCCTGGCGGATGGCACGGGGGATCCGCTGCTGAAATGGGTGCTCTTCTCTCGGGCTCACCGGCAGATCCAGGCTCCTGGGTGGGTCAATCACGGGTGGAATTATACCACAAAGCGGCCTGGGTGGCTTTTTTGGGAAGTTTCGGTCTATGGTATAATCTAGTGTAATTTGCTTACACATCGGCCTTCTGTCAGCGCACGGCAACCCGGCGGGATCCGATCTGTGTCACGCCGAATTTCGCGCTCCGGCGGGTGCTGCGGGTAGAATGTGGGGGGCAATGTGAGGGGCAACGTGAGGATGAAACGCCTGGCCCCTGTTCCCCGGCGCGGCTCGCCCGGTCCAGGAGGCGGTTTCTCCCTGATGAGAGAGCCTTCCGGGCCTTTTCAGAGGACGAATTTCAGAGAACGGATAGGGCTCCCGTGAAAAAACGTTCGTGCAAGAAGGAGAGGTAGGGGCGTGACCAACCCGCTAGATTGGTTACTGGGCCTGTTTTCGCTGGACATCGGCATCGACCTGGGGACGGCCAACACCCTGGTCCACGTGAAGGGGCGCGGTATCGTCATCGACGAGCCATCTGTGGTGGCTCTGGACAGATCTTCCAAGCGGCGCAACGCGGTGAAGGCCATCGGCCGAGAGGCCAAGGAGATGGTGGGCCGGACGCCAGCCCACATCGTGGCGGTGCGCCCCTTGCAGGACGGCGTGATCTCCGACTTCGAGGTGACGGAGCGGATGATCCACTACTTCATCGCCAAGGTCCACGGCAACCGCGCCCTGGGCACGGCCCGGCCTCGAGTGGTCATCGGCATCCCTTCGGGCGTGACCGAGGTGGAGAAGCGGGCGGTCCGGGACGCGGCGGTGAGCGCCGGGGCCCGGGAGGCGGGCCTGGTGGAGGAGCCCATGGCCGCGGCCATCGGCGCCGGCCTGCCGGTGACCGAGTCCATCGGCTCCATGATCGTGGACATCGGCGGCGGCACCACGGAGGTGGCGGTCATCTCCCTGGGGGGCATCGTGGTCTCCCGCTCCATCCGCGTGGCCGGGGACGAGATGAACGAGGACATCATCAACTACGCCCGGCAGAAATACAACCTGCTCATCGGGGAGCGCATGGCCGAGCGGGCCAAGATCGAGATCGGCTCCGCCTACCCCATGGAGCAGGAGCGGACCATGATCATCCGGGGGCGCAACCTCATCACCGGCCTGCCCGAGGCCATCGAGATGAGCTCGGTGGAGATCCGGGAGGCCCTGGCCAGCTCTGTGGACGTGATCGTGGACGCGGTGAAGGACACCCTGGACGAGACACCCCCTGAGCTCATCGCCGACCTGATGGAGCACGGGATCGTCCTGGCCGGTGGGGGCGCGCTCCTCCACGGCCTGGCCAACCGGCTCCAGGACGAGACCCGCATGCACGTCTATGTGGCCGACAACCCGCTCACCTCTGTGGCCATCGGCACCGGCATGATCCTGGAGAAGCCGGAGTACTACCGGGAGACCCTGGCCACCATGCAGCGCAAGAGCGCCATCCGCTAGGCCCCTCTCCGGTCTCTCCGGCCGGCCTGGGAGCCCCGAGCCCTTTGACCAACCACCATGCGTGACAGCGAGCGACGGTTCTGGCCTGTGGCCGACATAGGGATTCGCCTGGTCGTTCTCTCCCTGGCGGCCCTGGTGATCATGGCCCTGCAGGTGACCGGTCGCCTGGCCATCGTGGAGAACGTGGTGGCCCTGGTCACCTCCCCGGCCCAGATCAGCGTCACCGGCCTGACCAACAGCGTCACCGATTTCGTGAAGGGCCTGCGGGAGATCCGGGACCTGCAGCGGCGCAACGCGGAGCTGGAGCGGGTCAACAGCAGCCTGCTGGTGGAGAACCTGCGCCTGCGGGAGGTGGAGCGGGAGAATCAACGCCTGCGGGAGCTCCTGGCCTTTGCGGAGGTGCGCCCGGGCCTGGAGCTGCGGGGCGGCCAGATCCTGGCCAAAGTCATCGGCCGGGACACGAACAACTTCCGCAGCTTCCTCCTCATCGACCTGGGCAGCCGACATGGCATCGAGCCCGGCATGCCCGTGGTCACGGACCAGGGGCTGGTGGGGCGCATCAGCTCGGTGACGGAGCGCACGTCCAAGGTGCTCCTCATCACGGACCCCACCAGCACGGTGAACGCCATCCTGCAGAGCAGCCGCCTGACCGGCGCGGTGAGCGGTCGCCCAGGCGACAACCCCATCATGGACTTCATTCCCCAAGGCGCTCAGTTCAGCGTGGGCGAGATCGTGCTCACCTCCGGGCTGGGCGGCAACTTCCCCAAGGGCATTCCCATCGGCCAGGTGATCGAGATCCGGCAGCGAGATTTCGAGATCTTCCAGCAGGCGGTGATCCGCCCCACGGTGGACTTCGACCGCCTGGAGCTGGTGATGGTGGTGACCAATTTCGATCCGCTGGAGTTTGTGCCGGAGCTGGACAACCCGCCCGCGTCCCCGGCCACGCCGGAGCCTGGGACGCTCCTGGAGGAGGGCCCGCCCCAGCCGACCGAGGAGAACCCCTAGCCGGTGAACAGAAGCCTGCTGATCTACGTCATGGCGCCGGCCCTGGGCATCCTGGCCGTGCTGCAGAGCGTAGTGGCCCCCCGGCTGGCCATCCTGCATGTGCGGCCCAACCCCATGCTCCTCTTCGTGGTGGGGTGGACCCTCTTCCATGGCCGCCGGGACGGGCTGCTCTGGGGCTTCATTGGCGGGCTCTGGCTGGACATCTTCTCTGGCGGCCCCATGGGCGCCTCCAGCCTGGCCCTCATGGCCGCGGCCATGGTGGCTGGCCTGGGCCATCGCACCCTCTACCGCACCAACCTGCTGGTGCCCGTCTTCGTCACCGCCCTGAGCACCCTGAGCTACGCCGCCGTCTACCTGACCATCCTGGCCCTGCTGGAGGCCAACTTCCCCTGGCGCGCCATGCTGGAGCGTCTGGCCGTGCCGGAGGTCATCTACAACGGAGTGCTGATGCTGCTCTTGACACCCCTGCTGAACCGAATCCCCGAGCGCCGGGAGGTGGGCTGAGCCATGTTGGACGGACTTGAGCGCGCCCCGTCGGTCTCCCTGCGGGTGGTGCGCATCGGGCTGCTCCTGGCCTTCCTGCTCCTGGTGGGGCGCCTCTACCAGCTCCAGATCGGCCGAGGAGAGACCTTCCGAGAGCAGGCGGACCGCAACCGCTTCCGGCTCATCGAGCTGCCCCCGCCCCGGGGCGTGATCTACGATCGCAACGGGGAGATCCTGGCCCGGAACCGGCCCAGCTTCGCCATCGCCATCGTCCCCGCGGACCTGCCCCCGGACGATCTGGACACGGATGTGGACGAGCTGGCCCTGGCCATCCAGGAGCTCCTGGTGGACATGGAGGCGGACTCGGACCTGAACGTGGCCCTGGGCATCGCCCGCACCATGTTCCTGCGCCTGGGCCGGGCGGACTTCACCGCGGCCGCGGAGTCCGCCGGGGTGCAACTACAGTTCACCACGGTCTCCGTGCCCGTCTACAGCGCCCAGGAGGAAGGGGGCGAGGTGCCCCAGGTGCTCACCGTCATCCCGGATCTCTCCATCCCCCTGCCCCTGGAAGGGCTGGTGGCGGTGGTGAAACGGGCCGTGGAGATCGGCATCCAAGGCAGCTCCTTCGAACCCATCATCATCCTGGACCTGGTGGAGCGGGAGGACGCCTTCCGCATCGCGGAACTGACCTATCAGCTGCCCTGGGTGCGGATCATCCAGGAGCCGGTGCGGGAGTACCCCTTCGGCGAGCTGATCAGCCATGTGCTGGGCTTCATGGGGCCCATCCCCGCCCTGGCCAGCGCCAGCTACGAGGCCCGAGGCTACACCAACCCCAACGAACAGGTGGGCCTGAACGGGGTGGAGTTCACCTACCAGGACGCGCTGCGTGGGCAGCCGGGCAGCAAATACATCGAGGTGGACATCCTGGGCCGAGAGAAGCGCACGGTGGGGGATGTGGTGGACCCGGTGCCCGGGCAGAACCTGCGTCTGAGCATCGACCTGCGTCTGCAGAAGGTGATGTACCAGGCCCTCTCCCGGGCCATGGAGGAGGTGGACTCCCCCAACGCGGTGGCCATCGCCATGAACCCCCAGACCGGGGAGATCCTGGGCATGGTGAGCCTGCCCTCCTTCGACAACAACATCTTCTCCGAGGGCATCGGCGAGGAGTACCTGGCCCTGGAGCAGGACGAGCGCAAGCCCCTGATCAACTACGCCATCGGCGGCCTCTACCCGCCAGGCTCCACCTTCAAGCTGGTCACCGCCACGGCCGGCCTGGCGGAAGGGGTCATCGGCCCTCGCACGGTCATCGTGGACGATGGCCCCCTCTATCTGCCCAACCGCTACTTCCCGGACGACCCCACCCAGGCCCAGAAGTTCGTGAGCTGGAACCACAAGCTGGGCATCAACCATGGCCGCCTGACGGTTGTCGACGCCCTGGCCCTCTCCAACGACATCTTCTTCTACTGGGTGGGGGGCGGCTATCCGGACGTCTTCGAGGGGCTGGGCGAGGAGCGGCTGGCCAAGTGGGCCAAGCTCTTCGGCTTTGGGGAGCTGACGGGCATCGACCTGCCCGGCGAGGTGACCTTCCCCGTGCCGGACGATCAGTGGAAGCGGATCAACCTGGCCGAATCCTGGGTGACGGGCGACAGCTACAACATGGCCATCGGCCAGGGCTACCTGCTGGGCACGCCCCTGCATGTGCTGGTCAGCACGGCCGCGGTGGCCAACGGGGGCAAGATCCTCCAGCCCCAGGTGGTCCGGCACATCCTGGACGCGGAGGGCGGCTTGCAGCGAGACTTCACGCCCAAGGTGATCCGAGAGCTGCCGGTGGATCCTGGGCTGCTGGAGTACGTGCGCCAGGGCATGTGGTACGCGGTGAACCAGGACTACGGCACCGCAGCGACGGCCCGAGTGCCTGGCGTGGAGGTGGCCGGCAAGACCGGCACCGCGGAGTTCTGCGAGTGGATCCCCGAGGAACAGGACTGCCGTCGGGATTTCGAGGGCAATCTGCCCTTCCACGCCTGGTTCACCGCCTTCGCCCCCTACGACAACCCAGAGATCGCCCTGGTGGTCTTCGTCTACGATGGCGGCGAGGGCTCCACGGTGGCCGCTCCCGTGGCCCAGGAGATCCTCCAGGCCTATTTCACCCAGATCCGGCCCCAGGTGGCCCAATCCCAGTAACTCACCCGAGCAGGTAGCCATGGCGGACCGTCCAGCCGATGCCCAACCGAACGTGGAATCCCCGCCCGCTCCGTCCCAGCGCCTGGAAGCCCCGGAGCCCCTGGTGCGCATCCGAGGTCGGGGGGATGGCATCGCCCTGCAGATCGCCCCAGGCGGCGATTGGTCCCAGGCAGTGGAGCGGCTGGGCCAGCGCCTGGCTCAGGCGGACCATTTCTTCCGGGGCGGGAAGGTGGCCCTGGAGGTGGGCTCCCGTCGCCTCTCCGAGGAGGAGCTGGAGCTCCTCAACCAGCTGCTGGCCAGGCACGAGATCACCCTGGTGCGGCTGCGGGCCTCCAACAAAGGGACCTTCCAACTGGCCAAGGAGCGGGGGCTGGAGGTGCAATGGCAGACCCTGACCCGGGCCGAGCTGGAGGCCGTGGAGGACGAGCTGCCCCCGGCGGTCCAGCCGGAGACAGCCGCGGCGGAGGCGGCGGAAACCCAGCCCGAACCGGAGGCCGCGGAAGCCCAGGCCGCCCAGCCTGGGCCCTCAGCGGAGGGGACGGCTCCGGTGGCCGAAACGCTGACAGAAGCGCTGCCGGAAGCGCCGCCAGAAACACTGACAGACCCGGCAGAACCCGTCCCCGCCCTGTCCTCGGAGCCAGGAGGACATCCCCAAGACCAGCCAGAGGCGTCGTCGGAAGAGCCCCCAGAGACTCTGTCCGAGGCGC
>CAYQEB010000003.1:12382-19570 GCA_964416395.1 uncultured Caldilineaceae bacterium | reverse complement strand
CTGTCCGAGGCGCTGCTGCCCGAGGAATCATCAGGGGCATCGGCGGAGGAGCTGCCGAAAACTCTCCCGGAAGATCTGCCGGAGGAGCCGCTTCCCCAGGCGGAGCGCGGCCCGGACGAAGCTCCCCGGGAGGCGTCCCCCGCCCCGGCCCTGCGCCTGGAGGACCTCATGCCCTTCCCGGCGGCCTCGATCCTCGAAGCGGAGGCGTCGGCTGGGTCCGGCGAAGCGGAGCCTGAGGAGGCGGAACCCGGTGAGAGAGGGGTGGAAGAGACAGGGCCGGGGGAAAGGGCGTTGGCGGAGGATGCATCCCCGGTCGATGCCCAGGCCGGGGATGAGCCGGAAGCCGAACCCGGGATGGCGCCAGAGCCAGGACCGGAGTCGAAGCCGGAACCCGAACCGGCGCCGGAACCCGAGCCAGAGCCCCTGGCCGGCCCCTACCTCTACCGGGGCACCCTGCGCTCCGGCCAGGTCCTGCGCCACGCCGGGCCCGTGCTGGTGGTGGGGGATGTGAACCCGGGTGCGGAGGTGGTGGCCGGGGGGGATGTCTTCGTCTGGGGGCGGCTGCGGGGGATCGTCCACGCCGGCGCGGCCGGGGACGCCCAGGCGGTCATCGGCGCCCTGGACTTCGAGCCGGTGCAGGTGCGCATCGCCGACCACATCGCCATGTCCCCCAAGGGGAACACAGACGAGCCGGGCCACTGGCTCTGGAAGCGCAGCTCCTCGGGCAAGCCGGAGGTGGCTCGCCTGGTGGCGGGGCAGATCGTGGTGGACCCCTGGGACATGCGCCCGTCCAAAGGCTGGGGGACCACGGTCCCGGCCAACGATCCCTGGGAGTGATCTCAGGCGGCTTTCCTGCCATTGAGCCGGATTTTCATAGCGAGGATTCTTTGATCTTTGAGCGCAAATTTGGTAAGTTGGCAACCACCGGCGACACTCAGGCGACGCAGCGAAGGAGCGCTCGATGGCAGGTGAGGTGATCACCATCACTTCTGGCAAGGGGGGTGTGGGCAAGACCACCACCTGTGCCAACCTTGGCATGGCCCTGGCCCTGGCCGGACAGCGGGTGATCGTGGTGGATGCGGACATCGGTCTGCGCAACCTGGACATCATCATGGGGCTGGAGAGCCGGGTGATCCACAACATCGTGGACGTGGTGGAGCAGCGGGTGCCCCTGCACCAGGCCCTGATCAAGGACAAGCGGGCGGAAGAGCTCTACCTGCTGCCAGCTTCCCAGACCCGGGAGAAGTCGGCCATCGCGCCGGACCAGATGATGACCCTCTGCCAGGAGCTCCAGGAGATCGCCAACTTCGTGCTCATCGACTCCCCGGCCGGCATCGAGCAGGGCTTCCAGAACGCCATCGCCCCCGCGGATCGGGTGCTCATCGTCACCACGCCGGAGATCAGCGCCCTGCGGGACGCGGACAAGGTGATCTACCTGCTGGAACGGGACGTGGGGATCGAGCCCCAGCTGGTCCTCAACCGCTACAACGCCCGGCTGGTGCATCGAGGGGACATGCTCAGCATCGACGACGTGCTGGACATCCTGAGCATCGACCTGCTGGGCGTGGTCCCGGACGACGACGCCATTATCGTCTCCACGAACAAGGGGCGGCCGGTCGCCCTGGATCGGGAGATCCCGGTGAGCCGAGCCTACCACAACATCGCCGGTCGGCTGGTGGGCCAGAACGTGCCCCTGATGCAGTTCCAGCCGCCGGGGCTCTGGGCTCGGCTGCGTCGTTGGCTCGGCCTGTGAGCCGGGCAAGGGAGGGGCAGACCCGGCCTGTGGAGATCTATCCTGTGCTGAAAAGCCCTGTGCTGGAACATTCTGTGATGAGCCATGGTTGAGACCAACATCTGGCGCCATTTCGATCGCAAGCTCTTCCTGGCGGTGCTGGCCCTGTGCGCCATCGGCATCGCCATGATCTACAGCGCCACCATCACCACTGTGGACCTGGCGGACTACTGGAAGCGGCAGCTTTTCTTCACCGGCATCGGTGTGGTGGCCCTGCTGGTGGTGGCGGCCATCGACTATCGCAACCTGGAGCTCCTGGCCCAGCCGGCCTACGTTTTCCTGCTCCTCTCCCTGGTGGCCGTCTACCTCTTCGGCACGGTTCGGGGGGGCGCCCGGCGCTGGATCAGCATCGCCGGCACGGACGTGCAGCCCACCGAGGTGGGTAAGTTCATGCTCATCATCTTCCTGGCCTGGTACCTGAGCCGCTTCCAGGAGCACCTGCACAAGATGCGCTATCTCCTCCTGGCTGTGCTCCTCCTGGCCCTGCCCCTGGGCTTGGTCTACATCCAGCCGGACCTGGGCATGACGGTCACTTTGGCCTTCATCGGCGGCGTGTTGATCCTGGTCAGCGGGGTGCGCTTCTGGCAGCTAGGGGTGATGGGGGGGATGGTTGGTCTCTCCACTCCCTTTGTCTGGCGCTCCCTGGAGGGGTACATGCTGGAGCGGATCCAGGTCTTCCTGAACCCCCAGGCCAACCCTGACGCCGCCTTCAACGTGCAGCAGGCTCTGATCAGCATCGGCGCGGGGGGCTGGCTGGGTCGGGGATGGCTCCAGGGCAGCCAGAACCAGCTCCACTTCCTGCGGGTCCGCCACACGGACTTCATCTTCAGCGTCATCGCGGAGGAGATGGGGTTCATCGGAACCGTGATCGTGCTCATGTTGCTCTTCTACGTCATCTGGCGACTGGTCCGCATCGCCGACATGGCCCAGGACCAGTTCGGCCGTCTACTCACCGTCGGTGTAGCCGCTCTCCTCTTCTTCCAGACCTTCATCAACGTGGGCATGAACCTGAGCCTGGTCCCGGTCACCGGGATGACCCTGCCCTTCATCAGCTACGGGGGCAGCAGCTTGGTCTCCATGATGTTGGCCGTGGGTCTGGCCCAGAGCGTGGCCATGCGGCACCGCAAGATGGACTTCCAGTAGCCGACGGACCCCCATCGCACATCACATCGCAGATCGTGCATCCGCTGAGGCCCTTGATTTGGCCGGTGGCCTCATTGGCGTTTCGCCTGTCATTATTTCTTGCCCTCATGGGCGCGTACAGCATGGGAATGTTGGGACGGGAAAACTCAACAACGAGGGCTCGAGCCTGTCTGACTCTGTCTGACCTGTCGAGTCCGCTCGGCCCTCTCATGGGAAAGGAGGCATGTCCAATGATGCGTAAATTCATTCAGGTGGCTCTGGTCAGCACGCTCATTCTCGCCATCCCGGCTGGCACGGCGCTGGCCGACGAGGGGGGCGAAGTGGAACAGCCCAGCGAGGATCCACCCATAGCCGTGGCCAGTGCGCCGGCCCGCTTCTCGCTAGCGGATCTGGAGCCTGGCTACTACGAGGAGACACCCTTGCCCCGGGAGGGCTGGATGATGTACTACAACCCCGGCGTCATGGAGCAGGTGCTGGACTTCCGGCGCAAGGCCCGCCACGTGACCGAATGCCCCGAGTGCATCGGGTACGTGGCCATGCTCCGGGCCGGGGACCTGGACCGGCGCATCTGGATCGAGCGGGAGGGGCGCCCCCTGGAGGGGCCCTTCTGGGTGATCGACGTGGCCGCGCCCCAGCATGTGGGGCAGCTCCTGGACCGGGGCTGGATCGTGGATGTGGACTACGAGACGGCCATGCGCTGGCGGATGGGGCGGCCCCACTGGGTGCGCATCTGGAGCGAGCCCCCGCCGGATCCCTTCCTGCTCAGCCAGATCCTGGCCGGGCAGCAGGGCGCTCGGTCCATGCCCCGGAACAGCCGCCACTGGGCCGCGGTCACAGACTGAGGGGCTGACCCGGCGCTCACACCGGCTCGACACGCGAAAAAGGGAGGGGTGACCATCCTGTCACCCCTCCCTTTGATTTCCTGTGAAACGATTCCCGGGAAGCGAACGGCCGTCTACCCGCCCAGACCAGCCAGGAGGCCGATCCACAGGCTGGGGTAGAGGCCGATGATCACCGTGGCCAGGGCGGTCAAGGCCAGGCTCAGGCCGAGGCCACCCCACCGACGGGCCTGCACTGGCTCCTGGGCCGTGTGGAAGTACATGGCCACGATCACCCGCAGGTAGTAGTAGGCGCTGATGGCGCTGTTGATCACCCCCACCACAGCCAGCCAGGTCCATCCTCCTTCCACCGCCGCCTGGAAGACGAAGAACTTGCCGAAGAAGCCGGCCAGGGGCGGGATGCCGCTCAGGCTGAGCATGAAGATGGACATGGCCAGGGCCAGGAGCGGCCAGCGATCCGCCAGGCCCGCGGCCCGGCTCTGCAGCGCGTCCAACGCATCCAGCTTCTCCAGGGTGATGACCACGGCCAGCGCACCCACGTTCATGAAGGCGTAGGTGAGGAGATAGAAGAGGGCCGCCTTGCTCCCCTGAGCCGTGCCCGGGACCAGGGCCACCAGGATGTAGCCGGCGTGGGCCACGCTGGAGTAGGCCAGCATGCGCTTCAGGCTGAGCTGGCGCAGGGCGGAGAGGTTGCCCACGGTCATGGTGAGGACGGCCAGGACCGCCAGGGCCCAGCTCCACTGGAGCTGTTGGGCTGGCAGGGCCTCCACCAGCACCCGCACAAAGGCGGCGAAGGCGGCCGTCTTGGTCCCGGCGCTCATGAAGGCGGTCACCGGGGTGGGCGCGCCCTGGTAGACGTCCGGGGTCCACATATGGAAGGGGACCAGGCTCGCCTTGAAGCCGAAGCCGGCCAGCAGCAGGGCGATCCCCGGCCAGAGCAGGTTGGGGTTGCCGTGGTCGCTGGCCAGGAGGTTGCCGATCTCCCGCAGCTGGGTGGCGCCGGTCGCTCCGTAGAGGAGGGCCGCGCCGTAGACGAAGAAACTGCTGGCGAAGGCCCCCAGGAGGAAGTACTTCATGCTGGCTTCCGTGCTGCGGGGGTTCTGCCGGTAGTAGCCGCTGAGGATGTAGAGGGCCAGGGAGAAGATCTCCAGGGCCAGGAAGAGGACGATGAGGTCCGTGGCGCTGGCCATCATGGTCATGCCCAGGGTGGCCAGGAGGATCAGCGCGTAGTACTCGCCCATCTGCCGGTTGATCCGGGGCAGATAGCCCATGCTCAACAGGGTGGCCAGCCCGGCCGCCACCAGGATCACCAGGCGGGCGCCCAGGGCGAAGCCGTCGGAGACGGCGCTCTCCTGGTAGCTGACCGGCGGCCGGTTCCAGATCCAGGCGCTGGCGGCCATGGCGGCCAGGATCCCGGCCAGGGTGAGCAGAGGCAGCAGCCGGGACTCCTTCTCGTCGGAGCGCAGCATGTCCGCCAGGATGACCAGCAGGGCGAAGGCGGCCAGGACCATCTCCGGCAGGATGACGTGCAGGTTGGCTGTCAGGGCGGCGATGTTCATGGCGTGGACTCCCGCTGCAGGGCGATGTTCACTGGGGCGATCCCCTCCAGGGCAAAGAGGCCGGGGCTTTCATCCCGGGCCTCCAGGGCCATCTGGATGGCCGGCCGCTGGGCCAGGGCTTCCACAGAGGGGTTGATCTTGTCCAGGAAGAGGTTGGGGAAGAGGCCGATGACGAAGAAGAGGAGCACCACCGGCGCCAGCATGGCCACCTCGCTCCGGCTCAGGTCGGGCAGGCGCTCGTTCTCCGGTTTGGTGATGGGCCCCTGGGCCACCTTGCGGAAGGCGGTGAGCAGGTACCAGGCGGCCAGGATGATCCCTGAGGTGCCGATGATCGCAAAGAGGGGACGGCTGGCGTAGGCCCCCAGCAGGATGGTGAACTCGCCCACGAAGCCGTTGAGCCCGGGCAGGCCGGCGCTGCTCATGGCCACCACCAGGAAGAAGAAACAGTAGACGGGGATGCTCTTCCACAGCCCGCCGAACTCGCTGAGCAGCCGGGTGTGGCGGCGTTCGTAGAGCATGCCCACCAGGAGGAAGAGGGCGCCGGTGCTCAGGCCGTGGTTGACCATCTGCAGGACTGCGCCGCTCATCCCCTGTTCGTTCAGGGCGAAGATGCCCAGCATGACGAAGCCCAGGTGGGCCACGGAGCTGTAGGCCACCAGGGATTTGATGTCCCTCTGCATCAGGGCCACCAGGGCCGCGTAGAGGATGCCGATGAGGGCCAGGATGCCGATGAGGGCGCTGTACTGGACCGTGGCCTGGGGGAAGATGGGCAAGGCGAAGCGCAGGTAGCCGTAGGTGCCCATCTTCAGGAGCACCCCGGCCAGGATCACCGAGCCGGCGGTGGGGGCCTGGACGTGGGCGTCGGGCAGCCAGGTGTGCAGGGGGAAGAGGGGCACCTTCACCGCGAAGGCCAGGGCGAAGGCCAGGAAGATCCACTGCTGCAGGCCCAGGGGCAGATCCACGGCCTGGAGCTCCAGCACGTTGAAGGTGCCGGTCTGAATGTAGAGGGCCAGGATGGCCACCAGCATCAGGGCGGAGCCGGCCAGGGTGTAGAGGAAGAACTTCAGCGCGGCGTAGACCCGGTTCTCGCTCCCCCACTTGCCCACCAGGAAGTACATGGGGATGAGGCTGAACTCCCAGAAGACGTAGAAGAGCACCAGGTCCAGGGCCAGGAAGACGCCGATGATGGCCGCCTCCATGACCAGCATCAGGGCCATGAAGGCCCCCACGCTTTTGTGGACGTAGCGGTTGCTGAAGGCCACAGCGATGGGCATGAGCAGGGTGGTGAGGAGCACCAGCCAGAGGCTGATCCCGTCCACCCCCAGGTGGTAGCGGATGTTCAGATCCGGGATCCAGGCCACATCCTCCACGAACTGCATGCCGGCCTGGCCTTCCTCCCAGCCCATCAGGAGCAGGAGGCTGAGCAGAAAGGTCACCAGGGTGACTAGGAGCGCGGCCTGCTTCTTCGCCCCGTCACCGGGGAGCAGGGCCACAGCCACCCCGCCCAGCAGGGGCAGGAAGATGAGTATCGAGAGCAACATTGGCGGAACCATTGCGATTCACACTCCGAACGATGTGTGGCAAACTCAAAAAGCCGAAGGGCGAAGGACGGTGGCTGTTGGTTGGGAGTTCGTGACCGCCCGCCGCCCTCCCACCTCCAACTTCTAACTCCCAACTCCCAACTTCCCCGAACTCTACCCAAACACCAGGTACATGACCAGGACCACCACGCCCACGAAGATGCTCAGAGCGTAGGTGGGCACCAGGCCGTTGTGCAGGCGACGCAGGCGCTCCCCGGCAGCCAGGTTGGCCTGGCCAATGAGGCGCACGCTGCCGTCGATGATGCCCGGGTCGA
>CAYQEB010000003.1:0-12282 GCA_964416395.1 uncultured Caldilineaceae bacterium | reverse complement strand
GCCAGGTTGGCCTGGCCAATGAGGCGCACGCTGCCGTCGATGATGCCCGGGTCGAAGACCTCCGCGAACCAGCGGGCCAGGGCCTTCAGAGGCTGGACGATGGCCAGGTCGTAGAGCTCGTCCACGTAGTACTTGTGCTCCACCAGGGGGCGGATGGGGCCCAGGGCGTCCTGCAGGCTTCGGGCCCAGCCGCTCTCCTTCACGTAGCGGGCGTAGGCCAGGTAGATGCCTGCCAGGGCCACCACCGCGCTGACCAGAAGCAGGCCCATCTCCAGGCCCAGGCTGGGGTGGAAGCTGGGTTCGCCCACGGCCGGCTCCAGCCAGCGTTCCAGGGTCAGGACGAAGGGCAGGTTCAGGACGCCGCCCACGATGGCCAGGATGGCCAGCACCCAGAGGGGCCGGGTCATGATGGGAGGGCTCTCGTGGGCCTGTTCGTGCAGCTTCCTGTCCCGGGGCTGGCCCCAGAAGGGCACAAAGACGGCCCGGAAGCTGTAGACCGCGGTGAGCAAGGCGGTGAAGAGGCCGATAAAGTAGAGCAGGGGGCTGTGGCCGAAGACGTTGAGCAGGATGCCGTCCTTGGAGAAGAAGCCGGACATGAGGGGGAAACCGGCCAGGGCCAGGGCGCCGATGAGGAAGAGCCGGTAGGTGGTGGGCATCTTCTCCCGCAGGCCGCCCATCTTGCGGATGTCCAGCTCCCCGTGCAGGCCGTGCATCACGTTCCCCGCGGCCAGGAAGAGCAGGGCCTTGAAGAAGGCGTGGGTGACCAGGTGGAAGATGCCGAAGGCGTAGGCCCCCACCCCCACGCCCATGACCATGTAGCCCAGCTGGGAGATGGTGGAGTAGGCCAGGATCTTCTTCAGATCCACCTGGACCAGGGCGATGGTGGCGGCCATCAGCGCGGTGAGGCCGCCGATCCAGGCGGCCAGGTTGGCCGCGCTCGGCCCCAGCTCCCAGAGCGCGTGGGTGCGGGCGATCATGTAGATGCCGGCGGTGACCATGGTGGCCGCGTGGATCAGGGCGCTGACCGGGGTGGGGCCAGCCATGGCGTCGGGCAGCCAGACGTAGAGGGGGATCTGGGCGCTCTTGCCCGTGGCAGCCAGGAGAAGCAGCAGCGCGATGACCGTGGCCAGCCCGCTACTCAGGCCGGCCGGGGCCGCCTGGAAGACCTCTAGGAAGGTGACGCTGCCCAGGCTCGTCCACAGGATCATGATGGCCAGGGCCATGCCGAAGTCCCCCACTCGGTTGACCAGGAAGGCCTTCTTGCCCGCGTCCGCGTAGTAGCCGTAGGTGTCGTCCCGCTTGTCGAACCAGAAGCCGATGAGCAGGTAGGAGGCCAGGCCCACGCCTTCCCAGCCCACGTACATGCCCAGGAAGCTGTCGCTCATCACCAGGATGAGCATGGCGAAGACGAAGAAGTTCAGGTAGACGAAGAAACGTTGGAAGCGTTCGTCTTCGAACATGTAGCCGATGGCGTAGACGTGGATCAGCGCGCCCACGCCGGTGACCACCAGGGCCATGGTGACGCTCAGGGGGTCGATGAGCAGCCCGGCCGGCACTCGAAAGTCGCCGATGGTGATCCACTCCCACAGGGGCAGGGTGACCACCCGTTCCTCCCCGGGCAGGCCTAGGAGGCTCAGAAGCAGCCCCAGGGCCACGATGAAGGAGGCGGCCACTGTGCCCGAGGCGATCCAGCCGATGGTGGGTTTGCTGAATCGGTGGCCGAAGAAGGTGTTGATCACCGCGCCGGCGGCAGGGAAGGCCAGGAGCAACCAGGCTAGTTGGAGCATAGGGCTCGAATCTCCCGAGGATGGCTGGGATGCCTGCTTACCACTTCAGCAGGTGGATCTCGTCGATGTTGATGCTTTCCCGGTGGCGGGTGTTGGCGATGAGGATGGCCAGGCCCACCGCCACCTCCGCCGCGGCCACGGCCATGATCATGAAGACGAAGACCTGGCCCGTCAGGTTGCCCCACTGACGGCTCAGGGCGATGAGGGTCAGGTTGACGCTGTTGAGCATCATCTCCACGCACATGAGGATGATCAGGGCGTTGCGACGCACCAGCACGCCCACCGCCCCGATGGCAAAGATCATGGCGCTGAGGATGAGGTAGTAGCTTGTGGGGACCACGGTGCCCTCCTGATGGGTTGGCGGAAGCGTTCGATCTCAGTCGTCGCCCTCGGCTGGCGGGCTCGCGGGCCGGGAGCCGGTGTGGGCCACCGTGCCGTGCCGCCCCAGGACCAGAGCGCCCAGCAGGGCCACCAGCAGCAGGATGGAGGCCAGCTCGAAGGGGAGCAGATACTGGGTGAAGAGGGTCTGGCCCAGGGCTTCCGGGATGCCGCCCTGCATGGCCGCCACGTCCCCGGGGGGCTGGGCGAAACCCTGGAGCACGCTGTAGCTCAGGCTGGCCAGGAGCAGGATCCCCAACCCCAGAGCCACGCCACGGGTCCAGCTGCGCTGCCGGGCCACAAAGTCGTTGGTCTCCCCGCCGATGAGCATGATGACGAAGAGGATGAGGATGACGATGCCCCCGGCGTAGATGATCACCTGGGCCGCGGCCAGGAACTGGGCCTCCAGGGTCACGTAGAGGACGGCCAGGGTGGCGAAGTTGGTGAGCAGGAAGAGGGCGCTGTGCACCGGCTGGCGGCTCAGGACCACGCCAGCCGCCGCGGCCAGGCTCACCGCCCCCACCAGCACGAAGAACAGCATGGACCAGGTCATGGACGCTTACTCCGGACGGATGATGACGTTGGGCTCCCCAGGGTTCAGGAGCTCCTCTTTGGTCAGGATGAAGTCCCGGCGGTTGTAGTTGGCCATGGCGAAATCGTGGCCCAGGACGATGGCCTCCGTGGGGCAAGCCTCCTCGCAGTCCCCGCAGAAGACGCAGCGCAGCAGGTTGATCTCGTAGATCTTGGCGTAGCGCTCCCCAGGGGAGGTGGGGTTCTCCGGGTCGTTCTCCGCGGCCTCCACGTAGATGGCCCCGGTGGGGCAGGCGGCCTCGCAGAGCATGCAGCCGATGCAGCGCTCCAGGCCGTTCTCGTAGCGGCGCAGTTCGTGCTTGCCTCGGAAGCGGGGGTAGACGGGCACGGGCTCGAAGGGGTACTCCACCGTCACCGGCTTCTCGGTCAGGTTCTTCAGGGTGACCCCCATCGCCCTGCCGATCTCCACCGCTCCTTTGATGTACTCTTTCAATGCCATGGTTCGATTCCTGTCAGTTCAGTCCTCTAAGCCGTTCAAGCTGCCAACTTCCAACTCCTCATTTCCCATCCCTGCTTCGGACCCTCTCTCCTCACTTCAGCAGCACCGCCAGCACCGCGGTGATGGCCATGTAGACGATGCCCACAGGCAGGAGGAACTTCCAGCCGAAGCGCATGAGCTGATCGTAGCGGGGGCGGCTGATGCTGGCCCGCACCCAGACGAAGAGGAAGAGGAGCACCACCACCTTGATGAAGAGGTAGACCGGCCCCAGCCAGACGAACTCCTCGGCGAAGGGCCCCCGCCAGCCGCCGAAGAAGAGGGTGGCCATGATGGCGCTGGTGGTGATCATGTTGATGTACTCGGCCATGTAGAAGAGGGAGAACTTGATGCCCCCGTACTCCGTCTGGTAGCCGGCCACCAGCTCGTTCTCCGTCTCCGGCAGGTCGAAGGGGCTGCGGTTGGTCTCCGCCAGGATGCAGATGAAGAAGAAGGGGAAGGCCACCCAGAGCCAGAGCCACTCCCACCAGGCCCGGGGGTTGTCCACCAGATCCACCAGGCTGAAGCTGCCGGCCAGGATCAGGACGCTCACCAAGAAGAGGCCCAGGGGCAGCTCGTAGGAGATCATCTGGGCCGAGGAGCGCAGGGCCCCCAGCAGGGAGTAGTTGTTGTTGCTGCTCCACCCAGCCAGGATCAGCCCGTAGCTCTCCAGCCCGGCCACCGCCAGGATCCAGAGGAAGCCGATGCCCACGTCCGCGATGGCGGGGGTGTCCTTGGCCACGGGGATCACCGCCCAGATGATCAGGGCCGGGATCAGGGCCAGGGCGGGCGCGATGAGGTAGATGGGCTTGTCCACATGGCTGGGGACGATCTCCTCCTTGAACATGGCCTTCACCGCGTCGGCCACCGGCTGGAGCAGACCGAACTTGCCCGCCCGGTTGGGCCCGTAGCGCACGTGGAAACGGGCCAGCAGCTTGCGCTCGAACCAGGTCAGGTAGGCGAAGCCCGTGAGCAGCACCAGGAAGAGCACCACGGTGCGCAGGATGGGGAAGACGATCAGGTTGAGCCAATCCATAGCGATTGAACCTCGAAAAGATGAGCCTCGAAAAAGATAGGCCTCACGAAGATGGCCGGGGAAGGGGGAGGCGACGGCCCTTGTCCCCGGAGCGGCGACCCCTTCCGCCAGCCCGCCCATCCCCGAGCCACCAGTCAACCAATCCACCCGCAGGACGGACGGCGCCGCCCCGCGGGGATCGGGGATCTCACGCTCCCGATTTCGCCACGTTCACCCGGACCGGGTAGACGCCATTGAGGAGCGCCCCCACCGGCGCGCCCGGCAGGCTCTCCGGGATCCAGATGGTGCCCGGCTTCACCTGCTCCTGGAGGGTGGCGGTGAGGGCCAGGGAACCCTCCGGGCTGGCCACGGTGATGGCCTCACCCTCGTCGATGCCCAGCCGCTGCGCGTCCTGGGGGTGGAGGGCGGCCTTGGAGCCGAAGGCGAACTGCTGCAACTCCTCCGTCAAGGAAACCAGGGCGCCCCCGTCGTAGAGGACCGTGCCCGTGACCAGGACGAAGGGGCGCTCCGGGTCCGCTGGCACGGCTCGCTGACGGGCCGGCCCGAAGGCCAGCTTGGGGCGGGCCAGGCTGGCGTCCCACTGCCGCCCCTGATCCCCCAGGGCGTCCCAGTCCAGCCCCTGGTAGATGGGCGCGGCCCGGCTGATCTCCGCGGTGATGCCCCGCTCGTCCGCGAAGGGCCAGTCCACGTCCAGGTGCATGGCCAGATGATCCAGGATCATCCAATCCGGCGCGGCCTTGGTGTGGGGGTCGCGCACGGCCCGGGGCGCCCGCTGCACCCGGCGCTCCAGGTTGGTGAAGGTGCCCTCCTGCTCCGCCCAGCTCACCGCCGGGAGCACCACGTGGGCCCGGCGGGCCGTCTCGGTCAGGAAGAGGTCCTGGACCACCAGGAGCTCCAGCTGCTCCAGGTTCTCCGCCCAGCTCGGCCGCTCGGACGCAGGGTCCGCGCCCATGACGTAGAGGGCTCGGACGCCTCCCCCGGCCTGGTCCAGCATCTGGCTGTAGGTCAGGCCGGGCTCCGTGGGCAGCTTGCACTGCCAGAGGCGCTCCAGACGCTGCACGGCCTGGGCATCCTCCAGGGGAACGTGGCCGGGCAGGCGATCCGGCAGGAGCCCCACGTCCCGGCAGCCCTGGCTGTTGGCCTCCAGCCCCAGGTAGGCCAGGCCCTCCTCGTGGCCGGTGAGCAGGGCCAGGTTGATCAACGCCTGGCGCACGTCCGGCCCCTGCTTGCCCCGGGCCACCATGGGGCCGTAGAGGATGAGGGCGTTCTCGCTCTCCGCCAGGAGCCTGGCCGCCTCCTGCACCGCGGCGGGATCCACCCGGCAGAGGTCGGCCATCATGGCCTCGTCCGCGTCGGCCACCCACTCTCTCAGCCGGTCCGCGTGGGCCTGGGCCTGGCGGGGAAGAGGCGCGCCGGCCTCCAGGACTGCTCTGGCCAGCCCGTTGAGCAGGGCCACCTCCGTGCCCGGCTCGTAGCCCAGGTAGGGGCCCTGGTAGCGGGTCAGCTCGATGCGTCGGGGGTGGGCGATGATGAGCTTCATGCCGGCCCGGCGCACGGCCCGCTTCAGGTGGACATCCAGCAGCGGCAGCTCCTCGCTGGGGTCCAGGCCAAAGAGGAAGACCGTGTCCACCTTGGGGTCCGGGCCGTACTGGGGCTTCATCACATGGGCCAGGGCCGGGAGGCCGGTGGGCAGGGCGGCCACGTCCCCCCCGTCCCGGTGATCCACGTTGTTGGTGCCGATGACGCCCCGGAAGAGGCGCTGCAGAGCGTAGTTGCTCTCGTTGGAGAGTTTGGGGCTGCCGATGGCGCCCACGGCCTGGGGCCCGGCCTCCTGAGCGATGCGCTGCAGGGCCTCGGCCACGAACTCCAGGGCCTCCCGCCAGGGGACCGGGACCAGCTCGCCGTTTTTGCGCAGGAGGGGCTCCCGCAGGCGTTCCGGGTGGTTGACCCAGGCGTGGGCGAAGCGGCCCTTGTCGCAGATCCACTGGTCGTTGACCTGCATGTTCTCCCGGCCCACTATGCGGCGCAGGCGGTGGGTGCGGCTGTCCATGCGCAGGTTGCAGCCCAGGGAGCAGTGGTCGCAGATGCTGGGGGTGTGCTCCACCTGCCAGGGGCGGTAGCTGAAGCGGGCCACCCGGTTGGTCAGGGCGCCCACCGGGCAGATGTCGATGATGTTGCCGCTGGTCTTGGCGTCCAGGACCTGACCGTCCTGCACGTCGATGACCGTGTCCGCGCCCCGCTCGAAGAGCTGGATCTGGGGCTTGTCCTCCCACTCCTCCAGGTAACGGATGCAGCGCCAGCAGAGGATGCAGCGCTCCTGGTCCAGCACGATGGTGTCGGAGAGGAGGTAGTGCTTCTGCTTGTGGCGCTTGGGCTCCACCAGCAGGCTGATCCCCGGCCCGAAGCGCAGGGTCTGGTCCTGGAGGGGGCACTCGCCTCCCTTGTCGCAGATGGGGCAGTCCAGGGGGTGGTTGGCCAGGATGAAGGCCAGGTTCGCTTCCTGGACCGAGCGCACCTGCTCTGTGTCCGTGTGGACCACCATGTTGGGCTGGACCGGGGTGGTGCAGGCGGTCATGAGCCGAGGGCCGCGGGGGGTCTCCACCTCCACCATGCACATGCGGCAGCAGCCCACCGGGTCCAGCTTGGGGTGGCTGCAGAAGATGGGGATCTCGATGTTGACGGTCGCGGCTGCGTCCACCAGCAGGGTGCCGGCGGGCACGGAGACCTCTCGGCCGTTGATGGTCAGTGTCACTCGATCCGCTGTCGCTTGATCAGCCATGGGTGTCTGTCGATCCTATGCCTAGCGCTTCTTGCTTGCCGGAATGTCCTGCACTGGATTGTTGGGCGCTGGAACCTCGTTCGCCGGGATCTCGTGGTCGTGGAGCTCGATGGGCTCGCCTCGGGGTTCCAGGGCGCTCTCTCGCAGGCCGCTGGGCCGTTCCACGTCCGGCCGATAGATGGGACGGATGGGGATCTCCGGCCCGGCCTGCTCCGGGTTGGTGCGCTGGATCCACTCGGTGAACTCCTGGCGGAACTTGGCCAGGTTGCTCTGGAGCCCCCAGACCGCCGCGTCCCCGAAGGGGCAGAAGCTCTTGCCCGTGATGTTGGCGGCCAGGTACTCCATGAGTTCCAGGTCCTTCAGCCGCCCCTGGCCCGCCTCGATCCGCTCCAGGATCTCCTCCAGCCAGGCGGTGCCCTCCCGGCAGGGGGTGCACTTGCCGCAGCTCTCCTCCCGGTAGAAATTCAGGGTGCGTCGGGCCACCTGGACCATGGAGTGGGCCTCGTCGATGACGATGACCCCCGCGGAGCCCAGCAGGGAGCCGGCAGCCTGGATGCTCTCGTAGTCCAGGGGGGTGTCGATCTGGTCCGCGGTGAGGATCTTCATGGAGAGCCCCCCGGGCACAATGGCCTTGATGGGCGCGTCGTCCCGTTCCGGGCCGCCCCCGTAGTCGTAGATCAGCTCCCGCAGGGTGACGCCGTGGGGCAGCTCGTAGATGCCCGGGCGCTTCACGTTGCCGCTCAGGCAGAAGATGCGCATGCCCGGGCTCTGCTCCGTGCCGAACTGGCGGTACCACTCCACCCCGTGGCGCATGACGTGGGTCACGTTGGCGATGGACTCCACGTTGTTCACGATGGTGGGCTTGCCGTAGAGCCCTTCCACCGCGGGGAAGGGGGGCTTGAGCCGGGGGTGGCCCCGGTAGCCCTCCAGGCTGGTGAGCTGGGCCGTCTCCTCGCCACACTCGTAGGCCCCCGCGCCCCGGTGCACCACGATCTGGAGGTTCTTGTCCGTGCCGAAGATGTTCTGGCCCAGGTAGCCCTTGGCCTCCGCCTCCTGGATGGCCTCGGTCAGCCGGGTGTAGCCGAAGTAGTACTCGCCTCGGATGTAGATGAAGGCCCGTTCCGCCTGGATGGCGAAGGCGCTCAGGATGATCCCCTCGATGAGCTGATGGGGGTCATACTCCATGATGATGCGGTCCTTGAAGGTGCCCGGCTCGGACTCGTCCGCGTTCACCACCAGGTAGCGGGGGAAGACGTCCTTGGGGATGAAGCCCCACTTGACGCCCGTGGGGAAGCCGGCCCCGCCCCGGCCTCGGATGCCGCTGGCCTTCACCTGGTCGATGACCTCCTGGGGCGTCATCTCGTGGAGGACCCGGCGGGCCGTCTGGTAGCCGCCGTCCGCCTCGTAGCTCTCCAGGCGATGGCCGCCGGGCTTCCCCACCCGGGCCATGAGGTAGCGGGGCTCCATGCCCCCGTAGCGGTAGGGGCCGGCCGAGACGCCCTCCAGCTCCGGATCCCCGTCCGGGGTCCAGCGTTCCAAGGTCTGGAAGGCCTTGCCGCTCTTCAGCAGGGCCAGGAACTTGTCCACGTCCTCCGGGGAGTCCAGCTCCTCGAAGTAGCGGATGCGCCCTGTGCTCTGCTCCGTGACCATGGCCATGGGCGCGGAGCCGCAGGAGCCCAGGCACTCCATGTGGTCCAGGGCAAAGGCGCCGTCCGGGGTCTTCTCGCCGTGGCGGATGCCCAGGCGCTCTTCCAGGTGGTGCATGCACTTGCCCGCGCCCCGGAGCATGCAGGGCACGTTGGTGCAGACCTCGATGTGGTACTCGCCCTTGGGCTCCTCGTGGAGCATGTTGTAGAAGGTGACCACACCGCCCACCTCCGCCGGTTCGATGCCCAGCATCTCAGCCAGCTCCTTCTGGGCCTCCACCGGGCAGTAGCCGAACTCCCGCTGGATGACGTAGAGGGCGGGCAGGATGGCGGAGCGTTGCCGTCCTTCCGGATAGCGGGCCATGAGGGCCTGGATCTCTTCACGCATGGATTGGGTTAGCATGGATCCTCGGCAAAAACGAATGGGTGTAGGAAATCACAGACTAGATCGAAGGGTCTGGGCACGCAGGGTGGTCTGGGCGCGAATGGTCCAGACTCGAAGAGTGGGGCTTGGCAAGCTCGGGCGCATCCGCCCGGGCAGGCCAGGGAGCCCGCTGCTCAGCGGTCCACCTCGCCCAGGACGATGTCCACGGAGCCGATGTTGGTCACCACGTCCGAGAGCATGGCTCCTCGGCACATGTGGTCCAGGGCGTAGAGGTTGTTGAAGCTGGGCCCGCGCACGTGGAGCCGGTAGGGCCGGCCCGAGCCGTCGCTGTAGATGAAGTAGCCCAGCTCCCCCTTGCTGGCCTCGATGCCGTGGTAGTACATGCCAGGCGGCACGTGGATGCCCTCGGTCACCAGCTTGAAGTGGTGGATCAGGGCCTCCATGCTCAGGTCCAGCTCTGGGCGAGGGGGCAGGGCCACCTTGCGGTCGTTGGTTTTGTAGGGGCCGTCGGGCAGGTTGGCCACAGCCTGCTCCAGGATGCGCACGCTCTGGCGCATCTCCTCCATGCGCACCAGATAGCGGCCGTAGCTGTCCCCTCGCTGGCTCACCGGCACCACGAAGTCGTAGTTCTCGTAGCCGCTGTAGGGCATGTCCCGGCGCAGGTCCCAGTCCACGCCGCTGCCCCGGAGCATGGGACCGGTGAGCCCCATGTTCAGGGCGTCCTCCCGGCTGATGACGCCGATCCCCTCCAGCCGCTCCCGCCAGACCGGGCTCTCGGTGAGCATGGCCTCGTACTCGGCCAGCCGGCCCGGGAAGGCCTGGATGAACTGGCGCACCCGGTCCAGGAAGATGTCCGGCACGTCCCGCCAGACGCCGCCGATGCGGATGTAGCTGGTGGTGAGCCGGGCTCCGCAGACCAGCTCGAACAGGTCCAGGATGAGCTCCCGCTCCCGGGTGGCGTACATGAGCAGGCTCATGCCCGTGCCGGAGACGTCCAGGGCGTGGGTGGCCAGCCAGAGCAGGTGGGAGGCGATGCGCTGCAGCTCGCCCATGATCACCCGGATCACCTGGGCCCGCTCGGGGATCTCCACCCCGAGCATGGCCTCCACCGTGAGGACGTAGCCCAGGTTGTTGTTCATGGCCGAGAGGTAGTCCATGCGGTCCGTGTAGTAGACGAAGTCCTTGTAGCGCTTGTTCTCGCCGGTCTTCTCGAAGCCGCTGTGGAGGTAGCCCAGGTCCGGGTCCACCTTGACCACCCGCTCGCCGTCCAGCTCCACCACCAGGCGCAGCACGCCGTGGGTGCTGGGGTGGTGGGGGCCCATGTTGATGATCATGTGGCGGCGGTTCATGCCCGGGGGGAGGGTGGGCTTCACGCTCTCCGCCGGCAGGATCTGGGTGCCCAGGGTCTCGAACTCCGGGTCATCCCAGGTGAGGCTGAAGGGCACCTCCTCCCCGCCCAGGGGGATCTGCTTCTGGAGGGGGTGGTAGGGCCAGTGGGCCGGCATGAGGATGCGGCGCAGGTCCGGGTGGCCGTCGAAGGTGATGCCCATGAGGTCGTAGACCTCCCGCTCCGGCCAGGTGGCGCCCCGGAAGACCGAGGTCAGGCTGGGAGCCCGGGGGTGATCGTCGTCCCCCTGGGTGGGACTGATGACCATCAGGTGCTTTTTGCGTCGGTAGGAGCGGAACTGGTAGACGGTCTGGAAACGCGGTTCACCCTGGGGGATGGGGAGCTCCAGCCGGTCCACCGAGGAGACGTCGATGATGGTCTCGTAGGCCAGTTTGGGCTCGTCCTTGATGAACTGAGCCAGCTCCACCAGCCGCTCCGGCTTGACGATCACCGTCTGCAGGCCGTTGTGGAGCCCGGCCGCCAGGATGTCCTGGCCGAAACGTTCCACGATGCGCCGAGTGTCCTCCGTCTCCCCGCTGGGCAGGGGGGCCACCGCGGGGATGCCGGGCACGTTCAGGCTGGGCAGCACCTCGTATTCACGACGTTTGGGCGATACGTTTAAAGGTGACATGGAAAGGTCCCTTCTCGGTGCACTCTGCAACAGGGAGCTGGGTGTCGGTCGTCAGCGGCCAGCCTTGCGGGGGGTCAGGGCCTGGATGGCCTGGTACTTGGCCAGCTCCTTGCGGGCATAGTCCCGGGTGTAGTCGGTGAACCGCTCCTGGCCCTGCTTCTCCCGCAGCTTGTCCAGGCCGTAGAGCAGCGCCTCGGGCCGGGGCGGGCAGCCAGGGATGTAGACGTCCACGGGGATGATCTTGTCCACGCCCTGGATGATGGCGTAGTTGTTGAAGGGGCCGCCGGCGCTGGCGCAGATGCCCATGGCGATGACCCACTTGGGCTCCAGCATCTGGTCGTAGAGGCGTTTGACCACCGGGGCCATCTTGTTGCTCACCCGGCCAGAGACGATCATGAGATCCGCCTGGCGGGGGCTGGCCCGGAAGAGCTCCGAGCCGTAGCGGGCGATGTCGTGGCGGGGGGTGCCGCTGGCGATCATCTCGATGGCGCAGCAGGCCAGGCCGAAGAGGAGGGGCCAGGTGCTGTTCTGGCGGCTCCAGTTCACCAGCGCTTCCAGGCTTGTGGTCAGGATCCCCTCGGGGAGTTTCTCTTCGATGCCCATGGTGCGCTCCTTCCTAGGCCAGCGCGGGGCTGGCTCGGTTGTTCATCGGCTTGGGTGGCGTGGCGGGGATCCGCGCACCCTCGAACTGCTCCTGCGATCCTTCCGGATCGACGCCTGCACGGTCGGGAAGCCGGCGTTGGGGGGCGCGCCAGGGGAACGTCTAGGCCTCTGGTGGACCGGCCTGGCTTTCCTCGTCCTGGGGCGGCGCCTGGCCGCCCCAGTCCAGGGCGCCCTGTTTCCAACAGTAGACGTAGCCCACCAGGAGGATGAGCAGGAAGATGGCCATCTCCACCAGAGCGAAGAGCCCTAGCCGGTTCAGGATCACGGCCCAGGGGTAGAGGAAGATCACCTCGATGTCGAAGACCACGAAGAGCATGGCCACCAGGTAGTACTGGACGGGAAAGCGGCGCCGGGCGTCCATGAAGGGGATGATGCCCGACTCGTAGGGCTCATATTTCTGTTTGTTGGGGAGCTTGGGCCCCAGCATCGCCGGCATGCCCATGGCGATGGCCGCGAATCCCATGGCCAGGATGATGAGGATCAGGAGTGGCAGGTAGTCGATGGCCATTGTCGTGTTTTCCCGT
>CAYQEB010000002.1:82598-85887 GCA_964416395.1 uncultured Caldilineaceae bacterium | reverse complement strand
CACACCCCAGCACCCCGATACCAGCTGCCCCCAACTATACCACCCCTGGCGGCCAACCGCCAACCAACTTTGCCGTCGCCTGACCCTTCCACAGCCCCCTTGGGCAGCCCTTTCCCTCTCCGAACCCGCTGCCTCGGACAACTTGAAAATGCGCCAATCTGTGCTACCCTAGGGACCGTCCATTGACGGCAAACCACCCACCCCGTCAGGAGCAGTGCATGTCCCACATCACCTGGATCTTCTGGAACGCTCGGGAGAGACGACTGCGAGCTTTCTGGCGTCTCCTCGTTCAGATTGTCATCCTCTTCTTCATCTTCTTGGTCCTGCAGTTGGTCATCCTGGCGCCCCTGGAGCGCTTCCTCCTGCCCGAGAGCGAAGCCGTGATCCGCTTCTGGCGGATGACGGTCGGCGTGGCGATCTTCGACGGCGGGCTCATCCTCTCCACGCTCATCGCCGCCCGCTTCCTGGACCGGCGCCCCCTCCAGGATCTGGGCTTCCACCTGGACCGGGACTGGTGGCTGGATCTGGGCTTCGGGCTGGCTCTGGGCGCGCTGCTCATGACCCTCATCTTCGCCGTGGAGCTGGCCGCGGGCTGGGTCGTGGTGGTGGACGTCTTCCAGGGGGATGTGGGCCTGCCCTTCCCCCTGGTCATCTGGGGGCCCCTCCTGGCCTTCATCTTCGTAGGCGTGGGGGAGGAGATCCTCTCCCGGGGCTACCAGCTGGGCAACCTGGCGGAAGGGCTGAACCTGCCCCCCATCGGCCCCACCGGGGCCCTGCTCCTGGCCTGGATCCTCTCCTCCAGCGTCTTCGGCCTGCTCCACTTCCAGAACCCCAACTCCTCCTGGATCAGCACCGTCAACCTGATCCTGGCCGGGCTCTTCCTGGGCCTGGGACGGGTGCTCACCGGGGAGCTGGCCATCCCCATCGGCCTGCACATCACCTGGAACTTCTTCCAGGGCAACGTCTTCGGCTTCCCGGTGAGCGGCGCCCGCTTCACCCAGGCCTCGGTCCTGGTAATCCAACAGGCCGGCCCCTCCCTCTGGACTGGGGGCGACTTCGGCCCGGAAGCGGGCCTGGTGGGCATCGGGGCCATCCTCCTGGGCTGCCTGCTCACCCTGGCCTGGGTGCGTCACCGCCGAGGCCGGGTGGCCCTGGCCCTCTCCGTGACCCAGTACCGGCCCTGGCAGCACTCTTCACCACAGCAGGAACGGATCCCATCATGAGCCACAAACTCTGGGGCGGGCGCTTCTCCGGGCAGACGGATCCCCGGATGGAAGCCTTCAACGCCTCCATTCGCTTCGATCAACGCCTCTGGCAGGCGGACATCCAGGCCAGCCAGGCCTACGCCAAGGCCCTGGCCCGGGCCGGCCTCCTCACCCCCGAGGAGGCGGAGGCCCTGGTGGCTGGCCTGGAACAGGTGGCCCAGGAGTGGGCCCAGGGCCGCTTCGTCCTCCAGCCCGGGGACGAGGACATCCACACGGCCAACGAGCGCCGCCTGACCGAGCTCATCGGCCCGGTGGCCGGCAAGCTCCACACCGGGCGCAGCCGCAACGACCAGGTGGCCACGGACCTGCGCCTCTGGCTGCGGGACGCGATCCGCGGCCTGGGGGAGGAGCTGCGGGGGCTGATCCGCACGGCCGTGGAGCGGGCCCGGGACGAGATCGACCTGCTCATGCCCGGCTACACCCACCTGCAGCCGGCCCAACCCATCCGCTGGAGCCACTGGCTCCTGAGCCACGCCTGGGCCTGGCAGCGGGACGCCCAGCGCCTGGATCAGCTGGCTGCCCGGGTCAACGTGCTGCCCCTGGGCAGCGGCGCCCTGGCCGGCAACCCCTTCCCCATCGACCGCCGCTTCCTGGCCCAGGAGCTGGGCTTCCAGGACGTCACCCCCAACAGCATGGACGGGGTCAGCGACCGGGATTTCGTGGCCGAGTTCCTCTTCTGGGCCAGCCTCACCATGGTCCACCTGAGCCGCCTGGCCGAGGACCTGATCCTCTACAGCAGCCGGGAGTTCGGCTTCGTCACCCTGGCCGACGCCTACAGCACGGGCAGCAGCCTCATGCCCCAGAAGAAGAACCCGGACTCCATGGAGCTGATCCGGGGCAAGTCCGGCCGCACCCTGGGCCACCTGACCGGGCTCCTGGCCACCCTCAAGGGGCTGCCCAGCACCTACAACAAGGACCTGCAGGAGGACAAGGAGCCCCTCTTCGATGCGGTGGACACCCTGGCCGGCGCCCTGCCCATCGCCGCGGGCGTCCTGGCCACCCTCACCGTCCACCCGGAACGCATGGCCCAGGCCCTGGTCCCCGAGATGCTGGCCACGGACCTGGCCGACTACCTGGTGCGCAAGGGCGTCCCCTTCCGGGAGACCCACCACATCGCGGGGGAGGCGGTGCGCCTGGCCGAGGAGCGGGGCGTCCCCCTCTCCCAGCTCTCCCTGGCGGATCTGCGCCAGCTGCACCCGGCCTTCGAGGAGGACGTGGCCCAGGTCTGGGATTTCCAGGCCAGCGTGGAGCAGCGGGACGTGGAGGGGGGCGCCAGCCGGCGGGCCGTCCAGGCCCAGATCCAGGCCCTGGAGCGCTGGCTGGAGGAGGGCTCCTAGGGCAAATGGGATGCTTGACGCGGCGGTCAAAGAGGAGTCGAAGCCGCCGATTTGGGGCAGCAAAAAGGACCGGCACAGAAAGCGCCGGTCCTTTCGCTTTGTCTGGGAACCATCCGGGGCCTGCCTACGCCGTCGCCTCTTCCGGCGCTTCTCCCTGGTCCTGCCCATACTCCTGAAGCAACACCTCCGCGGGGATGCCCAACCCCTTGTGCAGTCGGCGAATCATGGGCAGGGTGAGGGCTCGCTTCCCGGAAAGGATCTCCGACACCCGGCCTCGGGAGCCGATGTAAGGGGTCAAGTCCACGGGACGCAGCCCTTGCTGTTCCATGCGGAACTTGATGGCCTCGATGGGATTGGGCAGGCCCACAGTCGAGCGGGCTGACTCGTAGTGTTCGATCAACAGCACCAGGAGCTGGATGCGCTCATCTTCTGGGCTTCCCGGCTCCGGGTCCTGGAGCAGCAGCCGATCCAGCTCCTCCAAAGCCGCTCGGTATTCCTCCTCGTTGTGGATCAACGTGATAGGACGTATCTCCATGAGATATCTCTCTCCTCTAGGGTAAAACGACTTCAGAGATCCCGCCGCATCTGCCGCCCGTCCTCGTAACAAGGTTCGGCGGCAGATGTCGGGGGAATGATCACCAGCGCCTAGAAGCGCCAGCGATCGTAGTCAGCGTGGGTGCCAAGCCG
>CAYQEB010000002.1:67979-82498 GCA_964416395.1 uncultured Caldilineaceae bacterium | reverse complement strand
TGATCACCAGCGCCTAGAAGCGCCAGCGATCGTAGTCAGCGTGGGTGCCAAGCCGGTGAATGCGAACGATAGAACGACGGTAATCGATGAAGCAGTCTAGTCGATACGAGTTTCCTTTGAGATTGAAAACAACGCGTTTGCCTTTGGTGCCAGAGATAAAGCTTGCCGATGGATAGCGCTCCTTGATGTCTTGAGGGCTTCGCCAGTGAGCGGCCCTTGCTTCGGCCAACCAGGCGGCGAACACCGGGCGAAGAACCGCATGTTTCCTGAGGAACGTTTCGACCTCTAGAAGGCCGATTACCTGCATAGATGCTTCTCCATTCGCACTATACCTCACCTCCTTGTTTTTAACGTGCACAAACACGAAGCTCCCACACCGGGAACACCATGATAACATAGTAGATCAAATTCCACAAGAAAGACTTTAGGCCCACAAGCTCTTTACGTCCACATCTTTCCGAAAACCTCGAAAACCTCTTGCTCCCAGCCCCTGTTCAGGATACAATGCAGGTGGAGGCGAAGCGAAAGATGACCCTGAACCAAGGCTCCGCACCCCACGATCTCGACGAGCTGATCCTGGTCACCCGCAGCGACGAGGAGACCCGGGAGCTGGGTCGCGCCATCGGCGAGGCCGTGGATGCCTCCCTGGTCATCGCCCTGCACGGGGACCTGGGCGCCGGGAAGACCACCCTCACCCAGGGCATCGCTGCCGGCCTGGGCGTCACGGACCGGGTCACCAGCCCCACCTTCACCCTGGTGAGCGAGCACCTGGGCCGGAAGGGGATCCGCCTCCTCCACGTGGACAGCTACCGGCTGGGCGACTCCAGCCAGGCAGCCCAGCGGGAGGCCCGCACCTTCGGCATGGAGGAGATCTTGGAGCAGGCCGAAGCGCCAGTCTCCGGACCAGGCCCGGCCGTCACCGTGGTGGTCATCGAGTGGGCCGAGCGCCTGGCGGATCTCCTGCCCCCGGACCACCTGACCATCCACCTAGACCACCTGCCCGACGAGCCGGAGAGCCGCCTCCTGCGCCTGCTGGCCCGCGGACCCCGCAGCCGGGCCCTCCTCCGCCGCGTGGCCCAGGCCTGGACGCCCCGGCGAGCGGAGCCTCTGTGAAAAAAGCAGCTGGGAAAAATCAGCTGGAAGAGAACAGCCCGGAGAGCATCCTGTGAAGGAACAGACAGCGCCCGAGCAGCCAGCCACAGAACAGCCAGCCCCGGGTCCGCCCGACGAGCAGAAGTTCGTCTCCACCTTCGTCCAGGACTGGATGACGCCCCACCCCTACACCTGCACCCCAGACACCTCCCTGGCCGACGTGTACGACGTCATGGTGGAGAAGGGCTTCCGGCGCATGCCCGTGGTGGACGAGGAGGGTCGCCTGGTGGGCATCATCACCTTCGGGGACCTGCGCCAGGCTGCCCCCTCCAGCGTCACCAGCCTGAGCCTCTTCGAGATCAACTACTTCTGGGCCAAGCTGACGGTGAAAGAGACCATGACCCCCAACCCCGTCACCCTGGCCCCGGACGACACCATCAAGACCGCCAGCCAGCACATGCTGGAACACAAGATCAGCGGCCTGCCTGTGGTCTCCGGCGAGAAGGTCGTGGGCATCCTCACCCAGACGGACATCCTGCGTTTTCTGGTCAGCCTGCTGTAGCGGATCCTCGCGGATTCCCGTTCCCACTCCCAGGAGGGCGCCATGCACCGGGTTCCTGTTCGTGAGATCATGCAGACCTCGGTCATCACGCTGACCCCCGAGGCCCTGGCCGCGGACGCCGCCCAGGTCATGGAGGAGTTCGGCATCCGCCGCATCCCCATCGTGGACCAGGAGGGCTACCTGGTGGGCATCGTCACCGATACGGATGTGCTGGAGGCCGAGACCGCGGAGAGCGTGCTCAACAGCTACGAGCCGGGCCTGGAAGAGGAGTGGCTCTCTGTGGCGGACATCATGACCCGGGAGGTGATCACCATCCCGCCGGAGGCCACGGTGGGCCAGGTGGTCTCGATCTTCCTGGAGAAGAAGGTGGGCGGCCTGCCCGTGGTGGAGCCGGACCCCCAGCAGCCCAAACGGCTGCGAGTGGTGGGCATCGTCACGGAGACGGACATCTTCCGCCTCATCGCCCGGGCCTGGCGAGAGCACGAACAGGGTCAAGCCTCGGGCTGATCCCCGCGCCCTTCCGAATCCCCGGCCATCCCCGCTCGCAGCCGACGCCACTGCTCCGGGGTGTCCACGTCCTGGAGCCAGCCAGCCGGGACCGGCACGGAGGCCACGTCCCCGCCCCGCAGGAGATCCCGGGCGCCTCGATCCCCCTGCACCGCCTGCAGTTCGGGCCAGAACCGCCGGTCGAAGACGGCCGGCGCTCCCCGCACCTCCCCTGCCACCGCCGGGGCCACCCGGTCATGACCCTCCCGCCAGAGACGCCAGAGACGCCGCAGCAAGGCCACCGGCAGCAGCGGCTGGTCCACGGGCAGGAAGAGCACCGCCTGGCAGCCCGGGGAGAGGGCCTGCATGGCCGCCCGCAGGCTGGTGGACTGCCCCTGGGCCCACGCCGGGTTGCTGACCAGACGCAGCCGCCCTCCCGCCTCCTGGGCCAGCCCGGCCAGGACCGGTCGGATGGCCTCCTCCTGCGCGCCCAGGACCACCACCGCCTGGGTGGCCCCGCTCTCCAGGGCCAGCCGGGCCGCCCGCACCACCAGGGGCTCCCCCGCCAGCTCCAGGAGCTGCTTGGGCCGTCCCATGCGCCGCCCCTCGCCCCCGGCCAGGACCACCGCCGCGGTGGGGCCCCACCGCTCCCGCACCGGCTCCCTGTCCGGATGGCCGGCCTGGGCCAGGAGAGCCGCCTCCCCTTCCCAGGCCAGCAGGCTGGCGACGAGGCGTCCGCTGGCCAGTCGGGGGGCGTTGTCCGCCTGGTTGAGGATGGGCCGGAAGGCCATCCCGGGCCTCCGCCCTTTGGCGCCCCCCGCGGGGTGGGTCAGCAACCGGGCGGCCAGGGCCGGCGTGAGCCGCGCCTCCGCCCCTTCCACCCCCAGGAGCGCCCGCAGCCGCTGCGGACGATGCACCCAGGGCTCGGCCAGGCGACGGCCCAGCCCCTCCAGCCCCAGGAGCGGGGCCAGGAGGGTGGTGCTCTGGGGCAGGACCGGCTCGTGGGGGGCCGGGGCCTTCACCGGACGCTGGCGGCTGCCGTCCGCCTCCACCACGACCGCGCCCACCCCCAGCTCCGGTCGCCGGGCCAGCCCCCGAACCAGCTCGTCCACCTGCTCCGGGGAGAGGCCGTCGGCCTTTTCCCCGGAGGCCGCCCGCACCAGCAGGCAGTGGCCATGCTCCTCCAGGGCCCGGGCCAGGGCGGCCCAGTCCAGCGGCCCGGAGCCCAGGCGCAGGTGCGCCGGGGCGTCCTGGAGCTGGCGGGTGAAGATCTGGGTCGTGGTGGTGGTGATGACCCGGCCACCCCCGGCCAGGATCTCCTGGGCCAGGCGGAAGAGGACCGCGCTCTTGCCCCCGGCCCCCACCAGGGCCACCACGTCCGGCCGATGGGGATCCAGCGTCAGGCGCAGGGCCGTCACCAGCTTCATTTTCGGGGGATCCCGGTGATGCGGATGCCGGCCCCCTTGGCCTTGTAGCGGATGTTGATGCCGATGAGCACCGCGGTCAGGCCTTCCACCACGCTGGCGTTGGCCAGGGGGCCCGCGTCCACGCCGAAGAAGCCAGCCTGGTCGGCCAGCTCCATGGCCAACCGCTTGGAGGGCTTGTGGTCCCCGGCGACCAGGATGTCGCAATCCATGGAGGCGTCCAGATCCTTCAGGTGGGTGGCGCTGACGTTCTGGAAGGCGGCCACCACGTGCACGCCTTCCCCCAGCTGGGCCTGGGCCTCTGCGGCCGCGGAGCCGGCCGGGGGCTGCCAGACCACGCTCACCTTGGGCGGTTTCAGGGGCACCACCACGGTGACCAGGGTCTTGCCCTGGGCGCCCTCTCGGATCTGGGCGATGGTGGCCTCCTGGGCGCTGTAGGGCACGCTGAGGACGATGACATCCCCCGCGGCCGCGGCCTCCGCGTTGCCCAGCCCCTGGATGGGCGCACTGCCCGAGGGCAGGAGCTGGCTCAGCTCCTGGGCCACCCGGACAGCCTTCTCCGGGCTGCGGCTGCCGATGACGATGGGATATCCCGCGGCGGCCCAGCGCACGGCCAGGCCGGAGCCCTCCGCGCCGGTGCCGCCGATGACGGCGAGGGTGGGTTTGGTCATGGGTGCACACTCCTGTGGAAAGTGAATGGTTCGGTGAGTTCAGTCGAACATGGCCCAGTAGCGCTCCCAGGTCTGGCGGGCCACGGCCCGGCTGCGGGCGGTGATGGCCGCCTCGTCCCGGGTGAGGAGCTCCCGGGCCCGCATGAGCACCCGGCCGTGGACGATGGTGCTGTGCACGTGGCTGCCGCTGACGCCGAAGAGGATGTGCCAGGGCAGGTTGTCCGCGGTGAGGGGCGTGGTGGGATGGTAGTCCAGGAGGATGATGTCCGCGTAGGCGCCGGGGGCAATGATGCCCAGGGGTTTGTCGAAGAAGAGGCCGGCCAGCCGCCGGTTGTTGTAGACGGCCATCTCCAGGACCTTGTCTGCGCCCAGGTAGCGGGGGTCACCGTGGGCCACCTTCTGGAGCAGGTCCGCCACCTTCATCTCGGTGAACATGTCGTTGCTGAAGCCGTCGTTGCCCAGGCCCAGGTTCACGCCGCCCCGGAGCATCCAGGTGACCTCCGCCGCGCCCACCCCGTTGTTCATGTTGGAGCGGGGCTGGTGGGTGACCCAGGTGCCCGTCTCCCGCAGCAGGCCCATCTCCCAGGCGTCGATGTGGATGCAGTGGGCCATGATGCTCTCTGGCCCGGTGATGCCGAAGCTGTGCAGCCGCTCCACCGCCCGCTTGCCCGACTTGCGCAGGCTGTCGTACTCGTCCACCGGGTGCTCGGCCACGTGGATGTGGAAGCGGGAGCTCTCCGCCGCGCAGGCCTCCAGGGTACTGTCCGAGAGGGTGAGGCTGGCATGGAGGCCGAAGGTGGCGCCGATGTGGGTGGCCAGAGGGGAGTCGGGCTGGCTGGCCCTGGCCTCCTGGACCCGGCGCATGAAGCGCACGTTCTCGCGGATGCCGGCCTTGGCCGCGTCTGGGCCGTCCCGGTCCGTCACCTCGTAGCAGAGCACGGCCCGCAGCCCGCTGGCCTCCACCGCCTCCGCGATGACGTCCAGGCTGCCGTCGATGGCCCGCTGGCTGGCGTGGTGATCGATGAGGGTGGTGGCGCCGTGGCGGATGGCGTCCACCAGGCAGACATCCGCAGAGCTGCGCACCCCCTCCAGGTCCAGGGCCTTGTCCAGCCGCCACCAGAGCTTCTCCAGGATCTCCGGGAAGTCCTTGGCCGGCTCGCCGGGGATGTACATGCCCCGGGCGAAGGCCCCGTAGAAGTGGGTGTGGGCGCAGATCTGCCCAGGCATGAGCAGCATGCCCTGGGCGTCCCAGCGCTCCTCGTTGGGGTAGCGGTCCAGCAGGCCCGCGCCCTCCCCCACATCGGTGATCTCGTCCCCCTGAAAGCGGACGGCCCCGTCGAAGAGCACTCGGTTGTCGTCATCGAAAGTGATGACCGTGGCGTTGTAGATCAACATGGTTGGCTTTCCTCCTGGCGGCAGCAGGTCACGGTTTGCAGCGGCAAGTTGGGCGGGGGAAGGGGGGTCACAAGTTGTCTGACAATTGAAATCTATTGTACACGGCCCCGGCAGAAACGCAAGCGGCGTAAAAATCGGGGAGATGGGCTCCAGATGTGTGGGAAGCGCAGGCGCACCTCCCCGGAAGCTTTGAAACCTCCGGAAAGATCGAGCCCTCCCCGGGTTCTCCCAGGCAGCGCCCCACCTTGCCCGAAAACCGGGGCCGTTGCCACTTTGACGGAAGGGCCGCTCTGGGCTATGGTATCTGGAAGAGCCGGCTGTCGGCATCAGCACCCCGAGGCGAAGCCCTCACATAGTCCTCACAGAGAGACACCCCCCACAAAGGAGAACGCACATGAAGATCTTGGTCACCGGAGGAGCAGGTTTCATCGGCAGCCACGTGGCGGACGCCCTGGTGGAGGCCGGGCATCAGGTGGTGGTTGTGGACAACCTCCACACCGGCCACCGAGAGAACATCCCAGCCCAGGCCACCTTCTACCAGGCCGACATCCGGGACAGGGACGCCCTGGCTCAGATCTTTGAGCAGGAGCAGATCCAGGCCATCTCCCACCAGGCGGCCCTGGCCAACGTGCGGGCCAGCATGGAGGACCCCATCACCTACACGGAGGTGAACGTCATCGGCAGCCTGCACCTGCTGGAGCTGGCCAAGGCCCACGGCTGCCACAAGTTCGTCTTCGCCAGCACCGGGGGCGCGGTCTACGGCGAGGGCTACAGCGAGGACGGCAGCCGCCTGCCCTTCACTGAGGAGAGCTGGCCCCACCCCAAGGACAACTACGGGGCCAACAAGCTGAGCTTCGAGTACCACCTGGACCTCTACCACCAGAACTACGGCTTGAAGTACATTGCCCTCCGCTACGCCAACGTCTACGGCCCGCGCCAGGACAGCCGGGGAGAGGCCGGGGTGGTGGCCATCTTCACCGCGGCCATGCTGAAGGGGGAGCCCACCAAGATCACCGGGGATGGCAAGCAGACCCGGGACTTCACCTACGTGGGGGACATCGCCCGGGCCAACCTCCTGGCCCTGGAGAGCGACGTGGTGGGCATCTACAACGTGGGCACCGGCGTCCCCACGGACATCAACACCATCCACCGCATCCTGGCCCAGCTCACCGGCTACCAGCTGGAGCCGGAGTACGCGCCCCAGCCCGTGGGAGAGGTGCGGGCCACCTATCTGGACAGCTCCAAGGCCCGGCGGGAGCTGGGCTGGGAGCCCCAGGTCAGCCTGGAGGAGGGCCTGCGCCGCACGGTGGAGTGGTTCCGTTCCCAGCTGTGAGCGCCGACACGCCACAGGACGCCTCCCGGGGACCGGATCCTGGGAGGCGTTCTCGCGGAAGGGTCCGGAACTTTTAGGGCCAGGCGTGCGTCGCAGGAGCAGAGGATCCCGCGGCACGGATCCACCATCGGCGCCGTTTCCCAGGTCGCTTACCCAAGGAGGAACCCCACCATGCCCCGAAGGAGATCCCTGGGGCTCATCGGCCTCGCCCTGGCCCTGAGCCTCACCGCCTGCACCGTGCCCGTCCCGCCCCCAGCCGCGCCACCGGAGGCTGCTTCCATGACCGTCGAGACCCAACCGGAGGAATCCCAGCCCCAGGAGCCTCAACCGGAAGAAACCCGCCCCGGGCTCACCCCCCAGCCCCTGGAGCCGACGGAGATCATTCAGGGGGAAGGGAAGCCCACGCCCATCACCCCTGGCCAGCTCGACCTGACCCGGCTGCCCCAGGTGGCCCAGGCCAAAGCGGACCTGGCCCAGCGCCTGGACATCTCGGAGGAGGCCATCCAGGTGGTGATCGTGGAGGAGGTCATCTGGCCGGACGGCAGCCTGGGCTGCCCCCAGCCGGGGATCGAGTATCCCCAGGTGCCCCAGGATGGCCTGCGCATCGTCCTGGAGGTGGCGGGCAAACGCTACGAGTACCACAGTGGAGGGGTGCGCCCACCTTTCCTCTGTGAGCAGTGACCAGGGCATGCCACACGGCCGTTCCACGCAAAAAGGCGGACCAGACAGTCTGGTCCGCCTTTTTGGTTACGGAAAGGCTGGAATCACGGGTGGGAGCTGGCCAGAACGGCCGCCTTCCTCAGCGGGTCACCTCGCCGTCGAAGCAGGCGATGCTGGTGCCGAAGAAGGTGGGGCTCTCCAGCTCAGCGCAGTTCTGATAGGCGCCCTTCTTCACGCCCGTGGCCTGGAAGGTGATGACGTGGGCTTCGCCCGGCGCGCCCGGCACGGAGGAGACCTTGATCTCGTCCGCGGGGGTGGGCACGGCGCCGAACTCCGCGCCGGAGTTGCCGAACTTGTTCTCCGCGCCCACGGTCAGGCCGTCGGCGCTGCCGTCACCGTCCACCCGGGCGTAGACCATGCTGATGTCCTCCACACCGCTGTTGGTCTCGATCCAGATCTGGAAGGTGTAGGCATCGGAGCCGCCGAACTCGGGCACGTCCTCCCACTCCAGCACCACCCAGGTCTTCACGCCGTCGGTGAGGTCCGCCGCGTAGAAGTTGCCGCCCGCGCTGCCGTCCAGGTCCGTCCAGAAGGGAGCGATGACGTTGTTGGGGCGAGCCGGATCCGGCAGGCTCTGGGGGATGAAGGTCACGTCCGCGCTGGTGCCCCCGCCCACCACCGCGTAGCCGTTGCTGACCATGCCGATGGAGGTCCAGGTCTCCCCAGCGAAGACGAAGGGATCCGTGCCGAAGTTGACGATGGTCTCGTCCCCCACACCGCTGAAGGGCGCCACGCCCAGGCTGGCCAGGGAGACGTAGCCGTAGGGCGAGCTGCCGGAGGCGACGGTCACGATGGGCGGCTCGGCGCCGGCCACGGTGCCGCTGAATTGGATCTCCTTGGAGCTCACCTCGGTGGCGCCGGTGACGCTGCCCGAGACCAGCTCCAGCTGCTTGGGCAGCACGTCCCGCACGTCCACCGTGGCGTCGTCGAAGGAGTTGTTGACCACGGTGATGGTGCAGGTGGTGGCGTCCCCCTTGGCGATGACGCCGGGATCGCAGCTCTTCTCCATGGTGATGTCCGGCTCCCGCCGCACGATGGTGATGGGGAAGTGGAGCTGCTTGCGCCCTCGGCGCATGGTCACGGTGGCGTGGCGCACCTCCCCGATGGGCACGTTGCGGGCGTCCACGGTGATGTCGAAGGTGGCGTCCCCGTCCCCGGGCACGGTGATCTTCTTGGGCACGGTGACCTCCACGTCGTCCGGTGCGTCCACCTTCAGCCGCCAGACAGAGCGCTTGGAGGTGGTGTTGTGGACCGTGCGCTGGACGGTGACGCGCCCTGGCATGATCGGCACGTAGAGGCTGGGGTAGTTGGCGTTCCAGAGCTCATTCTCCAGAGCCCGGTAGTTGTCCGCGGTCTCGTCGAAGGTCAGGCCGGGAGTGCCAGCCTTGCGCAGATCCACCCGGCCGGAGCCGAAGTCGAAGGGATCCGCGGGGGTCTCCCCGTCCTCTTTGAAGACGTTGCGGGTCTTGGCCGTGGTCATCAGGGCCGACTTGATCTGGCCCGGGGTCCAGTCCGGGTGGATGGCCTTGATCATGGCCGCGGCGCCGGCGATGTGGGGGCTGGACATGGAGGTGCCCTGGATGGACTGGAAGAGCTGACCCGGCACCCCGCCGCTGATGTCATCGGGCATGGGCGTGTGCCCGGCCAGGATCTGCACGCCCGGCGCGGTGATGTCCGGCTTGCTCACGCCCAGGGTCTGGCCCGGGCCGCCCCGGGAGCTGAAGCTGGCCATCACGTCCGGCTGGACCAGAGTGGCTTCGCCCTGGGTGAAGGTGGCCATCACGCCCGTGTGGCTGTCCATGAAGTCCAGGAGCTCCTGGCCGCTGTCCGCTTCCAGGTGCACGCTGGGGATGAAGTGGTTGTCCGTGGCCAGGCCCTGCATGACCGGGTTGTAGAGCAGCATGCCGCCAGCGCCGCCCTGGGCCACGTTGTAGCTCTTGGCCACCCGAGCGATGACGCCCCGGCGGCAGATGACGATCTCGCCGTTGAAGGTGCCAGCCGGCAGGGGATTCAGACAGAGCTCCTCCCCCGCGGGCGGGAAGACCACCGGCGTGGGCGTGTCGATGCCCCCTGTGATGGAGGCCCCCTTCAAGGTCAGGGTGTCGCCGTTGTCCGCGGTCAGGGTGACGGTGCTGATGAAGTGACGGGGCGAGGTGCTGGCCGCCACGGTGGTCACCCAGGGGCCGCGATGGGCCACGGTGTCCGGCCCGGGGCCGGAGTTCCCGGCCGAGGCCGCCACGAAGACGCCGGCCTCGTAGGCGTCCAGGAAGGCCAGCTCGGAGATGCTGGAGTAGGGCGCAGAGCCGCCGCCGATGGAGAAGTTGATCACGTCCACCCCGTCCAGGATGGCCTGATCCACCGCGGCAGCGGAGTCGCTCAGGAAACAGCCCGCCGCGCCACAGACTTTGTAGGCGATGATGTGGGCCCGGGGGGCGATGCCGGAGATCAGGCCCCGGGGAATGCCGAAGATGTTGGCCGGAACGCCAGCGTTGCCGGCCGCGGTGCTGCTGGTGTGGGTGCCATGACCGTCGTTGTCCCGGGCGGAGCGGAACTCGCCCGGTCCCAGGGGCGGGCCGAAGAGCTCGTAGGTGTCCATGAAGCGGTAGGCGCCGATGAGCTTGTTGTTGCAGGTGAAGGGGTTGTCCCCAGGCACCGAGCTGCCGAACTCACAGGCGTAGGGGCCGCCAGGAGGGGGCGGATAGGGGATGCCCAGGGGATCCGGGTCCGAGTAGGAGGGATGCTCCGGCCAGATGCCCGTGTCCAGGACGCCCACGATCACGCCTTCGCCCGCCTTGGGCAGGCCACCGGCCTGGCGCCAGGCCACCGGCGCGCCGATGAAGATGGGCGTCACCTCGGTGGTGGGCTGGACCATCTCGTCGATGTAGATCCGCTTCACGCCGGGCAGGGCAGAGAGGGTGGCCAGCTGGCTCTCGGGCACCAACATGGAGACGCCGTTGAGGGCCGCCTTGTAGCGGTGAACGATGGTGGCGTTCAGCCCGGCCTTGTTCACCGTGGCCTCGAAGCGGCTCTGCTCCTGGGCCAGGTAGTCCATGTAGCGCTGCGCCTGGGGCGCCTCCGCGTCCAGCTTGGACGCGCCCAGCACTCGAGGGGCTGTGGCGGGCAGGCCCGGGATGTCGCCGTCGTAGGTGGCCAGGGGCTCGCTCTCCAGCTGGACGATGACGCTGACCAGGGGCTCACCGGCCGCGGCCACCTCAGCGGCGTCCCCCTTGCGAACGGCTCGGTTCGCGACCGACTGGGGAGTGAGGCTACCGCTGACGCTCAGCCCGGCGGGGGGCTCTTCGTGGGGGCCTGGCCCAGGGGGAGTGGCCGCGCCGTTGCCTCCAGCGACCAGGGGCAGGAAAATGGTGGGGGAGTCCCCTGTGGGACCATCCTCCTGGGCGAAGAGAGGCCCAGGGAGGACAGAGGTCAACAGGGCGACGATAAGCAATACGGCGAACAGTTTCTTCATCTGATTCTCCTTTGAAAAGCGGGTTCATCTCTCCTGTAGCGCAACAGCTACCTCGTTGTAGAGCGCGTTCATTGGGTCAAGTCAGGGGGAAATCGGGGGACCAAGTGGGGTTGACGGGCATCACCTCCTTTCAGAGAGCGGGCTGGGGCAAACGCGCAGTGAACGTTGCCAACTTTTTTGGATGAAAAGCGCCCGTGGACCTTTCCAGCTACGGAGGCTGGCCGGATCCGAAAAGCGAGCTGGCCGATCCAGCCCAACAGGATGCGGACGCTGTCACAACAGACGGTGTGATGGTGTGGATGTGATGGTGTGAAGAAGTGAAAAAACAGACAGGACGGGAATCGCTGCCGCCCGCACCTCGCCCTCAGGGGATGGAGTCGCCTGCGGTTCCGGTGCGAGATGAACGATGCTTCTTCGGGGCAACGCCGGTGGAAAGGTGGCGTTCAAACTAGCCAATCCAGTTTATCATGCTGTCCTGGCCACTGTCGAGGCCGAATTTCGAAGAAAAACAACGCGATCCCCACGCTCGCCCTACAAACGAAAAACCTTTGGGGAAAAGAGCGGAGTCGCCTCTCCGGATTCGCGCACAGGTTCTCCCACTGATTCCCTTGAAGCTTCTCCCGCAGATCCCTTCGACTCAGGCCCCAGAGCACCCAGGACAGGGACGCCTGGCACGGAACAAAGTTTCTGGCATGGAAAAGGGACGAGCCCGCAATCGGGTTCGCCCCTTTCACCGACTGGCGTCCAAATGGCAGGCCGGGCTGCCTCGCTGGCGGCTAGAACGGGCTGTTGTTGGCGTTCACCCGCCCCCAGCCGAAGAAGGGATCTTTGCCTGGATCGCCCAGATCGTCCGCAGTGCGCTGCAGGAGCAGCTTCACCAGGCCTGGGTTCAGATCCCCGCCGGCCGCGCCGATGTAGATGGCCGCCACGCCCGAGGCGTGGGGCGCCGCCATGCTGGTGCCGCCGCTCCAGTACCAGGCCCCGGCCGAGCCTGTGCTGAAGACGAGATCGAAGACCCAGCAGGGCCGGGTGACCGGGCCGACGGTGCACTGGGTATCGGGATCCACGAAGAGGTACTCGATGTTGCCACCGGGCGCCGCGTTGTGGATGGGCCGACCGTAGTTGGTGTAGAAGGTGGGCACGTCCAGGTCCGTGGAGGGATCCACCGCCCAGCCGATGGGCGCAGTGGCCGAGATGGAGAGGTAGCGGGGGATGTCCGAGGGCAGATGGTGGATGCTCCCATCCAGGCTGGCGCCGTCGTTCCCCGCCGCGGCGATCAGGGTGGCGCCCTTGGCGTTGGCGTAGGCGCCGGCCCGCTCCAGAGCCACCACCAGGGCGGCGATGTCCAGGGCCTCGTCGATGCTGGTGATCTCGTTCTCGTCGATGGCGGCCCCCAGGCTCATGTTGATCACGTCCGCGCCGATGTCCGCGGCGTAGACGATGGCCTCCAGCAGCCAGTCGAAATCACCGCTGCCTGTCAGAGAGGAGAGCACCTTCACCATGACCAGCTCCGCCTCCGGGGCCACGCCGATGGTCCCGTAGCCGTTGTCCGCGGCCGCGATGGTGCCGGCCACGTGAGTGCCGTGGCTGAAGGGATCCCCTGGGTAGTTCTCGATGTACTCGAAGGTCTCGCCGGGCACAAAGGAGGTGCTCAGGGCCACGTTCAGGTTGGGGGCCAGGTCCGGGTGATCCGAGTCGATGCCGTCGTCCAGGACGGCCACCCGCACGCCTGCGCCCCGTCCCCGGCTCTGCCAGGCCTCCACCGCGTCCACCGCGTCGTGGCCCCACTGCAGGTCGAAGAAGAAGTCATCGTCGCCGCTGTTGGGCGGGTTGCCCACATCGGCCATGGTCACCGCCACGGGCTCCACCGGGTCGATGATCTCCACCTTCACGTTGGGGGCGATGGCCTGGACGCCTCGCAGCCCCGCCACCCGGGAGGGGAAGTTGGGGTTGCTGGAGGAGACCACCAGCACGCCGATCTTGTCCAAGGTTTTCTCCACCGTGCCGCCGGCGGCTTGGATCTGGGCCACCAGGGCCGGAGAGACCCAGTTGTTCCTGCTGACTACGATGTAGGAGTGGGTTCCTGGCTCCGCAGCGCTGGCCACCCCCGCGGTCAGCAGTCCGATCACCAGGAGCAGGGTGAGAACTTTCGCCAACTTTCCGTACATGACCAAACCTCCTTCGTCGTTGAAGTGACTGCTGGAACACGGAAACAGATGGGAACGTTTCTGGAGTGCCTCGACAACGTGGGTCGCAGTGTCAGGACAGGCCGATCGGCCAGAGGATGACCTTCCGACATGTCCGGAACGAGGATTTGGAACAGAAGGCGGCGACGAACCAGCGGCCCGGGCTCGTCAAATTAAGTTTATCATGTTTTGCCCGGGGCTGTCGAGGTGCGATCTCAGAAAAACTTGATGCCGTCCTCGACCTTGCCCTACAGACAGAAAACGTTTTGGGGAATGGCCCGGCTTGATCACGGACGGCGGGTGAGCCGCTGGCGCAGGGCCTGGATCCGGGCGCTGGACTCGGCCTGGGCCTCCCGCAGCAGGGCCGGGGACGGACTCCCCGCCCGCATCGCGTCCAGGATGATCTGCTCCGCGGCCATGAACTCCTCCCCGACATCGGCCACCTCCCCGGCGATCTCCCGGGGGATGGTGGTGACGCCGTTGCAGTCCCCGTGCAGGAGATCGTCTGGGTAGATCACCAGCCCGCCCACGTGGACCGGCACGTGGACCTCCAGGATGTGGTTGTAGGCGTGGGAGCAGATGGCGCCGTTGGTGAAGACAGGGAAGCCGATGGCCCGCACCTGCTCCAGATCCCGGCCGGCGCCGCTGGTGATGAGCCCCACCGCGCCGAAAGCCTGGTAGGTGGTGCACATGACCTCGCCGAAGGTGGCTCCCACGGCCGGGTCGTCCAAGTCCTGGAAGACCACCAGCGCCGGCCCCGAGAGCTCACCGAAACGCTCCACCTGGGCGCTCATGCTGGCGTAGGCGTCCCCTTCCCGGGGCGGGCCGGCGGAGCGAAAGGTGGCCGTGGCCGCGAAGCCCACCACCGGCGGCATCTCCGGGAAGGCCGCCTGGATGCGGGCGTCCATGAAGCCCACGTTGCGGGGCCGCACGTCGAAGAGCTCGATGATGTTGCAGATGGTGGGGGTGTCGAACGTAGCCAGCTTCTCCAGAACCTGGGCAGAGATGGACGTCATGGCGCGCCTCCTGTGGCGAAGTGCGGGGGAGGTGGATGGACTCTGGGGGAGAAACAGGGGGATAGAGCGGGGGACGCAACGAACGACGAAACGGAAGGCGAATCGAGAGACGAATCGAGAGACGAAACGAACGGTGAGACGAGCAGCGAGGGGAACAGCGAAACG
>CAYQEB010000002.1:38086-67879 GCA_964416395.1 uncultured Caldilineaceae bacterium | reverse complement strand
CGAATCGAGAGACGAAACGAACGGTGAGACGAGCAGCGAGGGGAACAGCGAAACGGGCGGAAGAGCCCTAGCCGGCCTGCCGGGCCTGCCGCTCCTCCAGGCACTTCTGCTCCAGGAGCTCGTGGCGGCGCACGATGCGTCGGTACCACTCCAGGGTCAGCTCGGCCTTCTCCTCCTCGCTCAGCCGCCAGGGCAGATCCAAGCGGTGCAGCCTCTCGATCACGTGGGAGAGGGTGATGGCCACGCTCACCGAGATGTTGTAGCTCTGGGTGAAGCCGTACATGGGCAGACGCAGGTAGCCGTCGGCCAGCTCCATGGCCCGGGGGCTTAGCCCCTCCTCCTCGTTGCCGAAGAGGAAGGCCATGGGGCGCTCCAGGGGCAGGGTGTCCAGGGAGTAGCTGCGCTCCACGTTTGGGGAGGTGGCGATGATCTGGTACCCTTTGCTCCGCAGCGCCTGGACACAGGCGCCCGTGTTGTCTGCGCCGGGCTCGTTGTAGCGGAAGAGGGTGATCCACTTGGCCGCGCCCTGGGTCACCTTGGGGGAAACCCGAAACTCGTTGCGGTTCTCGATGACGTGCAAGGTCTGCACCCCCAGGCACTCCGCGGTGCGGATGGTGGCGCTGGCGTTCTGGGGCTGGTAGATGTCCTCCAGCACCAAGGTCACGTAGTAGGTGCGGTTCTCCAGGACCTGCCGGATCTTACGGACCTTGTTGGGGGTCACAAACTGGGCCAGGCAGGCGATGAGTTCGTCGCGCAGCTGTGGATCCATGGTTCGTCTCTTCGCTTCTCGGGTCGGGGAGGTAGGTGGGTCTGCCGAACGGTGAGGCCAGAGCAGGCTGGGGGGCCGGCGCACCGCCCGATCACCCTAACCCAGCACTTTTCCCTCTGTCAAATCCAGCCAGCGGCCGATCAGGCGGTGGCGGGATGGCAGGGCGGCAGCCATTTCATGCAAGGAAGCGAGGGAAGCCATGTTCACGAACAGACGCGACAGGTTCCGATGGGGGCTGGCCGGGCTGCTGCTCCTGGGGATCCTGCTGATGGGGCCAGCAATGCCGCTTCGAGCCCAGCCTCCCCGCCCCCAGAGCCCGCCCTCCTGGCTGGAGCCCCGGGCGCTGAACCTGGTGGATCTGGTGGGCCTGGTCCCGGAAGCCCAGCTCCAGGACGCCATCATCGCCTACTCTGGCGTGGGCATCGTCCAGTACGTCTCCGGCAACCGCAACGGCAACACCGTCACCCTCCAGGTGCGGATCACGCCCCGCTACTCCCGGAGTGGTGGTCTCCTCAACACCCACTTCAACTGCCTGGGCCAGACGGGCATCTACGACCATTGGTCCTCCACCGTGCCCGAGGCCCGCATGCGCCTCTACGCGGACGGCGGGGAGATCACGGACCAGATCCGCTACATCAACGTCACGCCGGCCGGCTGGGTCCTGCCGACGGCCAATACCGGGGCCGGATTTCGCTACGCCCAGACCGGCATCCAGCCGGCTACCTTCGCCGGGGATGGCTCCCTGGTGGTCCCGGCCAACATGGGCTGCGAGATCGTGGCGCTGGGCTACCACACCAATCTGACCGCCACCTTCATCCTGGAAACCACGAGCCCCATCCAGGTGACGGTCCTGGGCCAGGAACAGTTCAGCTTTCACAGCTACATCGGCCCGGGCAACGCCGGTCAACTGGAGGCCCTGCGCAGCCAGATGCAGGCCCGCTATCCTGGCATCCGTCACGACAAGTTCCCCCTGCAGATCCCACCCGCCGCGGACTACATCTTGGTCACCTACCCGCCCACACCGGCGGACGCCTATCCCCTGGGCGGAGAACCCATGAACGTGCCCCTGGAGAGCAGCGGCACCTACCGGCTGGTGGCGGACCAGAACGCCCTCTCCACGGACCACACCCACAGCGCCGGGCTCCCCATCCAGGGCCAGTGGCGGGACGCGGACCAGGCGGGCGACTCCGTCTACCTGCCCCAGCTGCCCCCGGTCCTGCGTCTGGCCTCGCCGGAGTACTTCCTGCCCAGCAGCGTGGCCTACGATCCCTGCATGATCGGCGGCGGCTGCCCGGACAGCCTGCTCCAGCAGATCTACGACGCCACCATGCCCCTGACCGTCACCTACTACGCGGTGCGCCGCAGCGGCCTGGGCCTGACCCAGATCCCCCTCAGGCAGGTGGGGCCGAAGTGGTCCCCTGGGGCTGCCCGGGGCCGCGTCCCCGGGGAAGAGCCCGCCCCGCTCTGGCTCCCTGGGCCCTCCCCCGCGGGCGCGGAGACCATCTTCCTGCCCTTGGTGGTCAACGCCCCCACCATCCCCCCGGATGACCCCGCCGGCTGCCCTTGCGGATGGTTCGACGAGCTGGGGCGCATGTTGGACTTCGTCCCCGGCCCCTGAATTTCGCTGCCTCAAGGTGAGCTCCGCTCCCAATCCCACTGGAAGACCTCCGCCAGCCGCTGGTGGATGGCCGGCGCGTCGGTCAGCAGGAGGAGCTCCCGGTTCAGCTTGTAGCTGACCTCGCTGCCGTTCAGGCTGCCCACCCCGCTCCACCGCTCCGCCCCCAGCTTCACCAGCACCACCTTGGCGTGGATGCCCAGTCCGGTGGGGTTCCCCAGGCGCGCCTCCAGGTCCAGGCCCTCCCGCCGGGCCGCCTCGGACAGGAACGTCACGGTGGCCTGGTTGCTCCGCGCCCCGGCCGGGTCGTCGAAGAAGCTGTCCAGCAGCAGCCGGACCTGCGCGCCTCGTCGGGCCGCCTCCAGGAAAGCTTGGAGCCGGGGATTGGGATCCGCCACCGGATTGCTGGCAGGCTCGCCCCAGAATTTGTGCTCGTAGAGCTGGGTCACCCAGATCTGGTCGCCTGGCCCTGCCTGCTCCAACAGGGCGAAGAGCCCCCGATCCGGGTCCAGGCTGGCGTCCGGGGAGGTGATGACCTGGAAGCGGGCCTCCCCGAACTGGGTAACCGGCGCGGCGAAGGGCGAGTCCAGGAGGGGCTCCGTGGCCGGGGACGGCGGGAGGAAGTCCGCCGCCGGGCCGCCGTAGGTGGGATCCCCCGGGGTGAAGGGCCGCAGGTCCAGGAAACGATCCGGCGCCCAGTCCTGGAGGAAGATCTGCTGCAGGGTCGTCACCACCGGGGCTGCATCCGTGAGGAGGGCCACGCCCCGCCGCCCTGTCACCCCAGCGCCCGGCAGGGGCATGGAATCCCGGGTGAAGTTCTCGCTGCTCACGAAGGCAGTGCGGCCATCCACCACGCCGTACTTGGCGTGCAGGAAGCGGTAACGGCTCCGGTAGCCCCGAGGGGCCCCTTCCTGGGCGGCCATGTAGCGCACCTGACCTCCCGCCGCCTGGATCTGGGCCAGGCACCAGCGCTGCAGCTCCGTGATGCCCCCGCTGGGCCCACCCTCCAGGAGCAACCGCACCTCCACGCCCCGAGCGGCGGCCTGGGCGAGCAGAGTGGCCAGCTCCGGGTGCTCGAAGGTGTAGAGGCTGAGCCAGATGCGCTCCCGGGCTCCGGCCAGGAGCTCGGCCACGGGCTGGTAGAGCCCCTCCGGCCCCACGGCCACGGTCACCCGAGCCGTGGCCTGGGCCACTTCCTCGCCGCTTCGCCAGTCGCTCGTCTCCCAGAGCGCCCAGCCGGGCATGTAGACCCGCCGCCCCCAGGCCAGATCCTGGGCATCCCCGGCCCAGTCCTGGGCCCGGTCCGTATCCAGGGGGAGACCGCTTTCCGGATCCACCTTGCGCCGCCAGACCTGCCCCTCTTCGGGCAGATCGCCTCGGGCGTAGAGCTGGGCCGCCGGCCCCGTCCAGCCCTGGGGGACGAGCGCTTCGTCCCCGTAGAGGAGAGCGTCCACCACCCGGCCGCTGGAGTCCAGGATCTGGATCTCGCCGCCGTGGTTGGTCAGGGCAGGCCGGCTGCCGGTCAGGTCCAGGGCCTGGGGATCCGTGTCCGCGCCCCATTCACAGCCTGGGGCAAAGCCGAAGGTCTGGGCGAAGGCCTGGGCCTCCCGGGCGCACCAGAGTTGCTGCCCCGGCGCCAGGGTCAAGGTGGTGGTCAAGGGGAAGGTGGCGGTGCGACCGTTGCCTCGGATCCGCCACCCGGCCAGGGGCTGGCTGGCTGGTCCCAGGTTCCAGAGCAGGATGCCCTCGTCCCTTTCGCCGCTCACCGCGCTGTCGATGTGGGCCGCGGCCAGGAGCACCCGGCTCCCTGGCTTGCGGACCAGGGGCAGGAAGATCCGGTGGGGCGGCTGCGGCGGGACGGTGGATCCAGAGGGGGTGGATCCCGAGGGCGGGAAGGGCGGGGCAGCGTGGGCCCGTCCCCAGGCCAGGAGGAGGGTCAAGGCGAAAAGGAGGGTGGAAAGGCGGGCCATGGCTGAATGTGGGCGGATGCGGAGCACGGGGTGGCAAGCAAAGTCAGGGTGAAAGCAGGATCAGAGCGCAAGCAGGGTCAAAGTGCAAGCAAGGTCAGAGCGGACGGCAGAGGGGCGGGGCGAGGAGGGCCAGGGACAGGAAGGCGAGGGGTCAGTGCAGTCCTCGGGGCCGGTACTGGAGGGCCTCGGCCAGGTGGTGGACCTGGATGGTCTCGTCTCCGGCCAGGTCGGCGATGGTGCGGCTGATCTTGAGCACCCGGTGGTAGGCGCGGGCGCTCAGGTCCATCTGACGCACCGCGGCCCGCATGAGCTGCTTCCCCGCCTCGTCGATGCCGCAGAAGCGCTGCACCTCCGCTGGGCCCATGTCCCCGTTCACCCGCACATGCTCCTTGCCCCAGGCCTGGAAGCGCTCCCGCTGGATGGCCCGGGCCCGCTCCACCCGCTCTCGGATGGCTCTGGAGCTCTCGCCGCCATCCAGGCTGGCCAGCTTCTGGAAGGGCACCCGGGTCACCTCCACGTGGATGTCGATGCGGTCCATGAGGGGCCCGCTGATGCGGTTCTGGTAGCGCTGGACCATGCCCATGGAGCAGGTGCACTCCTTGCGCTCGTCCCCGTAGTAGCCGCAGGGGCAAGGGTTCATGGCGGCCACGAACATGAAGTTGGCCGGAAAGGTCAGGGTGCCGCTGGCCCGGCTGATGGTCACCACCTTGTCCTCCAAGGGTTGACGCAGGGTCTCCAGGTTCTTGGAGCCGAACTCCGGCAGCTCGTCCAGGAAGAGGACGCCCCGGTGGGCCAGGCTCACCTCACCGGGCCGGGGCCAACGGCCTCCCCCCACCAGGCCGGCGTGGCTGATGGTGTGGTGGGGCGCCCGGAAGGGCCGGGTGCGGATCAAGGGCGTGTCTTCGGGCAGGGCGTCGGCCACGGAATAGATGCGGGTGATCTCCAGGGACTCGGCCAGGTCCAGCCGGGGCAGGATGGAGGGCAAGGCCCGGGCCAGGAGGGTCTTGCCCGCGCCGGGCGGCCCCTTCATGAGCAGGTTGTGGGATCCGGCGCAGGCGATCTCCAGGGCCCGTTTGGCGTGCTCCTGGCCTTTGATGTCCTGGAAGTCCACCGGGTAGAGGGTTTCCGTCTCCTCCTGGCCGAAGTCCAGCTCGGTTCGGTAGGGCGGGATGGACTGGCTGCCGGTCAGGTGCTGGATCACGTCCCGCAGAGTGCGCACGGGGTAGATGGTCACCCCATCGATGAGGGCGGCCTCCGGCGCGTCCACTGCGGGGACGAACATCTGCCGGTAGCCCTGGCGCTTGGCCATGGCGGCCATGGGCAGCAGGCCATTCACGTGACGCACACCCCCATCCAGCCCCAGCTCCCCCACCACCAGGGTGTCCTCCGTCACCTGGGCCACCTGACGGGTGGCGGTGAGGATGCCCAGGGCGATGGGCAGGTCGTAGGCGGGGCCGGCCTTGCGCACGTCTGCGGGGGCCAGGTTGACAGTCAGCCGGTGCTGGGGAAAGTAGAAGCCGCTGTTGGTGATGGCGGAGCGCACCCGTTCGCCGCTCTCCCGCACCGCCGCGTCCGGCAGGCCCACCAGGGTGAGCCGCTCCAGGCCATGGGCGATGTCCACCTCCACCTGGATAGGGGCAGCCTCCAGGCCAATCACCGCGCAGCTCTGGATCTTGGCAAGCATGGGCGTGTCCTTTCGCAAAAAGTATCGTGAAGCGTGTTTGGAGAGAAACGGGTCTCGGCAAGAGAGGAGGGGAGAGCGTTGGAGCGCTCAGGTGCAGATCATACCTTTTATTGGACGCCCGGGACATACCGAAAAATGCGGCAAGGGGAAGTGCAAAAAACGCAAAGATGCGCCCAACGGAAAAAGCGTCCAACAACTCAGGGCTGTCGGACGCTTTTGGGGTCAAGCAAAGGACGGTTTGGGCGGCCTCACCCCTCGAACTTGCGGAACAGAATGGAGGCGTTCTGCCCGCCCAGGCCGAAGCCGTTGGCCATGGCCACCCGCACGGGATGCTCTCGGGCCTGGTTGGGCACATAGTCCAGATCGCAGTCCGGATCCGGCCTGGTGTAGTTGATAGTGGGCACGATGCGCCCCTCCTGCATGGCCTTGATGCCCGTGACCGCGCTCTGGGCCCCGGCCGCGCCCATGGCATGGCCGATCATGCTCTTGATGCTGGTCACCGGAATGCCGTAGGCCGCCTCCCCCATGACCCGCTTGATGGCCTGGGTCTCCATCTTGTCGTTGAGGATGGTGCCCGTGCCGTGGGCCACGATCCAGTCCACGTCCTCCGGGGAGAGGCCACTCTCGGCCAGGGCCTGGCGCATGGCCTCCGCCGCGCCCTGGCCGGTGGGATCCGGCGCGGTCATGTCGTAGGCGTCCTCGGTCAGGCCGTAGCCGCCGAACTCGGCCAGGATGGGCGCGCCCCGGGCCTGGGCGTGCTCCAGGCGCTCCAGCACCATGACCGCCGCGCCCTCCCCCACCACCATGCCGTCCCGGTCCGCGCTGAAGGGGGCGCAGGCGTGCTCCGGGTCGTGGTTCTTCTGGCTGGCCGCGCCCAGGCGGCTGAAGGTGGTGATGATCAGCTTGCTCAGGTAACCCTCCGCGCCCCCAGCCACCATCACGTCCACCTCGCCCCGTTGGATGCGCCGCACCGCCTCGCCCAGGGCCACGATGCCCGTGGCGCAGGCGGTCACCTGGCTGTTGGTGGGGCCGGTGATCCCCAGCTGGATGGCGATGTAGGTGGGCGTGCCGCTGATGAGGGCCGCGGGGGCCAGGGCCACGTTGAAGCGCCGGGGCCCCCGGCTCTCCAGGAGGGCGCTCTGCTCCTCCACGATGTCCCAGCCGCCAAAGGCCAGGCCGATCTCCAGGCCCACCCGGCCAGGCGGCTCCTGGGCCACGTCCAGCCGAGCCGCTTCCAGGGCCTCGAGAGTGGCCTTCCAGGCCAGCTGGGTGCCCCGGCTGGTGCGCCGGGCCTCCCGCCGGTCCATGAAGGTTCTGGGATCCCAGTCGTTGATCCGGGCGGCGAACTGAGTGGGCAGGCCGGTGGGATCGAAGTGGGTGATGGTGCGGGTGCCGGACTTCCCGGCCAGCATGTTGGCCCAGGAACTCTCCAGGTCATGGCCCAGGGGGGTCACCATGCCCATGCCGGTGACCACGACTCGGGCCACCCGATCTTGCTTTTCACTTGTCATGGGCTGCTCGCCTCCAGGATATTCGGCAATGTTCGGCCGGGCAGTGTCGCTCCGGCCCCCTAGCGCATGGTCAGGGCCATGACCGCCTTCTGCACGTGCAGGCGGTTCTCCGCTTCGTCGTAGACCACGGAGTTGGGCCCGTCGATGACCGCGTCCGTGACCTCGATGTTGCGGTCCGCGGGCAGGCAGTGCATGTAGAGGGCATGGGGCTTGGCCAGGGCCATGCGCCGCTCGTCGGTGATCCAGTCCGTGTACTTGCGGCCGATGCGGGCGCTCTCCTCCTCGTCGTCCGTGGTGAGGAGCGCCCCCCAGCTCTTGGGGTAGACGATGTCCGCGTCCACGAAGCCGGCGTCGAAGTCGTCCAGGATCTCGAAGCTGCCCCCGGACTTGCGGGCGTTCTCCCGGGCCTGCTCCACGATGTCGGGCATCAGCTTGTACTCCGGCGGCCGGGTCAGGCGCACGTTCATGCCGAAGCGGGTCATCTGCAGGATGAGGCTCTGGGGCACGGAGATGGGTTTCTGGTAGCTGCTGGCGTAGGCCCAGCTCACGTTGATGGTCTTGCCCCGGGGATCCCCCAGCTTCTCGACGATGGTGAGCAGGTCGGCCAGGATCTGGAAGGGGTGGTAGACATCGCACTGCATATTGAGGACAGGCGCCCGGCTGGCCGCGGCCACCTCGTTGATGTACTGATTCCCAAAGCCCCAGTCACACTGGCGGATGGCGATGCCGTCGTAGTAGCGGCCGAAGATCTCGCCGATCTCCTTGGCCGTGTCCCCGTGGCTGATCTGGGTGGTGGTGTGGTCGATGAAGGCCGCGTGCCCCCCCAGTTGAGCCATGCCCGACTCGAAACTGGAACGGGTGCGGGTGCTGGTGAAGAAGAAGAGCATGGCCAGGGTCTTGTCCCGCAGCAGGGGATGGGGCACCCCCAGGGCTCGGTCCCGCTTGAGCTTCAGGGCCACATCCAGGACCGTCTCCACCTCTTCCTTGCTGAAATCCATGTCGCTGATCAGGTCGCGACCGCGCAGATCCGTTTGCATCGTTTGTCTCCCTGTGCTGGTTCCTGTGAAAGCTTGTGTGAAATTCCCTGTGAAAAAGCAGGGGCCCGACGCCTTAGGCCCTTTTCTCGGCAAGCGGGGCATGCCGCACCGGCCACGTTGGGGGTTCGATCTCTCTGGGACGCTCCCCAGCCAGCCCCCAGGGATCCGGCTAGCTCCTGTCCATGACGATCCGGGTGCCCGTCTCCCCGCTCAGGGCCCGCTCCAGGTTCTCCGGGTTGGTGATCAGCGCCCGGGCATGGGGGTTGGCCGTGTTCTCCAGGAACTGGATGCAGGCCTCGATCTTGGGCTTCATGCTGCCAGGGGCAAAGTGCCCCTGGGCCAGGTACCGCTTGGCCTCGGTCAGGGTCATCACGTCGATGTCCTGCTGGTTCGGCTTGCCGAAGTTCAGGGCCACCTTCTCCACGCCGGTGCTGATGAGGAAGAGATCGGCATCGATCCGGGTGGCCAGGAGGCTGCTGGCCAGGTCCTTGTCGATGACCGCGGAGACCCCCCGCAGCTCTCCCTGCTCGTTGCGCACCACCGGGATCCCCCCGCCACCACAGGCGATGACGATCCAGTCCATGGTCACGGCCTGGGCGATGGCGTCCTCCTCGATGATCTCCACCGGCTTGGGCGAGGGCACCACCCGGCGCCAGCCCCGGCCCGCGTCCTCCACCACCCGCCAGCCGGCCTGCTCGAACTGCCGGGCCGTGGCCTCGTCCAGGAAGCCGCCGATGGGCTTGGACGGGTTCTGGAAGGCGGGATCGTTCTTGTCCACCCGCACCTGGGTGATGATGGTGATGCACTGACGGGGCACCTGGGCCTGATGGAACTCGTTGTTCAGGGCCTGCTGGAGCATGTAGCCGATGCTGCCCTGGGTGTCCGCCACGATGACGCTGAGGGGCGTGGTGTGGACCTCGTGGGCGGCCAGCTCGTTGCGCCGCAGGATGAAGCCCACCTGGGGACCGTTGCCGTGGGTGATCACCGTGCGCCAGCCCTTGCGGACCATGCCGGCGATGTGCCTGGAGGTCTCCCGCACTGCGTCCCACTGGTAGCGGACCTCCACGTGGTTCTTGTCTTTGATGAGCGAATTGCCGCCGATGGCGACCACAGCCGTTGGGGTCTTTTCCGTCATAGAGCCTCGCTGGAAAAAGTGGGGCGCGGACGGGTCCGCGCCGGGGTCTACTCCTGGATCTCCTGCCGCAGCAGGGCGGGCAGCACCGCGTAAAACTCTGTGGACTTGACCACGTCGGCCAGGGGCACGCTGTCCAGGACCGTGTGGGCCGTGGTCTCGTCCCCAGGGGCGAAGCCGATGGAGGGGATCCCGGCTTTGCCGGCCCAGTAGATGCCGTTGGTGCTGAAATCCCACTTGCCCGTGGGCGCGTCGGCCAGGCCGATGAGCTTCCGGGTCTTCTGCCCCGCCCGCACCAGGGGGTGATCCTCTTCCAGGAGCCAGGCCGGGAAGTACTTCTCCACCGGGAAGACGAAGCCGGTGTAGCTGGGCTCGTCGTAGTGGAGCATCTCCACGGTCACCTTCTCCCGGTGCTCCGGGGGGATGAGATCCCGCACCTGCTGGATCACCTCCTCCACCCCTTCGCCGAAGGTCACCCGGCGGTCGATGAAGACGGTGCAGAGATTGGGCACCGCGTTGATGCTGGGGGTCTCCACCTCCATGTCGGTGACGGTGATCTTGCCGTGGCCCAGGAAGGGGTGATCCCCCAGCTGGGGCTCCATCTTGCTCACCCCGTCGATGACCGGCACCACCTTGTAGATGGCGTTGTCCCCCAGGTGGTTGCTGGCCGCGTGGGCGCTCTTCCCCCGGGAGATCACCTGCATCTCCACCCGGCCCTTGTGTCCTCGGTAGACCTGCATCTTGGTGGGCTCGCCGATGACCACGTAGTCCGGCCGGATGCCCTCGTGCTCCACCAGGGCATGGGGGGCGATGCCATCGCACCACTCTTCCATGTTGCCGAAGTAGTAGGCGGTCCACCCTTCCAGCAGGCCCAGCCGCTTGGCGATGGCCAGGCCGTAGACCATGCCCGGGGTGCTCCCTTTCTCGTCGCAGGCCCCCCGGGCGTAGAGGACGCCGTCCTCCACCTTGCCCTGGAAGGGATCCCACTCCCACTCGGCCGGATCCCCGATGCCCACCGTGTCGATGTGGCTGTCGTAGAGAAGGATGCGGGGGCCATCGCCGATGCGGCCCACGATGTTGCCCATGCTGTCGAACCAGGTCTCGTCGAAGCCTAGCCGCTCCATCTCCGCCTGGATCCGCTCCCCCACCTCCCGGATCTGGGAGTCCATGGAGGGGATGGCCACGATCTCCCGCAGAAACTGGATGATGGCCTCTTCGTTCTTGGCTACTTCCTGTCGGACGGCCTGCAAGTTGATGTCGCTCATCATTTCGGTCCTTTGGTGGTTGCAATCACTGGAGAATTTGTGGATCGGATACGGGCGCGAAGCGCAACGATCTGGGAACCTCGACAACGCGCCCGACCGAATTTCATCGATCTTCACCCCCGCCCCTTGTCGCGATCCATCTCCGCACCGCTTCACCCATTCACGCCTGGGGCCGGCGGATCACGTGGAAATCGAAATAGCTGGGCACGTAGTAGTTCCGGGAGTAGTAGAGGGGCCGGTGGTTGCCGTCGTGGACCGTCTGCTCCAGGAAGAAAAGGGGGTCTGTGGAGTCCACTTGCAGGGCCTCGCAGATCTCCGGGCTGCCGTGGACCGGTGCAATGTGGGCCCGGGCATAGGAGACGGGGAAGCGCTCCCGGTCGGCCAGCATCCAGTCCAACAAGGAGCCATCCAGGGCCGCAGCTTGCGCCAGAGGAGCCAGCTCCTCCGGCGCCACCTCCAGGATGTAGGCCACCGGGACCTCCTTCACCGTGTAGGTGCTGCTGACCACCGTCACCGGCGCGTCCTCGGGGATGCCCAGCCGGTGAGCCGCCTTGGGCAGGGCCCGCTCCAGCCGGGGGCTCCGTTGGCAGACCTGCACGGCCAGCCCTCGCCCTCGCAACACCATTTCGATGGATTCCAGGCTCTCCAGACCGCTCTCCGCGTAGACGGGCCGGGGAGTCAGGAAGGTGCCCACCCCCTGCTTGCGCTGGATCAACCCCTGCTGCTCGAAGCTGCGCAGGGCCTCGCGCAGGGTGGCCCGGCTCACGCCGATCTGTTTGGCCAGCTCCGGCTCCGGGGGCAGCTTGTCCCCAGGACGGTAGCCCCCCGTCTCCAGAAGGTTGTGCAGCCGGATCTCGGCCTGGATGTACCGCGGTTGTGCTTTCATGGGGCTCCCAGGTGGCGGGGGAGGGTGGGTGGGCCACGGAACGAGCGAAAGTTGTCAGACAACCAAGTTGTCAGACAAATTATAGAGAGGATGGGAGGGAATGTCAACGCGGAAAAATCAACGCAGGAAGATCAAGGTCCAAAACAGGTGGCGGCTGGGCCGGCGCGTCACCAGCCCAGCCAGGGGGAAAACAGGCGGATCTGCTTCAGGATTCCACCCGCTGGATCTGAGCGCCCAGGGCCCGGAGTTTGCGATCGATCTGCTGGTAGCCCCGGTCGATCTGTTGGATGTTGCCAATGGTGGTCACGCCGTCCGCGGCCAGGGCGGCCAGGACCAGGGCCATGCCCGCCCGGATGTCCGGGCTGCTCACCGGCTGGCCCACCAGCTTTCGGGGGCCCACCACCACGGCCCGGTGGGGGTCGCAGAGGATGATCTGGGCCCCCATGGAGACCAGCTTGTCCACGAAGTAGAGGCGGCTCTCGTACATCTTCTCGTGGATGATCACCGTGCCCTCGGCCTGGGTGGCGGTGACCAGGGCGATGCTCATCAGGTCCGGCGGAAAGGCGGGCCAGGGGGCGTCGTCGATCTTGGGCACGGCGCCGCCGAAATCCGGCTTCACTGCCAGGGACTGCTCCCCGGCCACCACCAGGGTGTAGCCCGTGCCGTTGGGGGCCTGGGGATCCTCCTCCAGATGCATCTGCACCCCCAGCCGCTCCCCGAAGACCATCTCGATCATGCGCAGATGCTCCGGGACCACGCCGGCGATGCGCAGCTCCCCCGGGGTGATAGCGCCCAGGCCGATATAGCTCCCCACCTCCACGAAATCGGGCCCCACCCAGATCTCCGCGCCGCCCAGCCGCTCCTGGCCGTGGATGGTCAGGGTGTTGCTGCCGATGCCTTGGATGGGGCAGCCCATGGCCACCAGCAGGTGACAGAGATCCTGGACATGGGGCTCGCTGGCCGCGTTGCGCAGGATCGTGGTCCCCCGGGCCAGGGCCGCGGCCATGATGGCGTTCTCCGTGGCCGTCACCGAGCTCTCGTCCAGGAGGATGTCCTGGCCAGAGAGGCGGCCAGGGACGCTCAGCTCGAAGCGGCCGTTGTGCTCCAGCCGGGCTCCCAGGGCCCGGAAAGCCTGGAGGTGGGTGTCGATGCGGCGACGGCCGATGTCGTCCCCGCCGGCGGTGCTCTCCACCGCAAAGTGCCCCTGCCGGGCCAGCAGCGGCCCCATGATAGTGAGGGAGCCCCGGATCTGGGCGAAGAGCCCCGGGTCCGGGGCGGAGGTGTGCACGCCTCGGGCGCAGAGGGTGACCCGATCGCCCTGCCGCTCCACGTCCACGCCCAGGCTGGCCAGGATCTGGAGCATGGTGCGGACGTCGCCGATGTCCGGCATGTTGTGCAGGATCACCGGCTCGTCCGTGAGCAGGCAGGCCGCGGCCAGGGGCAGGGCCGCGTTCTTGTTGCCGCTGGGGACGATGGTCCCCTGGATGGGATGGCCCCCCTCGATGATAAACGTGGACATGGCGTCCTCCGGGTGGTGGGGCGACGAAGAGCCGTCGTGGTTGGGAGGAAATTGTACCCGGCCCCGTCCATCCTCGTCAACGATCCAGGGGCTCAAACCTGCGGAAAGGTTGATGGCCATGGGTTTTCTCCTTGAACGAATGTTCGATTCTGGGCAGTGGAAAACTTCGCATTTTCCCCTATCTGTGGTAAAATTGGCCTGTTGGAAAGCGAGAAAAATGAGTGGGGATCCGGCATGGTTTCGGGCGACGTTCGGCCCAGAGATCCAGGGAAACGAGGGCCGGACACACCCAAAAGCATACAACATTTATTGGAAGCAGCGGACAGGTTTTTCTGCGAGAATAGGCGTAGGCAGAACCGACCTCCGGGAGGCAGGTTTCCCGGAGAATTCACAGAAACAAATTCACAGAATCGAGCGCGTTTCTTGGGCATCATTGACAGTTTGTCGGCCGGCTACCGGCTGATCGGGCGGCGCATCGAGCTGCTCCTGCTCCCCATTCTGCTGGATATCTTCCTGCGGTTTGCTCCTCGGCTGAGTGTCGCCCCCCTGTTCCAGAGGGTCGCGAGTTTCTACGCAGGGTTGGCCGAACAGGTCGATCCGGAGAGCGCCGCGTTCCTGGGACAGATCGCGGAGATGCTGGCGGCCTGGGGGCAGTACTCCAATCTGTTCAACGGCCTGGTCAACGGCTCCCTCTTCCACGTGCCCAGCCTGATGGTGGCTGTGCCGGAGCTCCAGACCGAGAGCATCCCCATCTCATCTCTGGGAGTGGCCGGTGGGCTGGTGGTCGTCCTGGGGCTGGTGGGCATGCTCATCGGCGTGATCTACATGAACTTCCTGGCCCGGGCCCTGCCCCTGGGCGAAGGGGAGAAGAACCCCTCCTTGGGCTCCCTGGTGCGGATGGTCCTGCGCCACTGGTTCCGGGCGGTGATCTTCGTCCTGGTGGTGGCCGTGGCCCTGTTGCTTCTCTACATACCGGGGGCTCTGGCCGCCGGCCTCCTGGGGCTCATCCACCCCCTGGCAGGGAACCTGGTGGGGCTGCTCCTCAGCGGGCTGACCCTGGCCCTTTTCCTGTACCTGTACTTTGTGCCGGTGGCCATCGTGCTGGACGATCTGCCCCTGCGCACCGCCCTTTGGCGGAGCATGACCCTGGTGCGGCATAATCTGGGCGCCACCCTGGCCTTCGTGCTGCTCACCACCCTCATCTCCTGGGGCCTGGGGCTGCTCCTGCGCAACCTGGCCCTGGCCAACGCGGCGGGGATCTGGCTTGCCATCCCCCTCTACGCCTTCATCGGCACTGGCCTGGCCATGGCGCTCCTGGTCTTCTACCGCACCCGGCTGCTCCTCATGGCCCAGGAAGTGCGTTCCCAGCAAGGGGGGCGGCCCGGCATGGGCGCGTGAGGCCTTGTTTCGTAGCTGGTTTCGTAGCCCCCGTGAAGAGATGTCCGTTTCGACGTCCGTTTCCCCAGAGAGCCGCGCCACGGCGCTGAACGGGCAGACGCAGCAGAAGCAAACAAGGTAATGGAGGATTTCGTGGCGAAAAAGCATCAGAAACAACCTGAGGATATGAAGACGCCGAACGGCCGACAACGCTCGGCCCAGGGCGCAGAACAGGTCTACGACGCGGAACAGATCCAGGTCCTGGAAGGGCTGGAGGCGGTGCGTCGACGGCCGGGCATGTACATCGGCGGCACAGACGCCAAAGCCCTGCATCACATGGTCTACGAGGTGGTGGACAACGCCATCGACGAGGCCATGCAGGGCCGCTGTGACCACATCTGGATCACCATCCACAAGGACCAGAGCGTCTCTGTGGAGGACAACGGCGCCGGCATCCCGGTGGGCATCCAGAAACAGACGGGGCTGCCCGCCCTCACCGTGGTGATGACCAAGCTCCACGCAGGCGGCAAGTTCGGCGGCGGCGGCTACAAGGTCTCCGGCGGGCTCCACGGCGTGGGCGTGAGCGCGGTGAACGCCCTGAGCGCCTGGATGGAGACCACCGTCAAGCGCAACGGCAAGATCTACCGGCAGCGCTTCGAGCGAGGCGTGCCCGTCACGGATGTGGAAGTGATCGGCTCCTGCGACCCAGAGGACACGGGCACCGTCCAGCACTTCCTGCGAGACGACACCATCTTCCAGGTGCTGGAGTACGACTGGAACACCCTGGTCACCCGCTTCCGGGAGATGGCCTTCCTGACCCGAGGTGTGGATATCACCTTCATCGACGAGCGGGAAGATCCGCCCCGGGAGATCAACTTCTACTTCGAGGGGGGCGTCAAGACCTTCGTCCGCTACCTGAACCGCAACCGGACGACCCTGCACCCCCCGATTTATGTCAACCAAGAGGTGGAGACCACCCAGGTGGAAGCGGCCATCCAGTACACGGACGGCTACAACGAGTCGGTCTTCGCCTTCGCCAACACCATCAACACCCCGGACGGCGGCACCCACCTGACCGGTCTGCGCACGGCGGTGACCCGACAGATCAACGAGTACGCCCGCAAGAACGGCTTCCTGAAGGACAACGACCCCAATTTCACCGGCGAGGACACCCGTCAGGGCATGACGGCCATCGTTAGCGTGAAGGTGTTGGAGCCCCAGTTCGAAGGACAGAACAAGCTGAAGCTCCTGAACAACGAGGTGCGCTACCACGTGGAGCAGGCCGTCTCCGAGGCCATGGGCGCCTGGATGGAGAAGAACCCCCGGGAGGCCAAGCGCATCATCGAGAAGTGCCGCACCGCCTTCCGGGCCCGGGAAGCGGCCCGCAAAGCCCGGGATCTGGTCATCCGCAAGAGCGCGCTGGAGAGCATGACCCTGCCCGGCAAGCTGGCGGACTGCTCCAGCCGGGACCCGAAGGAGAGCGAGCTCTACATCGTCGAGGGTGACAGCGCTGGCGGCTCCGCCAAGCAGGGGCGAGATCGGCGCTTCCAGGCCATTTTGCCCCTGCGAGGCAAGATCCTGAACGTGGAGAAGACCAGCCTGGACAAGGCCCTGGGGAACAAGGAGATCCAGGCGCTGGTCACGGCCCTGGGCACCAACATCGGGGAAAACTTCGAGATCGACGGCCTGCGCTACGACCGGGTCATCATCATGACCGACGCGGACGTGGATGGGGCCCACATTCGCACCCTGCTCCTCACCCTCTTCTTCCGCTACATGGAGCCCCTGGTGGTGCGAGGGCATCTCTACATCGCCCAGCCCCCCCTCTACCGGGTGCAGCTCACCCGGCGGGAGAACGGGAAGGCCAAGCGAGAGTCCCTCTACGTCTACGACGACAACGCCCTGGAGCGCATGCGCCAGGAGTTCGGGGACGAGAACGTGCGCATCGAGCAGCGCTACAAGGGCCTGGGCGAGATGAACCCGGAACAGCTCTGGGAGACCACCATGAACCCGGAGAACCGCACCTTGCTCCAGGTGACGGTGGAGGACGCTGCAGAGGCAGACCAGGTCTTCGACATGCTCATGGGCAGCAGTGTGCCGCCTCGCCGCCGCTTCATCCAGACCCATGCCCACGAGGTCCGCAACCTGGACGTGTAGCCCGGGCAAGCACAGCCAGAAAGAGGCAAAACAAAAGCACCGGTCCCAAACGGGATCGGTGCTTTGTTTTTCGCTAGCCTCGCTCAGGAGCAGGCGCTCCCGAGGGCATTACAGGTAGTCGCGCAGCTTGCGGCTACGGCTGGGGTGGCGCAGACGGCTCAGGGCCTGGGCTTCGATCTGGCGGATGCGCTCCCGGGTCACCCCGAACTTCTTGCCCACCTCTTCCAGGGTGTAGCAATAGCCGTCCACCAGGCCAAAGCGCAGCTGCAGGATCCGCACCTCTCGAGGGGTCAGGCTCTGGAAGATCTCGTCGATGACCTCCCGCAGCAGCTGCTGTCCAGCAGACTCTTGCGGGCTGTCCGCGTCTTCGTCCTCGATGAAATCACCCAGGTAGCTGTCCTCTTCCTCGCCCACGGGCATTTCCAGGCTCAGCGGACGCTGGCTCACCCGCATGATGTGCTCCACCTTGCGGGGAGTGACGCCCAGCTCCTCCGCGATCTCCTCCGTGGTGGGATCGCGGCCGAGCTCCTGCACCAGTTGACGGGTGGTGCGGGTCAGGCGATTGATCTGCTCGTACATGTGCACAGGCACCCGGATGGTGCGGCCCTGGTCCGCGATGGCCCGGGTCACGGCCTGGCGAATCCACCAGGTGGCGTAGGTGCTGAACTTGTAGCCTCGGCGGTAGTCGAACTTCTTCACCGCACGGATCAGGCCGATGTTCCCCTCCTGGATCAGGTCCAGGAAAGGCACGCCACGCCCCACGTACTTCTTCGCCACGCTCACCACCAGGCGGCTGTTGGCCTTGATCAGGTGCTCCTGGGCCGCTTGTCCGTCCCGCACAAGCCAGAGCAGACGCTCCCGCTCTTCCCAGTCATCCACGCCCTCGGCCAGTTTCTCCCGGGCTTCCCGGCCGGCCTCCATGCGCTTGGCCAGCTCCACCTCTTCCTCGGCGGTCAGCAGAGGCACGCGACCGATCTCCTTCAGATACAGGCTGATGGAGTCGTCGATCTCGATCTGGCTCAGGTCCAGCTCTTCCTCTTCCTCCACCTTCTCAGGGGTGGGCTCCAGGCCAGCGCCGTTCTCTCGAGGCTGCCCCACCTCGATCCCCTGATCGAACAGGTTCACGAACAGATCCTCCAGCTCTTCGATGTTGTCCTCCACTTCGGACATCACCTTGAGCACATCGTCATAGCTGACATAGCCCTGGCTGCGCCCAAGTTCCAGCAGGTACTCCAGGGTGGCCTCTGGCGTCATCGGCGCACCGGTTTCCCCCTGGGCCGCCCCATTGACGCGCTCCTGGATGGGCTGCTCAATTGGTGTCGTTGTTTTTTCCATTTCGTTCTTCTCTGTCATTTCGTACCGCCTCCTGATTCGCCAGGATGGTTCCTACCCCAAACACTGCAAAGATAAGACGCCGCAACAACCCAAATAGTTCCTAAACAATTCCTAAATGAAACGCCTGCCATGAAACCACTTTTCCTGTTCAGGCCACTCTCTCGTAGGTTCTGCGCCCTCACTATTTGATGCTTTCGGACGTGGTTTTGTTACACCCGTTCCTGATAAAAACTGAGTGAAGCTTTCCAAACCCTGGGCTCGACGTCACTTCCACCCTATCCCATTTCCATAGGCCAAGCAGTAAAGGTCGATACAATCCCAGTTGATACAATCCCAACCGTTGCTCCCCCTTCAAATCAAAAAGGGGCGATCAACCCACAGGCTCCTTGAAGTCCCAGATCTGATGGCGACGCTGGTAGCGTTTACCGCACCCCGGACAGACCACCCGATCTTCGGCCACCAAGCTCAGCGGCTCGGCGCCGCAACTGGGGCAGCGAAACAGCGCAGCCACACCCAGAGCCTCCGCCGCAGGCTGTCGAACCGCCCCCTCCCCCTGGGCCGTCACCTGAACGAAGACGCTGGGCGAGAGGGGAAAGCGTCCGCCAGGCCGGAAAAGCAGGCCATCCACAGCCGCCAGCCGCCCTGGGGACAGCCGCCGCTTCAAGGCTGGGAGACGGAAATGGGAGACGGCCAGCCGCTCCCGACAACGAAATCCAGCCTGGGCCAGCTGTTCCGCCATCCAATCCGGGTGGAAGTCGAAGTTCAACGCCACGAATTCCACCGGCTCCCAGGAGAGGGGCGACCAGGACTGCCGTCCAGCGACCCAGCGCAACAGGGCCTTGAGGTTGCGCTTGTTGGCGTACTCCAGCACAGCCAGCTGACCAGGCCGCAGCACTCGATGCAGCTGGGCCAGGGCTTTCGGCACATCGGCCAGATGGTGCATGACCCGCACCATCACCAGCGCATCCAGCACGCGAGAGGCCAGAGGGAGCTGATAGATGTTCCCGGCCACAAAGACAAAACGGGGATCCTGTCCCCACCGTTCAGCCGCCTCGCGCAGAAGGGTTCGGCTGTAGTCGAAGAGGACGATCTGCTCATAGCCCAGGTAGAGGTCGGCCAGTCGACCGAAGCCCGCCCCGATCTCGGCTATGCGCCGACCATCCGCAGGCAGCAAACGCCGAAGCGCCAGCCGTTCCGTTGCGTCCTCGTACTCCCGCCCCTGCCCCTCCCAGAAGTCGACCCGGTAACCGCTGCCCTCGTAGTCGATGACAGGTACCGGAGAGCTATTTGTTTCTGAATTCACAATCTCGACCTGAGCAACATCCTGGGATCGATGCTGGGTCACGGGCACGCCTCGAGCTTCCAGCAAAACACCGTTCACCCTGGGATGTTTCACGTGAAACATCCCAGGAACAATGTCCTATTGTCTGGGAGTAGTTTTCGGTGGGGGAAAGAGATCACAGCCAATGCACCACAACAAAAAAGAGCGAGAGAGTCTCACCTCCTCGCAGAATTCGACCCATTATAGCACCCCCGCGAAGGGATTTCAATACCCAATTCTGTCAATTTGGGGCCAATTTCGTGAATTTCGTCACTTTTTCTACGCCAAATACACCATTTCGATGGTACCTATGTCCCATCGTCAGCCAGAGGGCTGGGCGAAACCCCCGCCGCCCGCAGATGGCTCACATCGTTCACCAGCACCGGACGCCACCCCCGGCCCTGCTTCTCCAACACGGTGATGGCGCAGTTCGGTGGATCCCAGCGGGCCCAGTCGCCTGGCCCCTCGCCCAACCATTGGGCCAACAGGTTGCTGATCACCCCGCCATGGGTCACCACCAGGATGGTCTGCCCAGGATGCGCGTCCGTTAAGCGCTGAAAGACTCGCTGCACCCGCTGGCTGAACTGGATGGGCGACTCGCCGTTGGGAGGAGCAAAGGTGGGGTCCGACTGCCAGCGCTGCCAAAGCCGTTCCACCTGGGCCAGCTCTTGGAAGGACCGTCCTTCCCAGTCGCCGATGCTGAACTCCCGCAGATCCGGCTCCACCACCGGCTCCACACCGATGGCCTGGGCAATGGCCCGGGCCGTGCTCTGCGCCCGAGGCAGGGGCGAAACGTAGAAAGCCTGGATGGGATGCTCCCGGTGCAGCGCCGCGATGCGCTGGGCGGTGGCCATCACCTGGCGCTGCCCGCGAGGCGTGAGAGGCGCGTCCGCGGAACCGTGCCACACTTTCGCGACGTTGGCCTCGGTCTCCCCGTGCCGCACCAGGATGAGGCGAGTCACCCCGTTCGCTCCCTGCTGCTCGGGTGCGGGTTTTGACCCCACCTTTGTGAAATTTTTCATTAGGCTGTGCTCCCTGGATGGTGCGGACTCCATGCCGCCCGGGACGATCGGCCCGAACACCCTTCATCCGGACACGCTCCCCAAGGATACACAAGAAGCTCCACACCAACATAATTTGACTTCCCCTGGGGCTTCCACTAAAATAGCTCGACAGGCCATCTTTGTGAAACCAGACACAAGCCTGGCGACACGAAACCCTGGCTTTGGCAGGTCCGGCCCTAGGGCGCCAAGGCCCTCTTTTTCCGGCCCAGTGGGTGGATGCTACGAGGAAGTGGCAGCAGGCTCCCTCGAGCCTCTGCGTACAGGAATCTTTCCTGGCAGAGGCTTTTTTGTTGTGCCACGAGCGCCCCGCCCTTCCGCATCGCCCCGTTGAAATCGCCCCCCCAACACCCTGGAACGCGACCGAGTCCGTAACCAGGTTCTCGCCGGTGAGAACGCCGGTAGCAAGTGACATCGAGCTTCAAAGGAGGAGAGCGTGTTACAAGGAATGTCAGCGATTGGATTTGCCATGGCCATCTCCTTGATCGGCCTGATCTACGTGGTGTGGCAGCTGCGGCGCGTGCTGAGCATGGACACGGGCAACCAGACGATGCAGGAGATCGCCGCGGCCATCCAAGAGGGCGCCGCCGCCTTCCTGAACCGAGAGTACACCTACCTGGCCGGGTTCGTGGTCATCGTGGCGGCCATCATCGCCGCCTTCCTGAACTGGCAGACGGCCCTTAGCTTTGTGGCTGGGGCCATCGCCTCGGGAGCGGCCGGCTATCTGGGCATGTACACCGCGGTGCGCGCCAACGTTCGCACTGCCGCCGCGGCCAACCGCAGCCTGAACGATGGCCTGCGAGCCGCCTTCAGCAGCGGCGCCATCATGGGCATGGCCGTGGTCAGCTTCAGCCTGCTGGGCATGACCCTGCTCTACGTCTATTTCGCCCAGGTGCTGGGCCTGCCCCAGGACGAGGTGGTCAAGTACATCACCGGCTTCGGCTTCGGGGCCAGCAGCATCGCCCTTTTCGCCCGGGTCGGGGGCGGCATCTACACCAAGGCCGCGGACGTGGGCGCAGACCTGGTGGGCAAGGTGGAGCAGGGCATCCCCGAGGATGACCCCCGCAATCCCGCGGTCATCGCGGACAACGTGGGGGACAACGTGGGGGACGTGGCCGGCATGGGCGCGGATCTCTTCGAGAGCTACAGCGGCTCCATCATCGCCGCGGCCACCCTGGGCGTCGCCGCGATGGAAGGGGGCGTCGGCGTGGTCCTCCCCTTCCTGGTGGCGGCCGTGGGCATCATCGCCGCCCTCATCGGCACCTTCCTGGTGAAGGCAGAGGAAGGCGCTTCCCAGGAGGACCTGCTGGGCACCCTGCGCCGGGCCATCTACGGCGCCTCGGGCCTGGTCCTCCTCCTGGTGGCCCTGGTCATTCTCCTCACCGGAGCCCCCTGGAAGTTCTTCTTCATCGTGCTGGTGGGGCTCCTGGCCGGCAACGGCATCGGCTACTTCACCGAGTACTATACCAGCTACACGGAGAAGCCCACCCAGACCATCGCCAAGGCCGCGGAGACCGGCGCAGCCACCCTCATCATCCAGGGGCTGGCCATCGGCATGGTCAGCACCGTGGCCCCCACCCTGATCGTGGTGGCCGCCATCCTCCTCAGCCTCTGGCTGGGCGGCGACGCGGGGCTCTACGGCATCGCCCTGGCCGGGGTGGGCATGCTCAGCACCCTGGGCGTGACCCTGGCCACGGACGCCTACGGCCCAGTGGCGGACAACGCCGGGGGCATCGCCGAGATGAGCCACCTGCCCCCAGAGGTCCGGGAGCGCACGGACGCCCTGGACAGCCTGGGCAACACCACCGCGGCCACGGGCAAGGGCTTCGCCATCGGCTCCGCGGTGCTCACGGCCCTGGCCCTCATGGCCGCCTACACCGAGGCCGCGGGGATCCAGAGCCTGGACCTGCTGGATCCGGTGATGATCCCAGGCATTCTCATCGGCGCCATGCTCCCCTTCCTCTTCGCCGCCTTGACCATGACCGCGGTGGGCCAGGCCGCCTACCAGATCGTCCAGGAGGTGCGCCGCCAGTTCAAGGAGATCCCTGGGCTGATGGAGGGCACAGCCAAGCCGGACTACCGAAGCTGCGTGGCCATCAGCACCCAGAGCGCCCTGCGGGAGATGATGATCCCCGGCCTGCTGGCCGTGCTGGTGCCCCTGATCGTGGGCTTCCTCCTGGGTGGCGAGGCCCTGGCCGGCCTGCTCATCGGCTCCATCGCCTCCGGCTTCATGCTGGCGGTGATGATGGCCAACGCCGGCGGCGCCTGGGACAACGCCAAGAAGTGGATCGAGACGGGCATCCTGGGCGGCAAGGGCTCCAGCGGGCACAAGGCCGCAGTGGTGGGGGACACGGTGGGCGATCCCTTCAAGGACACCAGCGGCCCCTCCCTGAACATCCTCATCAAGCTCATGAGCATCGTGAGCCTGGTCTTCGCCAGCGCCTTCGGGGCGGGCCTGCTCAACGTCTTCTGATCCCCGCCCCGATCCCCCGCAGAGCAATCCGATCCCCGCGCAAAAGCCCGGCCTACAGAAAAGGCCGGGCTTTTTGTTGACATAAAACTCACGATTGGGAGGGGCAAGCCGTGAGGGAAGAACCAGGGGCTACTGGCTGACCGGCGCGGCCTGCAACGCGCCCCAGCGGCGCCCTTCCTGGACCGCGGCCCGGGCGATCTCCAGGACCGCTTCTGGCCCGGCCACCCCAGAGACCAGGGGCAGGGATCCCCCCACGCCGTAGACAGCCGACCAGATGCCGCCGCCCCTCTCCTCCTGCCAGAGCTGGGTCAGGAAGGTCTCCGCCGCGGCCAGGGCCTCCTCCAGCCGGGCCGCGGCCTGCTCGCCCTCTTCCGCCCCGGTCGGGGACGCCCCCGCCTGCTCCCGCAGCTGACGGATGTGGCCGGCCAGCAGCTCGGCCACGTCGGTGACCCGATCCGGGTGCTCCCGCCCCGTCACCTGAACCAGGGCCGAGGGCAGGGCGGCCAGCACCCGCCAGGCCAGCGCATCCTGCCCAGCCTTCAGCAGAGGAGCCAGCAGGCTGTCGGTGTAGAAAAGGGCCAGGTTCTTCCCCTCCATCTGGCTGGGAGCCCAGCGCAGGATGCGGCCCAGCTGCTGCCCGGCCCGCTCCTTCTGGCCCAGGAGCAGGGACGCCCGCAGGCGCAGGGCCTCTTCTCGCACCTCCTCCTCGTCCATGCCGTTGCGGAAGAACCAGCGGAAACGCCTGGACCAGCCAGCCCTTCGCCGTTGATCCAGGATGGCCAGGGCCTTCCGGGGCAGGCCGTGGTCCAGATAGGCCTGGGCCAGCCCCCAAGCCGTGATGCGCTCCGGGTGTCGCTCCTCCAGGGAACGGGCCCAGGAGAGCCCCTTGCGGGCCTCCTCGTCCGCCAGCCGCTCCTCCCCCAGGCTCAGCAGCCCCCGCACCAGGCGGATCACCCCTTCGCTGCGGCTGGGATCCCGGCGGTCGATGCCGTGGACCACTCGGATGGCCTGCTCCACCCCGCCGATCTGGAGGAGGGCGGCGGTGGCGGCGGCCCCGGTCCAGCCGTCGCTGCGCACGCCCAGATCCGCCAGGCGATCCGCCAGGGAGATGCGGGCGGTGGGGGTCAGCGCGTCGGGCGGCAGGGTCTCGATGGCCTCTTTCAGGGTGTAGACCTGGAAGTCCACGTCCAGGTTGGCCTTGTAGCGCTTCACTTGACGGACCAGGAACTGCTCCGAGCCCCGGGGGCTGATCCCGGCCTCTCGCCGGGCGTCCTGGATGTTGGCAATGGTGGTGACCTGGGCCAGGATGTCGTGGATCAGCCCTTCCAGGGCCAGGGTGGCCACCGCGTAGCGCCGGCTGGTCAGGGTGGTGAGGGTGGAGTGGAGGAAGGTCTCCACACAACGGTGGAGGAGGCGGCGCACCCGGGGCTGCTCTCCCTGGATGGCCAGGCGCTGGGCCGCCTCCTGGGCGGTGCGCTGGAGGAAGTGGGCGCCCTGGTCCTCGAAGAGGAGGATGGCCTGGCGGATGAGCTGGGCGGTGAGGGGCTGCAGACCGCTCCAGGCCACGCTCTCGGCCAGGAGGCCCCGCCAATCCCCCCGCACAAAGACCCGACGCCAGATGCGCGGGAGCTGATCCAGCCGCTCCAGGCAGGCGAAGGCCAGGGGCTCGTCCCCGATGCGGGCCGCGGTGCTGGCCGTCCAGAGGAGCCCTTCGGTCAGCGCGTCCACGTCCGTGACCGGGGCGGCGAAGAGGTGCGGGCGCAGGCGTTCCAGCTCCTGGGCCACCAGGGCCCGCAGCTCAAGATCTTCGTCCGTGAGCTGGGCCAGGCGGTGCAGGGTCTGGTAACCGGTCATGGGGTAGCGGCTCTGAAGCCAGGCCGCCAACTCCAGGGCCAGGGGGCCCGCCCCCTCCTCGGTGAGGACCCGCCAGCCGCGGCGCAGGAGCCAGGTGTCCGGCTGGCGCACGTGCCGGTCCTCCGGGGGCGCGTCCCGGCGAGCGGCCTGGCCCAGGCAGGTCACCGCCTGGCTCACCAGGGGATGGCTGGAGTCGGTTGGGGTGGCCTGGGTGGTGTCGGTCAAGGTCACGGGGTCGGTCAAGAAGGCTGGTGAAAAATGGTGGTGCGAACGATTCGTTGCTCAAGATTGCCCAGAGCGCCCAGAGCCCACGGACAACCGGGAGCCGGATCATGGATGGGCATCCTTGGCGAGAGCGGCTCAGAAGGGTCCCAGCCAGAGGAGCAGGGCCAGGCCAGCCAGGATCAGCCCGGCCAGGACCAGGGCCAACCCCAGGCGCTGGAGCCGAGTGGCCCGCACCAGCCCCGCGCCGTGACGGCGATGGGCCTGGCTTCCCCGCCCCAGGGCCTGGGGGTTCTCGTTCTCCGCCTGCTGGACGTGGGCCAGCCACCAGGCCCGGTGGCAGTAGGTCCAGGAAGCGATGTCGCTGGCCCGGACCAGGGAGCGATCCTTGGCCACGGTCACCTCCGCAGGATGAGCGGGAGGCCGTTCACAGGCTGCCGGCCCCCATGCGTTTCTCGAATTCTCGCAGGGCCTCCTGGAGCCGCTCCTGGCGCATGCCCATGGTCAGGTCTCCCCGGGTCCGCTCCAGGACGCTGCGCAGGATGTCCGTCTGGCGGCGCAGGCCCAGGGTCACCGCGTCGGGGAAGTCCACCGTGACCAGGAGGCTGTAGATGTCGTCCATGATGGCCAGGAAGGGCTCGGCCTCGTCCACCCGGTTCCGGCGCATCAGGTCCAGGACAAAGCGGCGCATCTCTGTGGCCGCCTCGGCCATGCCGTTCAGGTAGACGGCGCCGGTCACGCCCAGCTCCTGGGGGGTGGGCAGGGGCCCCTGGGTGACGAAGGCATAGACCAGGTGGGCCTCCACCAGCTCCTTGAGCGCGTCCTGGGTGTAGCCGGTGTAGTAGAGGGCGGGGAAGCGCTCCAGGGGGCCGATCATCTCCTGGGCGGCCTGGCGGGCCTCGGCCAGCATCTGCTCCGCCTTCTCCAGCTCGTGGCGGTGGATGGCTCGGATGCTGTGGGCGCAGGAGCGGATCAGGGCCCGGCTGCGGCGCAGGGTCTCGTCCCGCAGGCTGTTCAGCGCGTCCAGCTCCTGGATGATCTGATCGACCGTGACGGCAAGGTGGTTCTTGGGCACAGGGACTCCTCGGTGGCTACGTGAGCCCAGGGTGACGGCTCGGGTGGATGGATTGGCGGCCTGGGAGAGTGGGTGTGGACGACGGCGCTGAGGACATTATACCGGAGAGGGGACGATTGCTCCAACGGATGGGAAGGAGAGGCCGGAGAGGGGAGCGTCACGCCCCCACGCCCCAGCCGCCGCCGCCCGGGGTCTCGATGCGCAGGCGCTGGCCGGGCTGGAGGCGCCGGGAGAACTTGGAGGGCAGCTCCTCCTCCCGCCCGTCCCGGTGGATCAGCAGGTTGCGGCCCGGCGCGGCGTCCTCGCCCCCCACCAGGCCCCAGGGCGGCACGGCCCGCCGCTCGCTCAGCATGGTGACTGTGGCCGGGGCCAGGAGTTCGTACTCCCGCACCACGCCGTCACCGCCCCGATGCCGCCCGGCCCCGCCGCTGCCAGTCCGCAGGCTGTAGCGCGCCAGCCGCAGGGGAAAGGCCATCTCCAGGGCCTCCACCGGCGTGTTCAGGGTGTTGGTCATGTGCACGTGGACGCCGCTCAGCCCGTCCCCGGAGGGGCCCGCGCCCATGCCCCCGGCGATGGTCTCGTAGTAGGCGTAGGGCGCGCCCTCCTCCCCCAGGCCGCCGATGGTGACGTTGTTCATGGTGCCCTGGCTGGCCGCGGGGACCAGCTGGGGCAGGGCCTGGGCCAGGGCCCCCAGCACCACGTCCACGATGCGCTGGGAGGTCTCCACGTTGCCCCCGGCCACGGCCGCGGGGGGCGTGGCGTGGATCAGGCAACCCTCCGGGGCCAGCACGTGGATGGGAGCGAAGGCGCCTCCGTTCACCGGCACGTCCTCCCCCTGCCCCTGGGCGGCCTCCTCCAGCAGGCAGCGCACCACGTAGTAGCAAGCGGACTGGGTGATGGCGATGACCGCGTTCAGGGAGCCGTGGATCACCGGCGCGGTGCCGCTGAAATCGAAGGTGATCTCGTCCCCGTGGATGGTGGCCGTCACCTGGATGGGGACCAGGCTGGTCCGCCCCTCCTCCACCAGCTCGATCACGTCCTGGAAGCGGTAGCGGCCGTCGGGCCAGCGGGCGATGGCGGCCCGGGTCAGCCGCTCGCTGTAGGCCTGGAGGTGGCCGGCGTAGGCCCGCACCTGGTCCAGGCCATGCCGCCGCATGAGCTCGTGGAGCCGCCGCTCGCCGATGGCGTGGGCGGCTCGCTGCGCGGCCAGATCCCCCCGCCGCTCGTCCGGGGTGCGCACGTTGCGCAGGACCAGGGTCAGCAGATCCTGGTTCAGCTCCCCGGCCCGGTAGAGCTTCACCGGGGGGATGATGATGCCCTCCTGGTAGATCTCTGTGGAGAGGGGCAGGGAGCCGGGGGTCATGCCCCCCACGTCCGCGTGGTGGGCCCGGGAGGCCACGAAGAAGAGAGGCTCCGAGGCGTCTGGGGCGTCCGGGGAATCGGAGGCATCCGGGGCAAAGACCGGGGAGATCATGGTGATGTCCGGCAGGTGGTTGCCCCCCTGGAAGGGGTCGTTGACGATGACCACGTCCCCGGGGGACCAGCTGGGGAAACAGCCCAGGACCGTGGCCACGCTGGCGGGCATGGCGCCCAGGTGGGCGGGAATGTGGGCGGCCTGGGCCACCATCCGCCCCTGGCCGTCGAAGAGGGCGCAGGAGAAGTCCAGCCGCTCCTTGATGTTGGGGGAGTAGCTGGTGCGGCGCAGGGTCACGCCCATCTCCTCGGCTACGCTGGCGAAGCGATGGCGGTAGAGCTCCAGGGTGATGGGATCGGGGCGCATGGAGAATCCCCAGGGTGGTGGCTGGTGGCGTGGGATGAGGAAACAGTGGCTTGGGGGACCCGGGCCCGGTCAGGGGAGCCAGGCAGGGGAGGGATGTCACCCGGTGAGCTGGTGGCCCCGCTGGGCCAGGACGCTCTCGTAGCCTTCCAGCATGGCGTAGAGGATCTCGTCCAGGAACTGGGTCAGGAGCTTGCGGATGAGCAGGTCCTCCTGGTCCAGGATGTCGTCCCGGCGCACGGACTCCAGGAGCTGGCGGCGGAAGAACTGGACGGCTCGGCTGGCCTCCACCAGGCTCATCCCCTGCTGGGCCGCCTCCACCCCGTAGCGTCGGCCCAGGGTCCGGCCATCCTCCAGGATGGCCTCTCGCTGGCTGGGCCGCATGACGAAGTTCATGGCCAGGGCGAACATGCGCCGTCCCTGCTCCCGTTTGCGGCTCCGCTCCTTTTCGCTCAGCTTCTCCCGCCAGCCGGTCTCCTCCTCCGGGAGCTGGGCCATGACCTGGCGCACCTGGCTCACCGCGTACTCCACCACCCCTTCCACGTCCACCGGGCGGGCCTGGGTCACCCGCTCCTCCAGGAAGCGGCGCAGGTCGCCCAGGTCAAAGCGCCGGTGTCCGCCGGGGGTGCGGAAGGTGGGGATCTCGCCACGATCTGCCCAGGTGCGCAGGGTGGTGTAGTGGATGCCCAGGAAATCGGCCGCCTCGCGCAGGCTGAGCCAGCGGCGGCTCTGTTCCGTGGTGGTGATGGCCTTGGTCTCTTTGGGCGCCATGAGTGTCCCTCGACTGGAAAATGATGGGGGCTGAAGATCTGGAAAACAGAAAACGTCGGGAGTTTGTGAGGATTGTAGCACAGGGCGGAAAAATGGGTCAATCGGAGGGGGAAACTCGGAAAACCCGCAGCCCAGCGCGCCCTCACAGCACCGAGACCGGGTCCACGTCCACCCGCCAGCCGAAGGGGATGGGCATCCCCCGCAGGAGCAGGCCGGGATCCGGCGCCTGGATCAGGATCTGCCAGCGGTAGAAGCCCCGGTAGCGGGCGAAGAAGGCCGGCGCCGGCCCCATGATGCGGAACCCCTCCCCCAGCACCCCCAGCTCCCGCGCCCGCTGGGCCAGGATCTCCGTCATCTCCTGGCTCTTCTCTCGGGCCCGCTGCAGGTTCTTGTCCCAGTAGATGAGGCGGGCCAGCCGCTGGATGGGCGGATAACCCTGCTCCCGGCGGAAGGCGATCTCCCGGCGGTAGAAGGCCAGGTAGTCGTGCTCCGCCGCGGCCTGGATGGCGTAGTGCTCCGGGGTGTAGCTCTGGAAGATGACCCGGCCGCCTCGCTGGCTGCGCCCGGCCCGGCCCGCCACCTGGGTCAGGAGCTGGAAGGTGCGCTCCGGGCTGCGGAAGTCGGGCAGGTAGAGGCCCACGTCCGCGGAGACGACCCCCACCAGGGTGACCAGGGGCAGGTCCAGCCCCTTGGCGATCATCTGGGTGCCGATGAGCACGTCCGCCTGGTGGGCGGCGAAGCGCTCCAGGATGGCCTGGTGGCTGCCCTTGCGGCCGGTGGTGTCCGCGTCCCAGCGCAGGATCCGGGCCCGGGGCGCGATCTCCCGAACCATCTCCGCGATGCGCTGGGTCCCGGCGCCGAAGTACTTGATGCGTTGGCTGCCGCACCGGGGGCAGATGTCCGGGATGGGGAAGCGGCGGTTGCAGTGGTGGCAGATGAGCAGGTTGGCCCGCTCGTGGTAGGTGAGGGGCGTCTCGCAGTG
>CAYQEB010000002.1:32348-37986 GCA_964416395.1 uncultured Caldilineaceae bacterium | reverse complement strand
TGCCCCATGACCCGGCGAGGCAGGGCCAGGAGAACGGACTCCCCCTGCTGCATGGCGTGGTAGGCCTCCAGGCTGGGGGTGGCGCTGCCCAGGATCAGCGGGCTCCCGGTCAGCTGGGCCAGGCGCCGGGCCACGGTGCGGGCGTCGTAGAAGACGGTGAAGCTGCCCCACTCTTCCGCGTGCTGCTTGTAGGAGGCCTCGTGCTCCTCGTCGATGACCAGCAGGCCCAGGCGAGGCAGGGGAGCGAAGAGGGCGCTCCGGGGCCCCACCACCACGTCCACCTCCCCGTCTCGGATGCGCCGCCAGACATCGTAGCGCTCCCCGGGGCTGAGCTGGGAGTGGATCACCGTGACCCGGCCTGGGAAACGGCCGGCGAAACGGGCCACGGTCTGGGGCGTCAGGGCGATCTCTGGCACCAGGACGATGGCCTGACGCCCCCGGGCCAGGGTCTCCTGGATGGCCCGCAGGTAGATCTCCGTCTTGCCGCTGCCGGTGACGCCGTGGAGCAGAAAGACCGGCGGCTTTCCCTCAGGAGCGGGCTCCTGGAAGGCGAGGCGGCGCAGAGTCTCCCAGACCTGGGCTTGCTCTCCGGTCAGGGGCGGGGGGAAGGTCTGGGCGTAGGTGCGACCGCCCAGGGGATCCCGGTAGCGCACCTTCTCGGTCAAGCGCACCAGGCCGCTCCGTTCCAGGCGGCGCAGGAGATCCAGGCTGGCCGGAGCCTGGCGGGCCAGCTCGCTCTTCCAGAGAGGGCGTCCGGCCTGGGCCAGGGCCTGGAGAGCGGGGCGGAATCTGTCCGCTCCCTTCAGGGCCAGGAGCCGCTCCCGGGCCAGCTCTTTCGGCAGGGCCAGGTGCACCCGATCCCCCTCCCGGCGCACCAGTCCCTTGGCCTCCAGGGCCCGGATCGGGGCCAGATCGCGCAGGCCGCAGGCTTCCCGCAGCGGGGCCAGGGGCATGGATCCCCCCGGCGCGTCCAGGAGGCGGGCCAGCACCTGGCTCTGCCGGGTCTCCCGCCCCAGGGTGGGGAGCCGCTCCTCCACCGCCTCCGGGGGGAGCAGGAGCTCCACCTCCAGCTCCCGCTTGGCCCGGACGCCCGGCTTGTCCGCGCGTTTCTGCAGCAGGCCCGGGGGCAGGAAGAGCTTGACCGCCTGGGAGACCGGGGCCACGTAGTAGTCCGCGATCCAGAAGGCCAGCTGGAGCTGCACAGGCGTGAGCACGGGCCGGGCCCGGGCCAGGCGCGCGACGGGCTTGGTGGGGACAGGGGAGCGGTGGCTCAGGCGGACCACGATGCCCTGGACTTCCTGGCGGCCGAAGGGGACCCAGACCAGGTGGCCCGGCTGGAGCTCGTCCTGAAGTTGGGGCGGGACGTGGTAGTGGAAGGTCTGGTAGGCGGCCGGTCCGCCGCCCAGGTTGGTGGCGGTGGACGCCGGGCCGCCCGCCAGCTCCCAGGGGGAGGCCTCCGGCTCGACCGGGGGTGGGCTCTCCAGGCGCCTGCCGAAGCCTCGGCGGATGGGCACGTTGACGATGACCTCGGCGAAACGGGCTGGGGCGAAACGGGTTGGGGCGGAGGGGGTGGGGGCGCTGTTCACCGCGTCGTTGACTCCGGGCTGCGGCTCGCTGCTCGGCTTCCGCTCCGCAGGCTCATCGGCGGCGAGAGCCGAACTGGAAGAGCCGGATGAACCGGTAGAGGAGACCGTAGACCATCTCCTGCCAGACGCCGGCCACCAGGGCCAGGAACGTGGGGAGCAGGTCCCAGGCCAGGATGCCCACGGGATCGAAGCCGGTGGCGTTGTAGATCAGGCCGAAGAGCAGGTAGGAGACCAGCCCCAGGACCAGGCCCATGATGGGCTGGATCACGAAGCGCACCACGTACTGGCTGTCCAGCTCCATGCCTGCGCCCAGGTGGTTGGCCAGGGAGATCACCGCGCCGATGACGCCCCCGATGCCCCCTGCCAGGAGGGCCCAGGCCAGGGGCACTGCGTTGCGGGTGAAGTTGCTCTCCCCACCCATGAAGGCCACCAGGAAGCGCTCCACATCCCCCCGGTAGAGGAAGAGGAAAGCGAAGGCGGCCACGCTCAGGAAGAGCCAGGCGGAGAGATAGACCATGAGCCGGGCGCCGTACATCCGGGCCTGGGCTCGGGTCTCCCGAGCCCGTTCCAGCAGGGAGCGGACCTGGCGGATGTTGTACTCGGCCTTCCCCATGCGCTCGGGCTGGGACTTCACGATGGTGCGGGCCTCCCGAAGCAGGGCCAGGGAGTGGTTGGTGAGCTCCGGTCGATGGGTGAGGATGCGGTTCACCTCCTCGTAGAGGGCGGCGATCTCCTCCTCCAGCTTCCGGGCCTCCAGATCCATCACCGAGACCGGCGGCAACTCCCGCACGTTGGGGTGCTGGGGCGCGGCGCCCTGAAGCTGGCTGGGCCAGGTCCCGGCCATGGGGCGGATGGCTGGCTGGGGCGACGGCTGGGGCTGGGGCGGAGGCGGGGGCTTGGTGGCCTCCTCCAGGGTGAGCACCGGCTCGTTCAGGCCCCGAGAGCGGGGAGAGGGGACGGCCTCCGACGGGCCCTGGCTCCCTCGAGCCGGACCGGGCTCCAGGTCCTGGGGTTTGGAGCGGACTGGGGGCAGCTTGCTCTCGGGCAGGATCACCGAGCGGCTCCGGCCCAGCTCGATGAAGCTCTCGATCTCGGCCTGGAGGCGGGCCAGGACCGTCTCCTCTGGGCCGGCGGCCCGGGCCGGGCCGGCCAGGTCCTCGTCCGCGGCGTAGCTGTCCGCGCCGCTCAGGGCCATCTCGTCCAGGAGGAACTCGGCCTGGCGCTGGAGATCCCGGCTGGCGGCCCCCGGTGGGCCCTGGCTCTCCGGAGTTGGATCCGTCGGGGGTTCGACCGGGGCTGGCGGTTTCTTCCCTGAGCTGGCCCGGCGGGAGCGGCGGCTGGGCTTGGTGGTCTGGGATTTGGTGCGCTTGGTCATGGCGGCGAGCCTTCTTGGCGGTGAACACACAGCAGCAGAGGCAGAGACGGCGCTTTCCGTGTTCTGCGGACGCCCCAGCGGAGACGATCCGGCAAGGGGATCCGCATCGGGGCCTGCCGAGATCTCCCCTTGGAGATCCCGAGGTCAACAGAACGTCTGTGCGCCGGGTTCTTCCCTGAAACTATACCACATCCCCGGCCATCGCGCACACGAAAACGGAGGCCCGCCCCGCCTGGGGAGCTCCTCCGGCGGCCTCCTGGGCGGCAAGGGTGAAAAGCCGGTCAGATTTGACACGCCTCGCCGCTAGCACGTATAATGTCCGCTTAGGAGTGCGCCCAGGATGGGCGTGCCTTGGCCTGGGATGGGGCCCTTGCCCCGGGAGTTCCGGCCACGAAATCTGCGTACACCCGCCGCTCGGGATCTGGCTTGGCCCCGGTCAGGGTAGCGGAATCCATACAGCAGTCTGCAAGGAGTGTGTCATGCCCAAGCGTACCTGGCAACCCAAAGTCCGCCGCCGTCTCCGCGTCCACGGATTCCGCAAGCGCATGCGGACCCCTGGCGGGCGCAATGTGCTGAAACGACGTCGATTGAAGGGGCGCAAGAACCTGTCCGTTCGGCTGAGCATCCGCAAGTCCGTTCGCTCTTGACCCCGGGCCCTCGGGAGGGCCTGGGCCCATCCCATGGGCGGCTGACCCCAGGCCGTACAGGTGCCATGTCCGCGTGAAACGCCGCTATCGACTGCGAGACAATCGCCGTTTCCAGGAAGTGCGACGGCGAGGGCGTTGCTACAAAGATCGACTGGCCGTCCTCTGCGTGCTGCCCAACCACTTGCCCCACAGTCGTTTCGGGTTCTCCGTGAGCCGGCGCATCGGCAACGCGGTGGTGCGCAATCGGGTGAAGCGCCGTATGCGAGAGGCAGTACGCCTGCGAATGCACGAGATCGCTCCTGGCCACGACCTGGTGTTCATCGCACGCACGCCGATCCGGGAGGCCGATTTCCACGAGATCGACGTCGCATGCGCCCGCCTGCTTCGGCGGGCGTCTTTGTTGCCCCAGGCCCAGTCCTCTGGGGCCGGTTGAAACCTTCTGGAACCACCATGCGAACCATCTTCCTGGCACTCATCCGTTTCTACCAACGAGCCATCTCTCCCCTGCTGGGCAGCAACTGCCGCTACTATCCCACCTGCTCCCACTACACCTACCAGGCCATCGAGAAATACGGCGTGGCCAAGGGAGGATGGATGGGGGTCAAGCGGATCTCCCGCTGCCACCCCTGGCACCCCGGCGGCTACGATCCCGTGCCCTGACCGGCCCAGGAGCTGGATCTCAGCCCTTTGCCTGCCACCCGCTCTGCTGCGAGCAGAGTTTTTGACCGTTTCGAGGAGACCGACGTGAAACGAAAGCATCTTCTGATATTCTTCGTCCTGATCATCGCCGCCCTGGCCCTCAGCGGTTGTGGCGTCTCCCGGGAAGGGGTGGACGTGCTCACCACACCCCCGGAGGGCTTCTGGCAGACCCTGGTGGTCTGGCCCATGGCCAAGGCGCTGATCTGGCTCCACGACCTGCTGGCCGGGATGAGTGTCCCCTACGCCTGGGGCTTCGCCATCATCCTCTTCACCATCATTATCAAGATCATCACCTTCCCCCTCACCCTGACCCAGATCCGGGGGATGCAGGCCCAGCGGGAGCTCCAGCCCAAGCTCCAGGAGATCCAGAAAAAGTACGGCAAGAACCGGGAGAAGCTGGCCCAGGAGCAGATGAAGCTCTACCAGGAGGCGGGGGTCAACCCCCTGAGCGGCTGTCTGCCCATGGTGATCCAGATGCCCATCCTCTTCGGCCTCTACTCCGCCCTGGTGGCCATCGGCCCCCGGCTGGCGGACGCCCGCTTCTTCTGGATCCCCGACCTGAGCTTCCCCCAGTTCCGGGAAGGGCTGAGCTGGATCAGCCAGGCCTTCAACGCAGGGGACTACGGCACCCTGGTCGCCTACCTCATCCTGCCGGCCTTCCTCATGATCACCCAGGTCTTCATGCAGAAGATGACCACCCCGGCCAGCCCCACCGGGGACGAGGGACAGGCGGGGATGATGAAGCAGATGACGGTCATGATGACCCTCATGTTCGGCTTCTTCACCCTGCAGGTGCCCGCAGGGCTGACCCTCTACTGGGTGACCAGCAACCTGCTCCAGCTCCTCCAGCAGTGGGCCATCATGAAGATGCACCCGGTCACCGTGGACGCGACGGTCAACGGAAAAGGGGGCAAGACCATCGAAGGGACGGCCAGCGTGGTGTCGAAAGGGGAGCCATCCACCAGCGAGAACGGCGCCGAGGCCGAAGGCGAGGCCCCTGCACCGGCCCAGCGGAAGCCGAAACGTTCCCGTCGCCAGCGAAAAAGGAAGTAGACGATGAGCAGCCAAAGCTACGAATTCAGCGCCAAAACTGTGGATCTGGCCATCGAGCAGGGCCTGAAACAGCTGGGCCTGAGCCGGGATCAGGTGGAGATCCAGGTCATCACCGAGGGCAGCCGGGGCCTCTTCGGCCTGGGTAGCACCGACGCCCGGGTGCGCATCACCCCCAAGCCCGCCCCAGCCCCGGAGCCCCCAGTCCCGGAGGCCGCCCAAGAGCCCGAGCCCCAGACCGTCCCAGAGGAGGCCCAGGCAGCCCCGGAGGCTGTGACCGA
>CAYQEB010000002.1:21991-32248 GCA_964416395.1 uncultured Caldilineaceae bacterium | reverse complement strand
GAGGCTGTGACCGAAGCCATCCCCGAGGCGGCTTCCCCAACCCCGGCCCCAGAGGCGGTGGAGGCCCCGGAGGCGGAAGCCCCAGAGCCGGTGGAAGCCCTGGAGCCCGAGGAGTTCGGTCCAGAGCAGGTGAGGGAGCTGGCCACAGAGCTCCTGGAAGAGATGCTCAAGCTCATGGGCATCCGGGCCCACGTGGTGTCGGAATGGGCCGAGCCCACGCCGGAACAGAGCGAGCCTCCCCTGCTCCTGGACATCCGCGGGGAGAACCTGGGGGTGCTCATCGGCCGCCACGGGGAGACCTTGGCCAGCATCCAGTACCTGGTGCGGTTGATGATCAACCAGCGGACCCATCGCTGGCACAACATCGTGGTGGACGTGGACCAGTACAAGGCCCGGCGAGCGGAACGCCTGGCCCAGATGGCCCGGCGCATGGCGGAGCAGGTGGTGCGCACCGGCCGCCCCGTCTCCTTGGAGCCCATGCCCCCGGCCGACCGACGCCTGATCCACCTGGCCCTGCGGGATCACGAGCAGGTCTACACCGAGAGCACCGGAGAAGGAGATCGGCGCAAGGTCCAGATCCTGCCCAAGTAGCCTCGGGACCAGTTTGCTCAAAAGCCCAACAGAACATAGAATAACCCCACCGGTCTGGGTGGGGTTATTTTGTGGGTCGTCTTCCGCCGCACACCGGATATCGAGCCTGTCCCCATTCGCCCAACCAGCACGCCCCAACCAGCGCGCCCGTGGAACAGCCCATGCCTGAAACCCGTCTGCAAGCCTCCCAACTGGACGATCACCAGCCCGTGGACTTCCTGGCCATCGGCCACGTGACCCGGGATCTGCTCACCAACGACCCTGACAGCACTGCATACACCCTGGGAGGCACCGTCAGCTTCGCCGCGGTGACGGCCGTGCGCCTGGGCCGACACCCCACGGTCATCACCCGGGCCGGCCCAGACGTGGACCTCTCCCCCTTGCCCAAGGAGGCCACGGTCCTGCCCTTGCCCAGCCCGGTGACCACCACCTTCGCCAACATCTACACCGAGGACGGGCGCATCCAGTACTGCTATGCCACCGCCCTGCCCATCCAGGCCGAGGACATCCCCCCAGCCATGCGCCGCCCCCGGCTGGTGCTCCTGGGCCCGGTGGCCAACGAGATCCAGCCGGACGTGGCCGCCATCTTCCCAGAGAGCACCCGAGTGGGCGCGGTGCCCCAGGGCTGGATGCGCACCTGGGACCAGAGCGGTCGGGTCCACAGCCAGCCCTGGGAGACCGCGGACCAGATCCTGCCCCACCTGGACGTGCTGGTCCTCTCCCTGGAGGACATCGACTACGACCTGGGGCGACTGGAGCCTTTCTTCCAGCAGGTGCCCATCGTGGTCCTGACGGAGTACCGGAACGGCAGCACCGTCTACCAACGCCAGGCGGACGGCGCGGTGAAGGCCACCCCCATCCCGCCCCGGCCGGCCAACGAGGTGGATCCCACCGGCGCGGGGGACATCTTCGCCACCGCCTTCCTCCTGCGCCTGGAGGAGACAGGGGATCCCCTGCACGCCGCCCGCTACGCCAACGTCACCGCCTCCTTCGGCGTGGAGGCCCCGGGGATCGAAGGGATCCCCACCCACCAGCAGGTGATGGAATACCTGGAGCGCCATGGATAGGCCGCCATGAGAGCCAAGATCCTCGCTTTTGCCAACCAAAAAGGGGGTGTGGGCAAAACCACCACCGCGGTCAACCTGAGCGCCTTCCTGGCCACCATGGGCCGCCGCATCCTCCTGGTGGACTCGGATCCCCAGGGCAACGCCACCACCAGCCTGGGCATCGACCCTCGCAGCGTGCCTGTGAGCCTCTACGACGTGCTCATCGACAAGGTGCCCATCCAAGAGGCCATCACCTTGACCGAGCGAGTGGGGCTGGACCTGGTGCCCGCCAGCGTGGATCTGGCCGGGGCCGAGGTGGAGATGGCCGGCATGATGGCCCGGGAGAATCTGCTCCGCCGGGCCCTGAGCACGGTGGCGGAGGAGTACGACTACATCTTCGTGGACGATCCGCCCAGTCTGGGCCTGCTCACGGTGAACGGCCTGACCGCGGCCAGCCACGGGGTGATCATCCCGGTCCAGTGCGAGTACCTGGCCCTGGAAGGCTTGAGCCTGCTCCTGAATACCATTCGCCAGGTCCAGGAGGTGCTGAACCCCCGGGCCCACATCGCCGGGGTGCTCCTCACCATGTACGACGGTCGCACCAACCTGAGCCAGCAGGTGGTGGCCGAGGTGCGAGGCTTCTTCCCGGACAAGGTCTTCCGCACCATCATCCCCCGCAACGTGCGCCTGAGCGAAGCCCCCAGCCACGGCCAGAGCATTCTGAGCTACGCGCCGGAGAGCGCAGGCGCCCAGGCCTACCAGGCCCTGGCCCAGGAGTTCATCCAACGCATGGAAGGGCCCAGCCAGGACAGAGGCGCCCGAAGCGAGGAGGGCAGGGAAGAAACGGGAAGCAAGGCAGGCAGAGAAAGAGGCAGAGAGGCGAGCAGAGAAGAGGTGAGCCGTGACCGAAAGAGCTAGCGCCAGGAGAAAACGGGGTCTGGGACGAGGGCTGGGCGCGCTCATCACCAGCACCACGCCGGACAGCGCCCAACGCCAGGAGCTCATCGCCCAGGCCGAGGCCGGGGGCATCCGCATGCTGCCCGTGCAGGACATCCTGCCCAACCCCCACCAGCCCCGCAGCCACTTCGACCAGGAGGCCCTCCAGGAGCTGGCCGCCTCCATCCGGGAACATGGGGTCATCCAACCCCTCATCGTCACAGAGACGCCGGACCAGCCGGACCGCTACTGGATCATTGCCGGGGAGCGGCGCTGGCGAGCCTCCCAGCTGGCCGGGCTGGAGGAGGTGCCGGTCATCGTGCGGGAGGCCACCTCCCAGCAGCTCCTGGAGTGGGCCCTGGTGGAGAACGTCCAGCGGGCGGACCTGAGCCCCCTGGAGGAGGCCGCGGCCTACCAGTCCCTCATGCGGGAGTTCCAGCTCACCCACGCGGAGGTGGCGGAACGGGTGGGCAAGAGCCGCTCCGCGGTCACCAACGCGGTGCGCCTGCTCCAGCTGCCCCCCAGCGTCCAGGAGGCCTTGAACAACAACCGCATCAGCGCGGGCCACGCCCGCACCCTCCTCGCCCTCATGGAGCCGGCTCTGATGGAGAAGGCCCTGGCCATCATCCTGGAGCGGGAGCTGAACGTGCGCCAGACCGAGGCCCTGGTCAAACAGCTGAGCGAGGCCCCCTCCTCGCCGGAGGAGCCCCCACCGGCCATCACTCCTCAGCTCCGGGCCCAGCTCCGGGCCCTGGAAGAGCGCTTCCGCTCCGTCCTGGGGACCAAGGTGCGCCTGGAGCGGAAGCCCGACGGCACCGGCCGCCTGGTGGTCCACTTCTACAGCGACGAGGATCTGGACAACATCTACCAGCTGATCGTGGGGGGTGAGGACGAGCTGTGACCCAATTTCGTCGCTACGATCCCCTGGCCCTGCGACCGGGACCCGGCTCCCTGGGCTGGGGATTGGTGGGGGCCAGCAGCGTGGCCCGGGACGCCATGGTGAGGGCCATCCGTCGCCAACCCCCGGCCCCAGGGACGGAGCAGGTGGCCAGCAGCTGGATCTTCGGCGTCTTCAGCCACAGCGCCTACCGAGCCCGGCTCTTCGCGGACGAGACCCAGATCCCCCACGCTTTCTCCCAGCTGGAGCCCTTCCTGGCCCGCTCGGAGATCCACTGCGTCTACGTGAGCAGCTACCCCCGCCTTCACCCGGAGCTGGTCATGGCCGCGCTGGAGGCGGGCAAGCATGTCCTCTGCGAGGCCCCCATGGCCCTCTCCGTCACCGACGCCCAGGCCATGGCCCGCCTGGCCCAGGAGCGCAACCTGGTCCTGGGGGTCAACTACGTGGGGCGGGGCGATCCGGCCCTGGCCGCCATGAAGGAGCTGGTCCAGGAAGGGGCCATCGGTGACGTGGTGGGAGGGCGCATCAGCAACACCAGCACCCTGCCGCCCCGCCTGCTGAACTGGCGCCTGAACCCGGAGTACGGTGTGGTCCTGGACCGGGCCCACCAGGACGTGGATGTGGTGCGCTGGCTGCAGGAGGACGAGGTGGCCCAGGTGGCCGCCCTGGCCGGGAAACCGCTGCTGGGAGGCCCAGGGGAGGACAACGTCACGGCCAGCCTGCGCATGGAGCGGAGCGGGCTGCTCTTCCAGCTCCACGACGCCTTCGCCGTGCCCCACCAGGTGAACAGCGTCCGGCTCTACGGGACGGCCGGCACCCTCATCGCCCGCCACGCCCTGACCCGGGCCCAGGAGAGCGAGCTGCTCCTGGTGCGCAACGACCGGGTGCAGGTCCTGCCCGTCCCGGAAGGGGACCCTTTCCAGCGGGGGGTGCAGGCCTTCAACCAGGCGGTGCGGGCCCGGATCCCCGGCGTGGAGCCTGGCGGCGACGATCCCCACCCCCGGCCCCTGGCCACCGCCCAGGACGGCATCCGCAACCTGCAGGTGGCCCTGGCCATCAAGAAATCGGCGCAGACCGGCTGGTCCGTGCCCCTGGAGTGGACGTGAAGGAGAACATGGGAAACGATCAGGAAGAGAGGGGACAGGGGCCGAGGAAGGATCTGGCCCCGGGCTTGGGCCAGGAGCTGGCCGAAGTCCAGGAGCTGCTCCAGGAGCAGGTCAGCGCCCTGCACCCCACCCTGCACGACTTTTTCCGAGGCAGCCAGGCCAGCCCCCACCGCTTCCTCTTCGCGCTGGTGGTCCTGGCCGGGGCCCTGCCGGCAGAGGACGATCCCCTGCACCGCCAACGACGCATCGCCCTGGCCAGCGCCCTGGAGATGATGGCCGTGGCCCTGGACGTGCACAAGCTCCTGGCTCCCAGCCCGGACAGCCCTCGGGGCAGCCGGGAAGGGCTGGACCGTTCCCTGGTGGGGGCTACGGTCCTGGCCGGGGACTTCTACTTCAGCCGCGCCTCGGCCCTGGCGGCCCGGACGGACAGCCCCCAGGTGGTGGCCATCTTCTCCCAGCTGCTCATGGAGGTGAGCGAGGGCAACCTGGCCCAGGCCTTCCAGACCAGCCCGCCCGGCTTCTCGGACGTGGTGGCCATGTGCCGGGCCGGCAGCCAGGCGGCGGGGCTCATGGCCGGTGTGGCCGAGCCCGCTCAGGAGGCCATCGGCCGCTTGGCCACCGCGCTGGGCCAGGCCGTGGCCACCCCATCCCAGGTCACCTCTCCCCCGGCCGCCTTCCTCCAGGATCCAGCCCTGCCGGTCCATCAACGCCCCCGCTGGCAACAGGTCCTGGCGCGCTTCGGCCTGGCCTAGCCCCGAGCAGGCTGACCAGGCCGCACCCCAGGATGGCCCCTCCGCGCCGGCGCCGGGCAGCAGTCCGGCGGACAGACGTGAGGGCACGGATCCATCCGCCCCACAGCCTGCACCGGCGCTCCCTCCACCCGCTCCCGGATCAGCTCCCGCACCATCCTCACAAAGGCCGGATGGGTCCCCACCGTGGCGGCCCGCACCATGGTCATCCCCAACTTCTTCGCCACGCCCTGGGCCTCCGTGTCCAGGTCGAAGAGCACCTCCAGGTGATCCGACAGGAAGCCGATGGGGGCGACCACCACGTCCGTGATCCCCTGGGCGTGCAGCTCCTCCAAGTGGTCGCAGATGTCCGGCTCCAGCCAGGGCTGATGGGGCGGTCCGCTGCGGCTCTGGTAGACCAGGGACCAGCGCTCCGCGCCCACCTGCTGGGCCACCAGCCGGGCGGACTCCTGAAGCTGAGCCTGGTAGGCGGACGTGCGGGCCAGGCTCAGGGGGATGCTGTGGGCGGTGAAGGCCACGTGGGTCTCCGGCCGCCTCTCGGGAGGAAGCTGGACCAGGGCCTCTTGGACCATGGCCGCGTTGGCCTGGATGAAATCCGGGTGGTTGAAGAAGGGGCGGATCTTGTCCACCTGGGGCGCCTGGGGCCCCACCTCCGCCTGGGCCCGCTGGATGTCCTCCAGATACTGGCGGCAGCTGGAGTAGCTGCTGAAGGCGCTGGTCACGAAGGCCAGGGCCCGACGCACGCCGTCCTGAGCCATGCGGGCCAGGGTGTCGGGCAGGAGGGGGTGCCAGTTGCGGTTGCCGAAATAGACGGGGAGGCGGGGGCCATGATCCTGGAGCTCCTGCTCCAGGGCGGCGATGAGGGCCCGGTTCTGCTGGTTGATGGGGCTGACCCCGCCGAAGTGGTAGTAGTGCTCCGCCACCTCCTCCAGGCGCGCCCGGGGAATGTTGCGCCCCCGAGCCACGTTTTCCAGGAAGGGCATCACGTCCTCCATGCCCTCCGGTCCGCCGAAGGAGAGGACGAGGATGGCATCATAGGGGCTGGCGGTGAGAAGCTCGCGGGGAGGCTGGTCCTGCTGGGTCATGGTCGATCTCCTCCGGGTGAGACGGGTGATGGGTCACAGAAAGCGCCCAATTACTATGCCACCCGCAGGAAATCTTAGCAAATCTAAGGAGTTGTGAGGAGATGTTTTCCAGAGGGGCCTGGAGCGCTGAGGAGGCGGGGATCCTCGCCCCCGCCGGAGACGCGCCGCCGCTAACGAGGCTGCGGGGACGCGTCCTCCCGGCTCCAGAGGAAGCGCCCTGCCTGGATGAGGGTCTCGCCCTGGATCCCGTCCACATCCCAGCGGAAGGGAAGGGCCCGGGTCCCTGCCTGGCGCTGCACCAGCAGCCGGTAGGAGTCCGGCTGGATGGCCGGGGGCAGGCGGTAGGTGAAGGTGACGGTGTGCTCCTTGCCCGGGTCCAGCACGAAGAAGCCGCCGAAGACCTGGGTCTCCTGGGGGCCGGGCTTGTCCAGCAGGGTGGACTGGAAGATGCCGTCGATGCCCACCAGCTGGCTCCCCAGGGGCGCGTAGAGGCGGACGAAGTCGAAGTAGCAGCGCCGGGTCATCTCGTCGTAGGTGTCGCCGTAGCGGGGAGAGAGGTCGCAGCGGTGATCTGGCAGCTCCAGGGGGTGACGGTAGGTGACCCGGGCCACGGCCAGGCCGGGGTTCCCGGGCCCATCCGGCCAGGTGACCTGGTAGTCCAGCCGGCGCTCCAGCACCGCGTCCACCTTGTTGAAGCCCAGGTTGCTGTCCACCACCGCGAGGAAGTCCCCCTCTGGCAGGGGATGGAGCCCCCCGTCCCAGCCCAGCTTGGCCAGCTGGGCCATGACCCGAGGATCGTCCACCCAGACCTGTACAGCCCGCTGATCCAGGGCCTGGATGCCCGCCTTCAGCAGGGCCAGGGGGCTGAAGTCACCCGACTCCGCCTTGGCCAGGAAGGCCTGGGCCATCAAGGGCATGAAGCTCTTGCGGTTCTGCCACCAGCCGCCGAAGTTCTCCTCGGGATTGGGCGATTCCCCCAGGGGGTTGCTCCACAGGGCCTTGATGATGTCCACCACGTTCTGGCCCGTCACCGGCTCCTGGATGCCGGGCAGGCTCAGGGGCCCCAGGCCGTCGATGAGGATCTGCACCGCGTGGAGGTCCGCGCTCACCACCCCGCCCACCAGGACGCCCTGATCCCGCTGGTACATGGCCCGGGCCAGCTGGGCCGTGGTGGGGAAATCCGGGGACCAGTTCACGTCCCGCAGGAACATGGTGGGGACGTTCATGAACTGCTGCATGGGCTGGGGGGCGGGGGGATGGCTGACGCCCAGGTTGTCCACTTTGTAGCTGTCGGAGAAGAGCATCTCCACCGGCGAGGCCTGGGAGAGGGTGACCCGCCCCACCCCGGTGATGAAGCCCCCGGTGGCTCGGATCTCCTGGTTGTTCTGCAGCAGGAGCAGGTAGGTGAAGGGCTCCTCAACCCCCAACAACTTGGGCAGAGCCGGAGCCATGCGCAGGCCAGGGGCGGCCAGGGGCAGCAGGGGGCGGACCGCCTCCAAAGGCTGGGCCAGGCGGGGGGGCAGGGCCTCCGCCGGGATGGCCTCCAGGGCCTGGACGCCTCGCTCCGCCTTCACCGCCATGACCTCGAAGGCCGGCTCCTGGTCCGCCAGGGCGGCCAGCGCGGCCAGGTGAAGGGGCTTCCCCCCGGGATCCGCCAGGGCCGGGGCCACCAGGGCCAGGCCGTCCCCGGCCACCCCGGTGAAGGCCGCGCCCGCGGTCAGGAGCTCCGGCGCGTAGGCCAGGAGGGAGCCGTACTCCGTCACCCCGTCCAGGCGGCGCAGCAGCGGCGCAACAGGACGGATCTCCCGCTCCAGCCCGCGCAGATCCGCGGAAAGCCCCTGGAGCAGGGGCTGAGCCTGGGGCAAGCGCTCCAGGGTGAAGCCATCCTCGGCCAGGCGCTGCAGGGCGGTCGCGTGCCGGTAGGCCCCCCAGGCATGGAGGCCCATCTTCCCCACCTTGAAGACCATCAGCCCCAGAATCAGGAGCAGCAGGCCGATCCAGAGCCAGCGCCAGGAGCGGGAGACGGCTTCTTTTCTGCCGGAGGGCTCGTCCGAAGAGGGCTGCGTCTGTGTCAATTCCATGGCCTACATTGTAGCACAGGATGGAGGAGAAGGTGTTATCCGGCTGTGAAAACAGGGTGGAAAATTTTTGGGGTTTGGGGAAGGAGGGCTGACCCTCACGGCTCCGGGACGTAGCGCCAGATGGGGCCGGCGGGCTGAAGCTGCTCCAGGGGGACCAGGGGCAGCTTCTCCGCGAAGAAAATGGGACGTCGCCCCTGGTTGCGGAGCAGCACCTCGCCGGGGGTCTGGCCTGCGCCGGGCAGATCCGGGTAGAGATCCGCCAGCAGCCGGGGATACCAGTCGAACTGGTAGAGGGCCGCGTTGACCAAGGCCGTGCCCGGGGCCGCCTCCAGGATCTCGCCGCTGGCCCAGGCCCCGTACCAGAGGGCGAAGGTCTCCGCGTCCGCGCTGCTGATGACCAGGCTGCCCGGCTCCAGCACCTGGGCCACGCCCTCCACGAAGGCCTGGGCCTCCCGGTCCCCCCGCAGAGAGATGCCCGGCAGGCGGCTTCCGGCCAGGATCAGCAGCCCCAGGAGGAGCAGTCCCGGGATCCCCCGCTCCAGGAGGCTGCCCTGCTGGGGCAGGCGCTGAGCCAGCCATTCCACCAGGGCCGGCCCTCCCACGGCCAGCCAGAGAGCCATCATCCAGGCCACGGCCAGCAGGTAGACCTGGCTGTCGAAGGTGCTGTAGCCCATAGTGTAGACGCTCACAGGTAGGATCCAGAGCAGGCCCCAGGTGCGCAGCCGTGGCCGCTCCTGGTCCAGGACGTTCAGGCCGATGAGGGCCAGGCCCAGGCCCACGGGAGTGTACTGGAGGGAGGTGACCAGGGCCCACTGGCTCACCTGGCCCAGCCAGGCGCTGCGGGGGATGGCGAAGAGGTAGCGGCGATAGGCCTCGCCGCTCACCAGCCACCAGAGGCCGGAGAACCCCTGGGAGTAGCCCCAGTTCACCGGGGCCGGGGGGCGACGGGCGGCCACCAGGGGGATGCGCAGGTAGAGGAGCAGAGGCAGCAGAGCGCCCACGCCCATCCAGAGCCAGAAACGGAGGCGGCGCAGGGGCGAGCCTTCCTCGCTCCAGAGCCAGTAGAGGGTGGCCGGGACGATGAGGGCGAAGGTCAGGTGGTGGGCCAGGCCCAGCCCCAGGCTGATCCCCAGGAGCAGAGGCCGCCGCCAGGGGACGGCCGAGCGGTAGGCCAGGAGCGCCCAGGCGTGGAAGGTGAAGAGAAGGACGTGGAAGGCGTAGACTTCCGTGATGAGGGCCTGGCCCCAGAGCAGGGGTGTGGCGGCCCAGGCCAGCCCAGCCAGAGCGGCCCAAAACCAGGCCCAGGCCCGCTCCTGGATCAGCCCGTGGGCCAGGCGCACGGTGATCCCCACGCTGGCCGCCGCGCTCACAGCGCTGAGCAGGTTGCCTCGCCAGGCCACGTTGCTGGCCGGGGCCAGTCCGCCCAGGAGGGCCAGCCAGCCCTGGAGCAGCAGGGTGTAGAGGGGGTAGCCGGTGGGGTGGGGCACGCCGTTGCTGGCCGCCGCGGCCAGGAGATCCCCCCCGTCCGCGCCGAAATTGGCCCAGGTTAGCCCTGGGGCCAGGGTGAGGAGGTAGAGGAGCAGGGCGATCCCGGCCGCGCCCAAGGCCAGGAGCCCCGGCCGGTTCTCCACCAAACCAGAAGAGCGCGCCGGGCTCCCAGGCCGGGCCGGCGGAGCGGACTGACTGCGTTTGCGGGCCATTATTCCAGGAAGTCGGGCAGGATCTTGGGCGGCATCCCGATGCTGAGGCCGGCGGTGCTGCTCTC
>CAYQEB010000002.1:6338-21891 GCA_964416395.1 uncultured Caldilineaceae bacterium | reverse complement strand
GGCGGGGTGAAGGTGGGGGTGGCCGTGGGCACGGGCGTGGGCGGGGGTGGCGGCGTGTTGCCCGGCACCGTCTGCTGAGGGGAGGCCGGCAGCGGTTGGGCCCAGGCTGATCTCTGACCCAGCCAGGCCAGCAGGATCAGCCCGCCAATGGCCAGCAAGATCCAGGGGCGTCCCAGGCCGGAGAGCCCCCGGGCCAGGCGGGATCCCCTGTGGCGCGCTGCGTTTGCGCCTGCTCTTCGCCCTTTTGGCGCTCGCTGCTCCCGTGCCTCGTCCATCTGCGTTCCTCCCTCTCCTCAGCCCTCAATGGGCTCCCTTCCCCTGCCAGACCGCGGGCAGGGTCCGCAGCAGGATGGCCAGATCCCGCCACAGGCTGTAGTTCTCGATGTAGTCGATCTCCAGGCGCAGGCGCTCGCTCAGGGGCAGATCTCCTCGGCCGTTCACCTGCATGGGGCCGGTCATGCCCGGCTTCACCGCCAGCCGCCGGCGCTGATAGTCGTTGTACAGGGCCACGATCCGGGCCTCCTCCGGCCGGGGGCCCACCAGGCTCATCTCCCCCCGGAGCACGTTCCAGAACTGGGGCGCTTCGTCCAGGCTGGTGCGGCGCAGGATACGGCCCACCCGGGTCACTCGAGGATCGTTCGGGAGCTTGTAGACCGGCTCCCGCAGGTGACGCAGGTCGACGAGCTCCTCCAGCCGCCGCTCCGCGTCCGCCTCCATGCTGCGCAGCTTGACCATGCGGAAAGGCCGTCCGTGCTCCCCGATGCGCACCTGGACGTAGAAGATGGGGCCTGGGGAGTCCAGTTTGATGGCCACCGCGGCCAGCAGGATGAAGGGGGCGGTGAGGGCCAGGCCGATGAGCGCGCCCACCACGTCCATGGCCCGTTTGATCAGCCGCTTCCAGCCCGGGATGACCGGCTGGTCCGTGCCCGGAGGCGTCCCCGCGAAGTGGATGGTGCCGGCCAGGTAGCCGCAGCCCAGGGCGATGGAGCGCACCGCCAGCATCAGCGGCCCGATGAGGGCCAGCCCCCAGGAGCGCCGGGCCAGCTTGGCCTCGAAGGGCAGGGTGGTGGCCAGGAAAAGCAGGAGCAGCAGCCCCAGGACCCACCACGTCCAGGCCAGGGGGGCCCAGAAGAGCCCAGCCACCCCCAGGGGCAGCAGCCCCAGGATCCCCGCCCAGAGCAGCATCTGGAGTTTCAGCACCTGGGGCGTGTGGCTGTCCTGGACCATGCGCTCCGGGTGCCAGCGGATGAGCAGGGCCTTCCAGAAGCCGATGTAGAACTTGCGGCGGAAATAGTCGGCCAGGCTGCTGTCGTGGAGGTGCTTGACCTGGGCCTGGGGCGCGAAGACCAGGCGGTAGCCCTTCTCCGCCAGGCGAAAGCTCAGCTCCTGGTCCTCCACGCTGGCCGTGGTGAAGGTGGGATCGAAGCCGCCGTTCTCGCAGAAGATGTCCCGGCGATAGGCCGCGGAGTAGGTGTCGATGAAGTCGATGCGCTCCTGGCCCCGCATGCGGTCGTAGCGGTCCTCGTACTCGGCCTGGACGAAACGGGGCACCAGGCCGGTCTGGTCCGTCAGGTAGGTGCCCTTGGCCCCCACCACGTCCGGCTCCTGGAAGGCCTGGAGCAAGGCCTGGGCCCAGTGAGGCGCGGGGGCGCAGTCGGCGTCGGTGAAGAGGATGAGCGGACCTTGGGCCACCTGGGCGCCGTGGTTGCGGGCCGCGGCCGGCCCCGCGTTCTCCTGGCGGACCAGCCGGGCCTGGAGGTGAGGATGTCGCTCCATCCAGGCCCTCACCTGCTGGGCCGTGCCGTCCGTGGAGCCGTCGTCCACCACGATGATCTCGTACTGGCTCGGGGGCAAGGTCTGCTCCGCCAGGGCGTCCAGGCAGCGGTCCATGAGATGGGCGCCGTTGTAGACCGGCACGATGACGGAGCAGGCGATGGCAGAAGGGTGGGAAGGGTGGCGACTGCCCTGGGACATACGGAGGATCTCGTTATCTGGCAATGCCGAGGAACTGGGCCACGGCGATGATGCGGTGGGTGGTGGTGAAGTCCGGCCAGCCGGTGACCAGGGTCAGCTGAGGCGTGGCGGTGGGCCCCATGAACTGGGCGGCCAGGGCGGTCTCCTGGGCCAGGTCGTTGGAGATGGGCAGGGGATCCGTCACCTGACTGACCTGGTAGACGAACTCCCGGCCCTCCGCGTCGGTGACCAGGATGTGCTGCCCCGGCTTCAGCTGGCCCTGGGCCAGGGGGGCGAAGACCGCGGCGCCCAGGAGCTGGTGGCCAGAGATGACCAGGTTGCCGGCCCCGCCCGGCCCCACGCTGTTGGGATGCCAGCCCGCGCTCTCTTCGGGGACGTTCCACTGGGTGGTGCGTTCGCCCCCCACCTCCACGATGCGCCAGCCCATGGCCGTGACCGGGACGGTGCGATCCAGCTCCACGAAGCGCAGGCTCACCGGCGGGGAGGTCTGCTCCGGGGACAAGGGGTCCATGGCCTGGTAGGCCACCGGCGGCTCGGGCGTGGACGCGGGCGGGGCTGGGGTTTCCCCGCTGGGCTGGGCGGGCGCGGACGTGGGAGTGGCGGTGGGCAGGGCCAGAGGCGTGGGGGTGGGGGGCTCCTCCGAGCGGGAGCGGCCGCAGGCGCTCAGCAGCAGGGCCAGGGTCAGCAGCAGGAGCCCTGGCCACATCCATCCTTTGCGCACCTCTCCTCTGCCCATGGGCCCATCCCCTCCGCTCTCGCGCCAGCGCGCCCCAGAAAACATCCTGGCAGAAAATCCTGGCAGAAAAACGCCAACAGAACACACAAACAGAAAACACTTGACGGAAACAGAGCGCCAAGCGCAAGCATTGTAACGAATCCACCCCCTTTCCGCAAACCGGATCCGGTCGGTCATCCCTCGCGGTCACCGTTTTGATCGCTGCTTGAGCGCCGCTTGATCACCCACCTTTTGGCCGCCGCCTTCGGCCCTGTGCTATAATGGACCCCTGACGACCATGGTTCGGTCCTCTCGAACCATCCTCCCGGCCCTCTCCAGCCGGGGGTTCCCCGCCCAAGGAGCATCCCATGCCTGCACCGAAGACCCTTGCCCTGTTGGTCGGCATTGACCGCTACCGCAACACCCGGGAAGCCCCTCACCTGCGGGGCTGCGTGGCCGACGCGGAGGCCATGCGCGCCCTCCTGGTGGACCGGTTGGGCGTGCCCGCGGAGAACGTGCGCCTCCTCACCGCACGCATGGACGCCCAGGAGTCTCCGGAGGAGCTGGCCACCCGGGAGAACATCATCAAGGGCTGGCAGGAGCACCTGGGGCAGGCCGGTCCCGGGGACCAGGTCTTCTTCCACTACAGCGGGCACGGCGCCCAGGCCCGGAGCAACGACCCCACGGAGCTGGACGGCTACGACGAGACCATCGTCCCCCACGACAGCCGCACCCCGGGCGTCTACGACCTGCTGGACAAGGAGCTGGGCGCGCTGATCCGCCAGGTGGAGGCCAAGGGCGCGTCGGTGACGGTGGTCCTGGACTGCTGCCACTCCGGGAGCGGCACCCGAGCCGCCGGAGAGCCGGACGAGAGCCGTCCCCGAGCCCGGCGAGGCAAGGCCGACGAACGGGAGCGCCCGCCCGAGACTGTCCTGGTCGGCGCGTCCGCGCCCCAGGCCAGCACCCGGGCCCTGCGCCGCCCCAGCGGGTGGACCCTGCCCGGGGGCGGTCACGTGCTCCTGGCCGGCTGCCGGGACGAGGAGCTGAGCTACGAGTACCGGGACCCCCAGACGGGCCAATGGCACGGGGCCACCACCTACTTCCTGGTCAAGGCCCTGAACAACTACCGGCCAGGCATGACCTGGAGCCAGGTCCACGACTTCGTCTACACCAACGTGCACGCGGTCTATCCCCAGCAGTCCCCCCAGCTGGAAGGGCCAGAGAACCGCCAGGTCCTGGGTGGCCTGGCCGGGCCCAGCCGGCCTCACCTGCTGGTCCTGGAGGTGGAGGAGGGGCCGGACGGGATCTTCGTCAAGGTGAACGGCGGCGCGGCCCTGGGCTTGACCCCGGAGAGCCAGGTGGCCATCCACCCGCCGGGCAGCGACCTGCAGGGCCCGCCCCAGGCCACGGGCAGGGTGGTGGAATCCAAGGTGGACCACGCCTGGGCCCGGCTGGAGGAGATGAGCGCCCCGCCCGGGACGGCCATCCAGCCCGGCAGCCCGGTGACGGTCACCGCGCTGGGCTACGAGGCCCTCACCTACCCCGTGGCCGTGGACGACCCCCTGGTCCAGCGGGCTATCCAGAGCCCGGAGCAAGGGAGGCCCTCCCCCTTCCTGGAGATCGTCCCGGCGGACGAGCCCGGCGCCATCTTCCGGGTGGATGTCCAGGGGGATCGGTACCGGGTCCTGGACAGCGACGGGGTGCAGATCCTGGTGGAGACGCCTCGCCGCAACCTGGAGGGGGCAGCCAAGGTGGCCCGAAACCTGGAGCACCTGGCCGTCTTCCGCAACGTGCAGCGCCTGCGCAACCCCGCCCCCATCCCAGTGCTGGAGGGCGCGGTGAGCATCGAGGCGGTGAGCTACACCAAGATCGGCCGCAGCGGACGCCCCTACGATCCCCAGGATCTGCGGGAGGCCGGCCACGAGGCGGTGCTTCCCCCGGGCCGCAAGCTCCACGTGACCATCCGCAACAACACCACGGAGACCCTCTATTTCTCGGTCTTCAACCTGAGCGCCAACTTCGGCATCTTCCGCCTCTACCCAGAGACCGCGCCTTACGCCACTGTGGCTGGAGGCAAGGCCATCCAGCTCGTGGGCCTGGAACCGGAGGTGAACAACCCCTTCGCCTCCCGCAGCACGGAGATCATCAAGGTCTTCGCCACCCGCCAGCCCATTGACTTCGACGTGCTCCAGATGCCGGAACTGAACGAGCCCCAGCCAGTGGCCCGCACCCGAGCCAGCGGCCCCCTGGCCGAGCTGCTCAACGGCATCCGCCACGACGGCAGCCGCACCCGCCGCCTGGTGGTGCGCCAGGACAACGTCCACAACCAGTGGATCACCGAGCAGCTGGAGATCACCGTCCTGAACCAGCACACCCGCCGCCAGCTCACCCCCGGGGAGACCCAGGTGGAGCTGGGCACGCCCCTGGCGATCACCCTGGAGAAGCCAGCAGACTTCCAGGGATCCCTGGTCCTGAGCAGCCTGGGCCAGGCCAGCCGGGGCCCGGACGTGGCGCAGCCCCCGGCCCTGCCCCCAGGCCTGGAGAGCCCGGAAGCCCAGGCGCTCTTCCAGCCCCTGGCCCTGGGACCGGGAAGCCGATCCCTGGGCGCGGATCCCGCGGTGGTGGCCATCCAGGGGGAGCCGGACCAGCTGGCCAGCGTCTCCCCGGAGGCGCCCCTGCGCCTGGAGCTGAGCCTGCCCGACGAGCCCGGACTGGCCGGGGTGCTGCCCGTGGCCTTCGACGGCCAGTTCTATCACCTGGTGGGGCAGGTGGACGCCCCCAGCGCCCGCGCCACAGCCGAGGAGGGCCAGCGCCGTCTGGCTGTGAGCATCCAGCACCTGCCCCCGCCCCAGGACCAGCCCCGGGATCAGGCCGCCGGACAGGCGAACGGCCCGGAGGAGGCGGAAAGCCGGGACCTGAAGCGCACCGTGCGCCTCTTCCTCTACAAGGTCTTCCGCCGGGAGCTGCCCCCGGACACGGGCCTGCGTCGGGCCTTCCTGGACCAGGCGGGCGAGCCGGTCTACGCGCCGGTGCGGCCCGAGGATCTGGCCCAGGCCCAGCGGGTGGCCCTGCTGGTCCACGGCTTCAGCAGCAGCACCGAGTGGCAGGTGCGCAACGCCTGGCCCCGCTTCCAGGAGCTGGGCGGCTACGATCTCTGCCTCACCTTCGACTACGAGACCTTCCACACCTCCCTGCGGGAGAACGGCCGCATCCTCTCCCAGGCCCTCCAGTTCGTGGGCTTCGGCCCGGACGACGGATGGACCCTGGATGTCTTCTGCCACAGCATGGGCACCGGGGTGGTGCGGGCCGCGGTGGAGCTGGCTGGAGCCCACGCCTTCGTGGATCGGGTCTTCATGGCCGGCGCGCCCAACAACGGCACGCCCCTGGCCAAGGGCAAGGACATCCTGGTCTGGCTGGGCACCATCGGGCTGAACCAGGGAGGACTGGTCCCGCCGGCGCTGATCGCCAGCTGGGTCCTGAAACAGATCGGGGATGCGGCGGCAGGGGTGGACGACCTGGTCCCGGACTCGGAGTTCTACCGGGAGCTGAACAGCGAGAGCGCGCCCCTGGACGTGCCCTACTACGTGCAGATCGGCACCAACCAGGCCGCGGACGCCCCTCTGGACTGGCGCAAGCTCTTCAGCACCGCGGGGCTGATCAAGGTGGCGGACCAGGGGCTGGACCTGGTCCTGGGTGGGCAGAACGATCTGCTGGTGAGCGTGGAGAGCGCCCGGGCTGTGCGGCACGGTCACTGGCCGAAGCTGCAGGTGGCCGTGCTCAAGGGGCATCACTTCCAGTATTTCCGCACAGAGGAGAGCCTGAGCAAACTGAGAGAGTGGTTGACGTAACCCCGATTTTTCCCCCTTAGCACAGAGTAACGCACGAAGAAATTTTTCCTCCTTGCGCGAATCCCCGCCTCTGCCTATAATGGGCCCCACCCCTGGACTCCCCCGAGCGTTTCCCCCTGACCCGCCAGCCGAGCGCCCATTTTCCCACAACTTTTTCACGGATATTTTCACGTTCACCCTACTGGACAAAGGAGGTTTTTGCCCATGTGTGTCCCTGCCTGCACCCGCAAGATCGCCCAGGACCTGAGCCGCCGCGGCTTCCTCCGCAAAGCCGGGCTGGCCGCAGCAGGCCTGACCCTGGCCGGCTGCAGTCCGGTGGCCCCGCCCCCTCCTCGGGCCCAGAGCAAGCCCGCCGGGCCAGCCAGCCCGGCCATGGAGAGCGGCGTCATCAGTTTCAGCCGCGTCCTGGACCTGACCCACACCCTGACCACGGACTTCCCCACCTTCTCCGGCCAGCAGAACCTGGAGCTGGAGACCCTCTTCACCTTCGCGGACGACGGCTTCAACATGTACCGCTGGCTGCTGGTGGAGCACACCGCCACCCACATGGACGCCCCCTTCCACTTCTCCGACGGCATCTCCGCGGACCAGATCCCCGCGGACCAGCTCTTCGGCCCCCTGGTGAACATCGACATCCGGGCCAAGGCGGCGGAGAACCCGGACGCCCAGCTCACCCCGGACGACATCGCCGCCTGGGAGGCGGAGCACGGCCCCATCCCCGCCGGCGCCATCGTGGCCATGAACAGCGGCTGGGACCAGTACGCTACCTCGGACAAGTTCCGCAACGCGGACGACCAGGGGGTGATGCACTTCCCGGGCTTCCACATCGAGGCCATCGAGCTGCTGCTGACCGAGCGGGACGTGAAGGGCATCTTCGTGGACACCCTGAGCCTGGACTACGGCCAGTCCACGGATTTCGCGGTCCACTACCGCTGGCTGCCGGCCAACAAGTGGGGCATGGAGTGCGTGGCCAACCTGGGCGAGCTTCCGGCCAGCGGAGCCCACGTCATCGTGGGCGGGCCCAAGATCGCAGGGGCCACCGGCGGTCCCTCTCGGGTCTTCGCCCTCCTGTGAGGCCACGCGCCCGCCCGGTGAGGACGGCCAGGTCCCCGGCGGCCTGGCCGTTCTTCGCGCCTGGGCCTCCGTCTTGGGCACTTCCAGTCGGCCCTATTTTCCGTCGCGTTTTCCCTTGCTCGACATAACCCCCATGTGATATACTGGCCATGAACGTTTGTTCTCATTTCCCTCGAACAGAGCCATGGCCCGAAAGACCCGCAGACGCCGCAAGAAACAGAACAACCTCGCCTTCCTGACCGGCCTGCTCGGCTGGATCAGCCGGGGCGACGTGGTGGGGACCAGCCTGGTGCTGGTCTCCGTCTTCACCCTGCTCAGCCTGCTGACCGGCAGCCGAGGACGCCTCACCGGGGCCTGGATCGACCTGCTCCAGACCGCGACCGGCGTGGGCGTCTGGGCCGTGCCCCTGCTCACCGGGATCATCGGCCTCTGGATGGTCATCCGGGCCATCGAGCGCATGCCGGACCTGCCCTGGCAGCGCCCCCTGGGCCTCACCCTCCTCTTCCTGGCTCTCATCACCGGCGCGACCCTGGCCCAACCGGAGCCCACCCGCCTGGCCCTGGCCGAGGATGGCGGCGCGGGCGGCTGGCTGGGCTACATCCTGGCCACCTTCCTGGAATCCAGCCTGCGCAGCTGGGGCGCCTGGGCCGCGGTCACCTTCCTGGCCATCCTGGGCCTGGTCCTCCTCACGGACCGGCTCCTGCTGGACGCGGCCCAGGGCCTCTGGATGCGCCTGGGCGAGCTGCTGGAAGAGCAGCGGAGCGGCCGCTCTCCCCGGATCCAGCCCACCTTGCCCCTGCCCTCGGGCCAGCCAGCCTGGTGGAAGCGCATCCTCAGTCGTCGGCTGGCCTCCTCGGACGAGCCGCCTGTCATCGGCCGCCCGGCCACCGTCGCCCCCCGGGAGGCCAAGCCCAGGCCAGCTTCCAGCCCAGCCCAGGAGAAGCCCCAGCCCAGCCGAGCCCCGGCCACCGCGCCCGCGGAGAGCGCCACCCTCACCCCCCGCATCGTGGGGGGCGGCCAGAGCTGGCGTCTGCCCGATCTGGACCAGATCCTGGACTCCTGGGACCGCTACGTGGACAGCGACGAGCACATCCGCAACCAGGGCCGGCTCATCCAGGAGACCCTGGCCCTCTTCGGCGTGCCCGCGGATTTCGAGGGGGCCTACAAGGGGCCGGCCGTCACCCAGTACCTGATCAAGCCCGGCTACATCGAGCGCACGGTCAAAGGGGAGGTGAAGCGCACCAAGGTCAAGGTGAGTAAGATCGCCGCCCTGGCCAACGACCTGGCCCTGGCCCTGGCCGCGCCCAGCGTGCGCATCGAGGCGCCCATCCCCGGCACCAGCTACGTGGGGGTGGAGGTGCCCAACACCGAGAGCAACGTGGTGGGGCTGAAGGAGCTCATGCTCAGCGAGGACTTCCAGACCCTGAGCAAGAAGGGACGCCTGCCCATCGCCCTGGGCGAGGACGTGAAGGGGCAGCCGGTGCTGGCGGATCTGGCCCGCATGCCCCACCTCCTCATCGCCGGGGCCACCGGCTCGGGCAAGTCGGTCTGCGTCAACGCCATCATCTCCTGCCTCCTGCTCACCCACACGCCGGACGACCTGCGCCTGCTCCTCATCGACCCCAAGATGGTGGAGCTGAGCGTCTACGACGGCATCCCCCACCTGCTCAGCCCGGTGATCACCGAGGTGGACCGGGCCGCGGGGGTGCTCTTCTGGGCGGTGAAGGAGATGGAGCGCCGCTACCAGCTCCTGAACAAGGGCGGCGCCCGGGACCTGGCCCGCTACAACGCCCGGCTGCGCAAACAGGGGGAGAAGCCTCTGCCCTACATCGTCATCGTCGTGGACGAGATGGCGGATCTGATGATGGCCGCGCCGGAGGAGGTGGAGAAACACGTCTGCCGCCTGGCCCAGATGGCCCGAGCCGTGGGCATCCACCTGATCATCGCCACCCAGCGCCCCTCGGTGGACGTGATCACCGGCCTGATCAAGGCCAACTTCCCCGCCCGTATCGCCTTCGCGGTGACCAGCCAGGTGGACAGCCGGGTGATCCTGGACACCCCGGGCGCGGAGCGGCTCCTGGGCCGGGGGGACATGCTCTTCATGGCTCCGGACGCCAGCAAGCTGGAGCGCATCCAGGGAACCTTCGTCAGCGACGAGGAGATCCAGCGCCTGATCCACTACTGGAAGGGCATCCGCAGCCTGGAGACGCCCGCCCCGCCCCGGGAGGAGATCCCGCCCTCGCCCATCCTGGAGACGCCGGACGCGCCATCTGCCTCCCCAGCGCTTCCTCCAACACCCTCCCAGGGTAAACCCCAGGCCCCCTGGAAGCGGGCGAACGCTTCGGCCCAGGCCGACGTCGGCCTCTCCCCCGCCCACCAGGACCAGCCGCCTCCTTCGCCTCAGCCTGGGGAGCAGCCGCCCCTCTTCGAGCAGATCGAGGCCTTGAAGGCGGTGGAATCCCGGGACGCGCTCTTCGACGAGGCGGTGAAGGTGGTCCAGAAAGCCGGCCGGGGCTCGGTGACCCTGCTCCAGCGCAAGCTACGGGTGGGCTACAGCCGGGCCAGCCGCCTGGTGGATCAGCTGGAGGAGGCGGGCATCCTGGGGCCGGACCAGGGCGGAAACCAGGGCCGTCCCCTGCTCAAGCCAGGGCCTCAGGAGAGGGACGAGACCGGCGGCTCGTCCTCATCCCAGGAGCGGGGGAGCGACAGGAAGCCCCCACCCCGCATCTGGATGTGATCCCCCTGACCGACGCCTCGCGCCAGCCGCCAGGTTGGAGCTGGGCCTGAACCCACGCAGCACTCCCGACGCCCTCGGCGCGCTCGACAGCCCGGGGGCGTTTCCTGTGGGCCGGCCCGGTGTTCGCCCCTTTCTTGGCGGTTTCCCGGTTGTGGGGCATAATGGATTGGCCCCCTCCAACTGGCCCGAGATGAGCGCCAGGACGGCCTGCCCGTCCCGCCACCGCCGCTGCCTTCCCCCAGGTGAACTGCCATGGCCAAGCCAAGCCCCAGCCAAGCCCCCGCCCCTCCTGAACCGGCCCAGCCCTCGGGCGAGTCCGCCGCGCCGGAGGCCACGGCCTGGCACACCCTGCCCGCGGAGGAGGTCCTGGCTCGCCTGGGGGTGGATCCGGCCGTGGGGCTCAGCAGCGAGGAGGCCCGGCGCCGTCTGGAACGGTACGGCCCCAACGAGCTGCGGACGGAGCGCCGGGAGGGCCCCCTCCAGGTTCTGCTGCGCCAGTTCCTGGAGCCCCTGGTCATCGTCCTGCTCATCGCCGCCCTGGTCTCCCTCCTCATCTGGGCCATCCAGCGGGACGAATCCCTGCCCTACGACACCATCGTCATCCTGGCCATCGTGCTGCTGAACGGCATCCTGGGCTTCGTCCAGGAGTACCGGGCGGAGGAGGCGGTGGAGACCCTGAAAGAGATGGCCGCCCCCGAGTCCACCGTGCGGCGAGACGGCGCTCCCCAACGCATCCCGGCCCAGGAGCTGGCGCCAGGGGACATCCTGCTGCTGGAGGCCGGCGTCCGGGTCCCCGCGGACGGGCGGCTGATCCAGGCCTTCAACCTGGAGGTGGACGAGTCCCCCCTGACCGGCGAGTCGACGCCTGTGCACAAACAGACCCGGCCCCTGGAGCGGCCGGACATCCCCCTGGGAGACCGAAGCAATATGGTCTTCATGGGCACGGCCGTCACCTACGGGCGAGGGGAGGCGGTGGTGGTGGCCACAGGCATGGCCACGGAGATGGGACGCATCGCCACCATGCTCCAGGAGGTGGAGCACGAGGAGACGCCCCTGCAGCGGGAGCTGGCCCGGGTGGGCAAGCAGCTGGGCCTGCTGGTCCTGGCCATCTCCATCGTGGTCACGGTGACCGGGCTCCTGGAGGCGGGCCGGCTGACCATGGAGGTGGTCTTCGGCATCTTTCTCTTCGGCGTGGCCCTGGCCGTGGCCGCCATCCCGGAAGGGCTGCCAGCGGTGGTCACCGCAGTCCTGGCCCTGGGCGTGCGGCGCATGGCCGAGCGCAACGCCATCGTCCGCCGCCTGCCCGCGGTGGAGACCCTGGGCAGCGCCACGGTCATCTGCACGGACAAGACCGGCACCCTCACCCGCAACGAGATGACCGTGCGCGCCGTGCTCCTGGGCGCGGACCAGCTCATCCAGGTGGAAGGGGAGGGCTACGAGCCCAGAGGCGCCCTGAAATTCCCGGATGGGCGACCTCTCTCCGGCCAGGATCCGGCCCTGAGAAACCTGCTCCTGGCCGGCGTGCTGAACAACGACGCCCAGCTGGTCCAGGACGAGGACGGGCGCTGGCGCATCCTGGGGGACCCCACCGAGGGGGCCCTGCTGGTCCTGGCCCGGAAGGCTGGCCTGGACGAGGAGCGGATCCGCCGGGAGATCCCCCGGCAAGGGGAGATCCCCTTCAGCTCCGAGCGCAAGCGCATGACCACCATCCACCGGCTGAACGGCCAGGAGATCGCCTTCACCAAGGGCGCGCCGGAGGTGGTCATCGAGCTCTGCGCCTTCATCCGCCAGGGGGAGGCGGTGCAGCCCCTCACCCCCGCGATGCGCCAGGCCATCCTGAGCCGCAACGAGGCGCTGGCCCGGCAGGCTCTGCGCACCCTGGCCTTCGCCTCCCGCCAGGCGCCGCCGGACGCCCGGGACGAGCAGGGGGACTACCGGCCCGACCGGGTGGAGCGGGAGCTGATCTGGGAGGGGTTGGTGGGCATGATCGACCCGCCCCGCCCCGAAGCCAGGCCGGCGGTGGAGACGGCTCGCCGGGCCGGCATCCGCACCATCATGATCACCGGGGACCACGCCCTCACGGCCCTGGCCATCGCCCGGGAGCTGGGCATCGCCGACGACGGCGCGGTGGCGGCCACGGGCCAGGAGCTCAGCCGCCTGGACGACGACGCCCTGCGGGAGCAGGTGCAGCGGGTGAACGTCTACGCTCGGGTGAACCCGGAGCACAAGCTGCGCATCGTCAACGCCCTCCAGGCCCTGGACCAGGTGGTGGCCATGACTGGGGACGGGGTGAACGACGCCCCGGCCCTGAAGCAGGCGGACATCGGCGTGGCCATGGGCATCACCGGCACGGACGTGAGCAAGGAGGCCGCGGACATGATCCTGGCGGACGACAACTTCGCCACCATCGTGGCCGCCATCGAAGCCGGGCGCAACATCTTCGAGAACATCCGCAAGTTCATCCGCTACCTCCTGAGCAGCAACGCGGGGGAAGTGATGACCATGTTCGTGGCCATCCTCCTGGAGGGGACCCTGGCCCTGCGCAGCCAGGAGGGGGGCTTCTTCCTGCCCCTGCTGGCCGTGCAGATCCTCTGGATCAACCTGGTCACCGACGGCGGCCCGGCCCTGGCCCTGGGCGTGGACCCCCCGGAGCCGGATCTGATGCAGCGGCCGCCTCGGGACAAGCGCCAGCCGGTCATCAACGGGACCATGTGGCTGACCATCGGCCTGGTGGGCCTGGTGATGACCGCGGGGACCCTGCTGGTCCTGGACGGCTACATGCCCGATGGCCTGCTGGAGCTGACTCGCTTCCAGGGCTCGCCGGAGGCCACCCTGAGATTGGCCCGCACCATGGCCTTCACCACCCTGGTGCTCTTCCAGATGTTCAACGTCTTCAACTGCCGCAGCCAGAACCACAGCCTCTTCCGCATCGGGGTCTTCACCAACCGTTGGCTGGTTCTGGCGGTGGCCGTGAGCCTGGCCCTGCACGGGCTGGTCATCTACTGGCCGCCCCTGCAACGGGCCTTCGAGACCACGCCCCTGAGCCTGGGCCAGTGGATCCTGGCCACCGGCGTGGCCAGCTCGGTCCTGGTGATCATGGAGCTGGTGAAGCGCACGCCCTGGCTCAAGGAGTGAGACCAGGCCGGGAAGAGGCCCGGCACGAAAGGACGCCTGCCATGAACCGAATCCACGCCCTCCGCCCCCCTTCCTCGAGCCGAAGCCGATCCCGGATGGGACTGCTTCTGTTGATCCTGGCCCTGCTCCTGAGCGGCTGTGGAGGCGGCCCACCCAAAAGCGAGGAGCTGGCGGAGAAGATGGCCTCTCGCCTGGAGCGGGTGAAGACGATCAAGGGACGGGTGCGCCTCACCCTGAAGGACGTGAGCCTCCTCCAGGAGGTCTGGATCCAGCCGCCCAAGTTCCTGCGGGTGGAGATCGAGGAGGGGCCGCCCCAGTTCGAGGGGACCATCCTGGTGCTGAACGACAAGGAGGGTTGGCTCTACAGCCCCCTGCTGGACATGGCCACGGTGGTGGATCGCTCCGACTACACCCCGGAGATCGGGGCGCCGGTGGGCAGCTCCTTCCTGGAGACCCTGCCCAACGACGTGCTGGCGGCCATCGAGCAGGCCAGCGGGGTCAACGTGGCGGGGGAGGAGAAGGTGGCGGACCGGGAGGCCTACCGGGTGGAGATCGTCCTGGATCAGCAAGTGGGCATCTTCCCGTCGGGCCCCTTGGACGTCTGGCTGGACGCCAAGTTCTACTATCCCCTGGCCTTCCGGACCAGCACCGAGCTGGAGATGCGCTTCGAGTTCGTGAAGTTCAACGAGGAGATCGACCCCCTCACCTTTACCTTCTTCCCGCCGCCGGGGGCCACGGTGCGCCGGGTCAAGAAGGACAAATAGCGCCTCCATCCAATCCATCCGCCACACCCGCGCTTGGAGCAGCCATCCATGCCCTCTCGTAGCCGCGCCTTTCCGCCCAAGCTGGACACCTTCCCGCGTCTGCTGGGCCTCTCCTTGACCGCGCGCCTGGCCGTGGACACCACAGCCCAGCTCTTCAGCCCCTTCCTCTCCATCTTCGCCGCCGGCATGGGCATGGACCCGGTCGCGCTGGGGCGGTTGATCAGCCTGCGCAACGCCACCGGCCTGCTGGCTCCCGTCTTCGGCGTCCTGGCGGACCGGCGCAGCTACCGGCGGGTCCTGCAGACAAGCCTGTTCCTCACCGCAGCCGGGCTCTTGACCATCGGCCTGGGCGCCGGGCTGTGGACCATCCTCCTGGGCATGTTCCTCATGGGCGCCGGCTTCAGCGGCTTCATCCCCACCCTCCAGGCCTACATGAGCGCCCGCCTGCCCTACAACCGCCGGGCCCAAGGGCTGGGAATGCTGGAGTACTCCTGGGCCCTGTCCGGCATCCTGGGCCTCTACCTGGCCGGCCAGCTCATCGCGGCGGCCGGGTGGCGATCCCCGTTCCTGGTCCTGGGCGGTTTCCTGCTCCTGATGATCCCCGCCTTCGGCCTGCTCCCCTCGGTGCGACGCAGCCCAGGAGAGCTGGCCCGCCAGGCCGCCCAGGAAGCCGCCCGGCAAGCAGCAGGGGATCCGCCTCGCCCCAGCCTAACCGCCCGAGCCCAGGCGTTCCTGGACCTGGGCCCGAACCGGCGCTCCGCCTGGGCCGCCCTCATGACCAGCGGCCTGCTCATCTTCAGCCTGCTGCACACCGTCATCGCCCACGGGGTCTGGCTGGCCCGGGAATACGGCCTGGAGGCCTCCGGGCTGGGAACCATCGCCCTGGTGGCTGGGGTGGCGGATCTGGGCGGCAGCGTCCTGGTCAGCCTGGTGACGGACCGGCTGGGTAAGCGGCGCAGCGTGCTCCTGGGCGGGCTGACCTGCCTCGTGGCCTACCTCCTCCTGCCCGTCCTCAACGTGGGTCTGCTGCCGGCGGTGGCCGGGCTGGCCTTCATGCGCTTCGCCTTCGAGTTCACCATCGTCAGCAACCTGCCCCTGGTCAGCGAACAGCTGCCGGAGCAGCGGGGCAAGCTCATGAGCATGTCCTCCACCTTCGGCATGGGCGGGGCCACCCTGGCCGGGCTGACCGGCCCCTGGGCCTACGAGCGTTTCGGCGTGCTGGGCCTGGGGCTGGGATCCGCGGCCGCGGTGGCCCTGGCCCTGGGGATGGTCTATTTTCGGGTCAAAGAGGGCGGGTGAGGCGAAG
>CAYQEB010000002.1:0-6238 GCA_964416395.1 uncultured Caldilineaceae bacterium | reverse complement strand
CGCGCCCAGGAGCAGGGTCAAGGCCGGGTTCTCCGTGTGTTTGCCGTGGTCGCACTCCTCCACGTTGCCGTGATCGCTGGCCACCAGGATCAGGGTCTCGGCCAGGTCCGCAGCCTCCAGCAGCCCCGCCAGGAAGCCGTCGAAGCGCTCCAGATCCGCCACCGCGCCGGCCAGGTCCTGGCGATGGCCCAGGATGTCCGTGAGCCAGTGCTCGAAGAAGACGAAAGCATGCTCCTGGGCCAGGCGCCAGAGCTGCCGGCCCGCCTCCTGGGGCGTGTAGAGGGGCGCGTCCGGGTAGCCCAGCTCCTGACGCCAGCCCTCCCCGGTGAAGTCGGCGCTCAGGGCCCGGCCTGCCTGCAGCGCCTCCACATCCGCCAGGGGCTGCCCGCCCTGGACCGCCGCGTAGGGCACGGCGCTGAGCAGCCGCTTGCCTCGGTTCACCGCGTCGAAATAGCGTTGAGGATAGGCGTTGCAGAAGTAGGCCCGACCCGCCGTCTCCCGGTTGAGCCGGGCGAAGATGCCCCCCTCGTCCAGGATGGCCCGCACTCGCCGGTCTGGCCAGGGGCCGTAGTGGCGGCCCAGGCGGGCCGGGGCGTTGATGCCCGTGAGGATGGCCGCCTGGCCTGTGGCGCTCTGGGGGCGGCCGGGCACACCCATCTGGGCGTCCGCGGGGATGAGTTCGGCCTGCTCCGTGCTCAGGCGGCCCACCCGGGCCGTGGGCCGCTGGCCCTCCAGGAGTCGGGTCAAGGTGGGCAGGTCGCCCCCGGCCAGGGGGTTGACCGTGGAGTCGTCCGGGCCCAGCCCCACCCCGTCCAGGAAGAGGAAGATCACCCGTCGCAAGGCGTCCCCTCCACCAGGGCCACCAGCCGCTCCTCCAGCACATCCAGGCCCGTGTCCGCCTCCCGGTAGCGGAGGCCCAGCTGCTCCGCGCCGGCCCGGGCCCGCTCGCTTTCGTCCTGTTCCGGGCGCTGGCGCAGGTAGAGGAGCTCCCGGTAGTTGCCGAAGTAGGCCTCCCGCAGCTCCGGGAAGCGGTCCAGTCCCAGCCCCTTGATCACCAGCCCCTGGAAGTGCCGGGCCAGGAAGTCGGTCAGGAAGAAGGTGCCCGGCTCCCGTTCGGCCTGCTCCTGGTAGATGGAGCCGCCGTAGAACTCGTAGCAGTGGGGGCCGGGAATGCGCACCGCGTGGGGGTAGCGCTCCAGGAGACGATCCAGGGCGCCGCCGGTGCCGCACTCCCCGTAGCCCACCAGGATGCGGTGGTAGCGGTTGGCCCAGGCGTCCAGCTTCGCTTCCACCGCCGGCGCGATGCGCTCTGGCCGGTTGTGGAGCTGGGCGGGGATGGCGGTCAGCTCGTAGTCCCAGCCCCGGCGGTTGGCGATGGCCACCAGCTCCCGCACGATGGCGCCGCAGGCGATGATGCCGATCTTCATTGGCTGGACCGTTGACGGCGGGCGGCTCGGCGAGCGGCTCGGCGGGCGGCCCGGCTGGCGTCGTCCTCGATGGGCTGGTCCCCGACCGCCTCGGCCGGCGGCCCCTGGATGGGCTGATCCTTGGCCGCCTCCAGGGCCGCCACCATGCGCTGGATGTGGGCCGGGGTGCTGCCGCAGCAGGCGCCGATGACGTTCACGCCCAGGTTGCGCATGCGCAGCGCGTACTCGGCCATGACCTCCGGCGTGCCGTCGTAGTGGATGTGGCCCTTCACGTACTGAGGCATGCCGGCGTTGCTCTGGGCCACCAGGAAGATGCCCTCTGGGCGGTGCTGGGCCATCTGGGTCATCACCGCCTCGATCTCCGCTGGACCGTTGCCGCAGTTGGCCCCCACCACTCGGACGCCCCAGCTGGCCAGGGTCTCCACGGCCTGGCGGGGGCTGACCCCCATCATGGTGTGGTAGTTGGTGTCGAAGGTCATGGTGGCCACGATGGGCAGGTCCGTCACCTGCTGGGCCCCTTTGACCGCGGCCTCCATCTCCCGCAGGTCGCTCATGGTCTCGATGATGAGGAAATCCACGCCCCCTTCCGCCAGGGCGGCGGCCTGCTCCGCGAACATGGCCTGGGCCTCCTCCATGGTCAGGCTGCCCAGGGGCTGGATGAGCTCGCCCGAAGGCCCCATGCTGCCGGCCACCAGGACGCCGGCCGGTTCGGCCACTTCCCTGGCCAGGCGAGCCCCAGCCACGTTCAGCTCCCGGACCCGGTCCTGGAGGTTGTGGAGCTTGAGCCGGGCCGAGGTGCCGCCGAAGGTGTTGGTCTCGATGATGTTGGAGCCGGCGTCCACGTAGGCCTGGTAGATGGCCCGCACCTTCTCCGGGTGTTCCACGTTCCAGAGCTCCGGCGCGCCGCCGTCTGTGAGGCCGGCCTGCTGGAGCATGGTGCCCATGGCGCCGTCCCCCACCAGCAGGCGTCCTTCCTCCAGCCATTTCAACAGTTTGTGTTCTGACATGGATGTTCTCCGAATGGTTCCGAATGGATCCGAATGGTGCTGACAAAATAGCTGACAAAGATATAGGGCGTCGGGGGCCGGGGAAGCGTCCTTCTCTACTCGATCTCCCGGAGCAGAGCCCGCAGCTTCTCTCGGGGGAAGGCGGCTTCCAGCTCCTGAGCCACGGCCTTGGCCACCTCCTCCGGCGAGCCCTCCCGCTCCTCCCAGGGGCCCCGCCGCCACTCCTCCAGGTACTCGTCCGTGCCGATGAGGCCAGCCCGCATGGCCGCCTCGTCGATGGCGTTCTGAAAGCGCTGGGGCAGCTGGATCTTGGCTCGTTTTCGCCCTTCCCGGGCGGTGACCATGGCGGGGATGTTCCGCCAGTAGGTGATCTGAACCTGGGCCATGGGATCTCTTTTCCTCCTGGATCAAGTTGGGTCAACCGGGATCAACGTCGCTGGCGTCTGCGACGCTCCGCGCGCCGGGCCGCTCGTTGGGCTCGGCTGGAACGCCCGCCGCCACTGCTCACGGACGCCACCTGCTGGGCCCGCTCCGCCGGCCACCGGGAGCGAGCCTCCTCCAGGATGGGCGCCAGGTGGGGGAAGGGGTCCTGGGCATGGGGGATGGGGATAGCCGCCACGAACTCCTGCTGGAAGGTGGGCTCCACCGCGGTCTCCACGTAGGTGACCCAGCGGGCGGCCCACTGGGCCTCCTGGCGCTTGCTCCGGTCCAGGAGGATCATGCGGGCGCCGTCCCCGGCCGCGTTGCCCACGGCTCGAACCCGCTCCAGGGGCGCGTCGGGGATCAGCCCCAGGATCATGGCGTGCTCCGGGTCGATGTAGCTGCCGAAGCCCCCGGCCAGGACGATGCGGTCCACCGCCTCCAGCCCCAGCCGCTTCATGAGCAGCCTGGTCCCTGCGTAGAGGGCGGCCTTGCCCAGCTGAATGGCCCGCACGTCGTCCGAGTGGACGGTGATGGCCTGGCCGGTGCTGGTCTCGTGGGGCCAGGCCAGGACGAACTCGGACTTGCCGCCCCCGTCCCCCAGCCCGCGGCGCAGGCGAGGATGCTCCAGCGCCACGAAGCGGCCGTTGGGGGCGATGACCCCGGCCTTGAAGAGCTCCGCGATGGCCTCGATGATGCCGGACCCGCAGATCCCCGAGGCCTTCAGGGGTGGATTGAGGAGGGCCTCCCGCCGGGCCTGGGGGGAGGTGGGGCCATCCGAGGACGCCGTGACGGGATGGCTGGGGGAGTCGATCCACTCGTCCTGGCCGATGATCTTGTAGCGCACGTCCAGGGTGGCGGGGTCCACCCGCACCCGCTCCACCGCCCCGGGCGCGGCCCGCATGCCGTGGACGATCTGCGCGCCCTCGAAAGCCGGACCGGTGGGGCTGCTGGCGCTGAACATGCCCTCCCGGTTGCCCAGGAGGATCTCCCCGTTGGTGCCGATGTCGATGACCAGCATCTGCTCGTCCTGCCGGTAGGGCGCCTCGGCCACCAGGACGGCCACGTTGTCCGGGCCCACGTGCCCCGCCTCGCAGGGGGGGATGTGGACGTTGGCGCCCCGGGCCATCTCCAGCCCCAGGTCCCGGGCCTTCACGTCCAGGGCGCTGTGGGTGACCAGGCTGAAGGGCGCGCCGCCCAGCTCCCGGGGGTCCACGCCCAGGAAGAGATGGTGCATGGTGGTGTTGCCCACCACCACCAGCTCCACCAGCTCCTGCGGCTGGACGCCCGCCTCTTCGCAGGCCTGGGCCATGAGCTGGTTCAGCCCCTGGATGATGGCCCGGTGCATGCGCTCCGCGCCGTCCGGGTGCATCATGGCGTAGCTGACCCGGCTCATCAGGTCCTCGCCGAAGGGGACCTGGGGGTTCATCATGCTGGCCGTGGCCAGGAGCTCCCCGGTGCGCAGGTGGCAGAGATGGCCGGCCACGGTGGTGGTGCCCACGTCCACGGCCATGCCCAGGATGCGGTCGTGGAAGCCGGGCTGGACGCGCACCACCTCCTGGCCCTGCCAGACGGTCACAGTGACGCCCCGTTTTCCCTGGGCCAGGGCGGGCTGCAGGCTGGGCAGGATGGCCGGGTCGATGCGCAGGTTCTCCAGGCCATGGACCGCGGCCAGCTCGTCCCGCAGGCGCTCCCAGTCCCCCCGGTGATCCTTCAGGTGGGGGGCGGGCAACTCCACGTAGTAGAGGCGCATGGCCGGGTCCACAGTGACGGGCCGGGCCAGCCCGGCGGCCTTGCGCACCACCTGTTTGCGCAGCTGGCTCTCCTCCGGCACCCGGATGACCAGGTCGCCGGTCACCTGGCAGGCGCAGCTCAGCCGTTCCTGGGGTTGGAAGCCCCGCCGGGTTGCGTAGGCCTGCTCCCGCTCCCCGGGCGGCGTCAGGTGCTCCCCGCTGGAGCGCACGCCGAACTTGGGGAACGCCCCCTCCTCCACCATCACCTTGCACTTGCCGCAGGTCTGGTGACCGCCGCAGATGGATTCGATCTCCACGCCCAGGCGGCGCGCGGCCTCCAGGAGGGTGGTTCCGGCCTCCACCAGGCCCTGGCGGCCGGCCGGCTGGAAGATCACCTTCACCTGCCGGGCGGGGTCCAGACTCTCGGTTCCATCCGCCAGCGGGGCTGCCGGTGGTGCAGTCGGTCGCTCTGAGGCAGTATCCACAGAGGCCGGTTCGGTGGGTTTCGTCATGGGCTCGGTCTCAGATGCTCGGTCTCAAATGTTCGGTCTCAAAGAAGCGTCTCTCGGGGCGCTGGGACCCGTCCTCTGGGAAAAGGCACCCTGCATTATACACCAAAAACGGGCAAAAACAGGTTCCCACAGATCCAAGCGGGCGGCGGCGTGCGTTGATCAGCTCGGAACCTGGTCCCACCGGGCTCCCGGAGTGCCAAGCGAGGATCCACGCGACGCCCCACGGGCGGCATCCAACAGGACGGCAGCCCCCTTCACCGTGCACCTTGATTCGCCAAAGTGCGAACCGTAATCCGGAAAGAACAGGGAGAGAAAGGAGGTTCGAGAATGAAGGCACTGTCTCGCAGACGCGGGATGGCGGCCCTGGCGGTGATGGCCCTGTTGCTGATGGCTGTCCTGCCCCTGGCCGCCCAGGAGATGGCCCCCAGCGTCACCGTGGCGGACCAGCCCATCGTGGACGGCTCCGTCACCGTGGCCAAGGTGGTGGCTGCCCAGGATGGCTGGATGGTCATCCACGCCCAGAAGGACGGCGGCATCGGGCCCGTCATCGGCCACGCCCCCGTCTCCGCCGGCGAGAACACCAACGTGACCGTCGCCATCGACACCGACGCCGCCACCGACACCCTCTACGCCATGCTCCACGTGGATGAGGGCGAGAAGGGCGTCTACGAGTTCCCCGGCCCCGACGGCCCCGTCGTCGTGGACGGCAAACCCCTGGCCCCTGCCTTCATGGTCACCGGCCAGATGACCTTGCAGGAGCTGTTGGTGCAGCGGGTGGAGAGCCTGGAAGCCCAGGTGACGGATCTCAGCGCAGCCCTGAGCCAGGCTCAGGTCTACCAGGTGGCGAACACCGCCTTCCTGGTCCGCAGCGGGGAGCTGACGGATCCGGCCGGTGTGGCCCAGCTGCGCCGGGTGATCCTGGCCACGGCCTGGCCGGACGAGGAGCTGGAGGCCCAGGCCCAGGAGCTGGCCTCGGCTCTAGACGGGCTGGCCGAAGCCCTGGAGAACGAGGAGGAGACGGCGGATCTGCTGGAAGCGGCTGAAGAGGCCCGGGCCGAGCTGGTGGAGGAGAGCAACGAGTGGCTGGACCAGGCCCTGGGCATCCTGGAGCCCAAGGTGGAGGTGGAGGACCAGGCCAT
>CAYQEB010000001.1:74566-87782 GCA_964416395.1 uncultured Caldilineaceae bacterium | reverse complement strand
GCCGGGGGAGCGGCGGCGCTCCTTGCGGAAGTAGAAGCGCTCCCCCGCCTGGTTCTCGAAAAAGATGCTCACCGTGGCCGAGCGGCTCAGGCTGTAGCGGATGCTGGTCACGTCGGTATCCCCGTCCGCGTTGGGGCTGATGCGATCCGGGGCCACGCTCACGTCCCGGAGCAGGGGGCCGAAGGACAGATCCAGCTGGCCGCACCTGGCCAGGAGCAGGGTCAGCAGGGCTGCGATCCAGAGTGTCTTTTTGGGCAGGGATGGCATGTTCATGGCGTCCATTCTAGTGGAACCCAGGCCGGAACCCCAAAACGAGGCCTTGGAGAAGCGCAGGCAGGCCCCCACAGCATCTTCACCGCACCGTCACCGCACCGTCACCGTGCCCAACACCAGGGCGTCCCGGCCATCGGGCAGAGGCAGTCGGGGGAGGCCTGGCTCGTCGGGCCTGTAGACGGCGATGATCAGGGTGTACTCGCCGGCCTGGTCGGGGACAGGCGCCGGGATGGGCTGGCTGGGGATGGGCCCCGGCGAGGACGGGCTTGTGAGCCAGGCCAGTTCCATGTCCCGTTGCGCCACAGGGCGGCCGTCCGGGCCCAGCCACTGGACAGTCACCGCCAGCCTCTCCCTGGGGGGCTCCGCCATCTCCCACACCGGCCACAGGACAAGCTCCCCGCCAGGCTCCAGGGGCTCGGCCAGCCGTTCGGGCGGGAAACTGGCCAGGCCAACCAGCCGCAGATCGTCCCCGAACTGGGCGTCCAGGGGCCAGAGGATCGGCGGGGACGCCTCGGGGCCTGGGCCCACCACCTGGAAGGACAGCTCCAGGGCCTGCTGCGGCGCTTCGGGCAGACCGAAGACGAGCCAGGACTCGCCGGACAGACCCCCCGGCGGCAGGGGAACGGGATGGAGGGTGCGCACCACCTTCCCCCCGGGCAGGAAGAGGTCCACCGGATCCCATTCTCCGGGCTGCAACGCTCCCCGGCTGGGGCCACCGGGCTGGTCGGTGATGACGCTGAATGTGTGCCAGACCCAGCTGTCCTGGGCTGCGTACCAGCGGAGCTCCAGGGTGAGGGTGCTTCCCGGCGCGGCCTTCTCCGGGGTCAAGGTGGCGTCCACGTAGATGCCGGGCCCGATGGCTTGCCACTCCGTGACGGGATCCCCCTGGGGCTCCATGGGGATGGGCGTGGGCAGCCACACCTGGGCCCCGGCCCGCTTGCCCAGGGGACGGCCTTCCGAGTCCCGCACATCCAGCCCGGTGAGGTCTCCGTTGGGATCGTAGAGCCCCACCTCCAGCCGGTACGCGCCGGCCGGCGCGCCCTGGCCCACCCACTCCCGGGCCGGGATCCGGCCCACCGTCACCTGGCCCTGGGGCCAGCGGAAGGCCGGGTAGAGGTAGCCGGCCGGGCGTCGATCCCCCAGCTTGGCGTAGAGGAGCCCCTCCCTGGTGAAGATCTCCCCGGTGACCCGCAGATCCGGCAGGGGATCCGGCCCGGTGCGCCGCCAGAAGAGGAGCAGCTCCCCGTCCGGGCGGACCGTGGCCCCCAGGAACGTCACCTGGCCGCCGAGATCTGCGTTCACCGTCACCTGCACCGGCGGCTCCACGGGGATCTCCTCAGGCTGCAGCTGGACAAAGTGGCGCAGCTTCAGGCCCCAGAAGCCTGCCTCCACCGGCTGCTCCTGGCCAGCCATCTCCAGGAGCAGGGGCGTCACCCCCATGGGGTCCACCACCTGGTCCTGCCAGCCCACCAGCCAGACGCCTGTCTTCCCGGCCAGGGCCCGGCCCAGGGCGCGGCCGCTGCCGGGGATGTCCAGGACCGCGTTCACGTCCAGGATGTCGATGGCCGGCAGGCGCAGGGGATCCAGCTCCGGCGCGTAGTAGTGCCAGACGGGCCAGGCATGTCCGCTGACCAGGACCACGGCCTCGTCTGGGCCCCGGTTGGCCTGGACGTAGGCGGCCAGCTCTCGCCACTGGTCCTTGGTGAAGGCCGGGTCCGTGAACCAGTTGGCGTCCGCGCGCAGGAAGCCGGCCAGGAGAGCGGTCAGGAACAGGGCTCCGGCCAGAGGGCGCAGCCAGATCCCCAGCCAGTCCCGCAGCCGATCTTCCCCCCTCGGGCCTGGGATCCTGGTCTGCAGAAGTCGGCTCAGCCCGTCGCCCCAGAGCAGGATGAGGCCGGGCAGGGCGATGAGGACGTAGCGGGGGTTGAACTTGGGCGTGAACCCGGCCAGGCCCAGGATCGCAGCCACAGGGATCAGGAGCCAGGCGAGGGGCAGGAGGAGGTTGGGGCCCCCGGTCGCCCTGTCCTGGCCCCGGACGTTCGCGCGCCCCGCCTCGAACAGGGCGACAGCCGTGACCACCCCGTACATCCCCAGCTGCCGGGCGGCCTCGCCTTCCAGGACCGTCTCGCCGCTGGTGAAGCTGATGGCCACGTGGCGCAGAGCCTCCCACAGCTTCAGGGCGCCGCTCCAGTAGCTGGCGTCCACCCGCAATTGGGTGACCAGGATCCCCAGCCAGGGCAGGTAGAGGAGCAGCACCGCCAGGTCCGCGAGCAGGAGGGGCAGGAGGCCGCGGAGACGCGCGCCCGGGGGCCCTCCCCGGCCCAGGAGGGCGTCCAGGAAGGCGGCTGTGGCCAGGGCCAGGAGCAGGAAGAAGGCGAAGTAGTGGGTGTAGACCGCAGCGGCGGCCACCAGCACATAGACCAGCCAGGAGCGCCGAGATCCCAGCCCCAGAGCAGGCCGCCCTTCCCTCCGGTCCAGGACCAGGATGCCGGCCAGGACGCCCAGGGCCAGGAGCAGGGCGTACATGCGGGCTTCCTGGCTGTAGTAGAGGAGCAGGGGGTGCAGGGCCGTGACCAGCCCGGCCAGCAGCCCGGCCGGACGGCGGCGGGTCAGGCGGGTGGCCAGAGCCGCCAGCAGGGGGACGGTCAACGCGCCGAAGAAGAGGGAGGGGAAGCGCAGGCTCCACTCGCTCCACCCGGCCAGACGACCCCAGCCGGCCACCAGGACGTAGTAGAGGGGCGGCTGAATGTCGTCCGCGGTCCAGCGGGTCAAGGAGGGGAGATCGAACTGGCTCACCAGGGCGGTCACCCCTTCATCGTACCAGAGGCTCTGGCTGTCCAGCCGGTAGGCGCGCAGGCCAAAGGCCAGGAGGGTGATGGCCAGGAGGGTCAGGGTGTAGGTGCGGTTACTCAGGCGGGACATGGATCGCTCGGTCTCTCAGCCAAGTTCGTCTCTATGCTCTATTGTACCTGGCTGGCGCACGTGGACGGAATCAGGGCGCAGGCCTGGTCCGGGACCAGGGGCGGGGCCAGCTGGATGCTCCCCACCACCAGCTCGCTGCCCTGGGGCTGGCCGGCCGGGTCCAGGAGGGGGAGCCGCTCCCCGCTGGCCGGATCGTAGAGGCCCAGCATCACCTGCCAGGGGCCCGGCTCTGGCTGGGCAGGCAGGGTCAACTGTCGCCAGTCCTGCAGCGGGGACCCGCCCCCGGCCAGGGGCAGAAAATAGCGGGGCGGGCCGTCGTTCTGGGAGCGATTCTCCCCAGCCTGGCGCAGGTGCACGAAGGGGACGTAGCGGCCCAGGAGTCCCGTCTCTCCTTGCCACTGGAGCCAGAGATCCAGTCGCGTTCCTGCGGGGACCGGGCCCGAGGGCAGCCAGGCCCGCACCTCCACCCAGGCCCCCTGGGGAGTGGCGAAGCGCCCCCGGGCTTCCTGCAAGGCCAGGTCCATGGACCGGGAGATGGCCTCACCCAGGGAGTCCTGGCTCGGCTCCGTGGGCAGAGGGGCCAGGGCGTCCCCGGGCCGGCGAGCGTAGGCGGCCACCAGGGCCAGGCTGCCGCTCTCGTCCACCAGGGCGGGGGCGGCAGCCGCCTGCACGGCCAGGCGATCCCCCGCGGCCAGGGGATCCGGTCCGTGGATGGCCCCCACCGCGCCGCCCCAGGCCCGGGGCAGGAAGAGCCAGAGGGTGGTGATGCGCAGGATCTCCCCGGGCCGCCAGCGCGCCGGCGGATACCAGACCAGGGCTGGAGGCGTGCTGTCCGCCCAGGTGACGAGCCGTTCCCCGGCCGGGGCGCGCAGTTCCAGCCAGGGCCGCACCGAGCCAGGCGGAGAGTCCGGCTCCACCCGCCAGAAGGTGGTCACCTTGGTCTGACGCCAGCGGGGCCAGTCCTCCAGCTCCAGGCCCAGGAAGGTGAGGGGCCCGAAGGCCACCCGGGGGCCGGCCAGCTCCCGGACCTCCTCCTCGCTTGCCCGCGCGAAGTCGTAGAAGGCGTCGGGGATGGTCTTGTCCGGGGCCCCGCGCCGCAGGAGCAGGAAGCCATCCGCGCCGTCCACCACGCCCCAGTCCTGGGCCAGCAGGGCCTCCACCTGGGCCTTCAGGTCGCCGGGAGCCATGTCCGTGTTGGTGGTCACGTCCAGGAGGGCCCAGTCCGCCTGGCCCGGTTTCAGGCCCAGGGGGAACTGGGTGACGTAGCGGCGATGGCTCACGTGGGGGTGGACCGCGGCTGTGGCGCTGACCCGGGCGTCCGGCGGGATCTGGGCGACGAAACGCTCCAGGAGACGGTGGTGGGGCCGGATGGGTGTGGGGTCGTAGCGGCCGCCCAGGGGACCCCGTCCCAGGGCTGCGTAGCTGGTCACGGACCAGGCCAGGAGCCAGAGGCTCAGCCCCCCGGCCAGGAGGGGGCGCAGGGCGGAGCGGGAGTTGCCCAGGAAGGCAGCCAGGGCCATGACCGGTCCGCTGGCCGCGGGCAGGTGCTGGAAGCTCTCGGAGCGGCCTCGGGCCCGGCGGGCCAGCCCCCGCCAGAGCCGGGCCCCGCCGTAGACCGCGCTCACCGCCACGTAGGGGACCAGGGGCGCGCTGTAGTGGAACTCGCCGTAGTACTGGGCTGGGTAGGCGCTGAGCAGGTTGGCCAGGAGCACCGGCAGGGAGAGGAGCAGGATCTCCGGGGCCAGCAGGCTGAGGAAGCCGAAGGGGGCCAGGAGATCCCGCAGGTACTGGACCCGGGCCGGCTCTGTGGCGATCTGCCAGACCAGGCCGGGCTGGGTGAAGAAGCTCTTGAAGATGTCCGCGGGGGAGTCGCCCAGGGCGCCGTAGCGCTGGAAGTAGCTGCTCTCCGCCACGTCGTAGACCTGCTGGGCGTGGGCGGGCACGATGACGAAGGTGGCCAGGTAGAACCAAAGGAGGGAGAGGAGAGTGACGGCCAGGGCGATGAGCACCGGCCCATGCGGGAGGCCTCCCGAGCCCCGTCTCCCGGATCCCGTCCTCCAGGCTTTGAATCCTGTCGCCCGCCACAGGGCCCAGACCCCCAGCCCCGCGGCCAGGAGGGCGGCCTCCTCTTTCACCCCGGCCACCAGCAGCCCGGCCAGGGCGAACTGTCCCCAGCGCTGCCGGGCCACGGCCCAGAAGGCCCACAGGATCAAGGGCGCGGCCAGGGGAATGGCGTGGAACTCGGTGAGCACCGCGGACTGGAGCTGGGGCGTCAGCAGGTAGGCCAGGGCGAAGGCCAGGGCCATGGGCCGGATGAGCTGCTGCAGGGGCTCCCAGTGCCAGATCTGCCCCTGCTCCTCCGGGGAGAGGATGGGGCTAAGCTGGAGGAGGGCCAGCTCGTAGACGAACCAGGCGCCCAGGGCCGCGGCCGCCACCTGGAGGAGCAGCAGGGCCCGCACGTCGTCCCAGAGCCAGAGCACCGGGCTGATGAGGATGAAGATGGGCTCCACGTGGTCCGTCAGCCGAGTGGAGATGAAGTCGTCCTTCACCGACTCCAGGAAGCGGCCCCGGCTGCTGTTCCAGACCGCCTGGTCGATCTGCCCCAGGTCCGCCTTGTGGGTGCGCATGCCCAGGTGCTGCTGGAAGGCCAGCCCCGCGAAGACCCCGATGTAGGCCAGGATCAGCCCCACCAGGAGCAGCCGGTAGGGATCCCCGGCGAGGCGACGGAGGCGCAGGGACATCAGGCCGCCTCCCTTTCCCCGGGGATGGCCAGGGCCACCACCCCCGCGGCGGCCACCTCCAGGATCACCTGCCAGAGCCGCATGGCCAGGGCCAGCAGAGTGGCTGCGCCTCCTCCCAGGACCGGGGCCAGGAGCAGGACCAGGGCCCCTTCCCGGATGGCCAGGCCGCCCGGGGTGACGAAGCTCAGGTAGCCCACGGCATAGGCCAGGGGAAAGCTGGCCAGCAGGTAGGGCAGGAGAGCCCCGGCCCGTTCCAGGGGGAAGGCGTTCAGGGCCAGGCCCAGGCCGGTCAAGGCCAGGCCCCAGAGCAGCCAGTCCGCCAGGGCCGCGGCCAGCAGGCCCAAGATCCCCCGGCTGGTGAGCTGCACGGGCAGGGCGGGCCGTCCCAAACGACCAAGGCCCCAGTTGACCAGGGTCACCAGCCAGGCCGGCCGCCCCAGGAAGATCAACACGGGCAGGGCCGCGCCGGCGGCCAGCGCCCGCCACCCCACGCCTTCCCCCAGGAGCGATCCCAGGGCGGGACCTTCTAGCAGGAGGTAGGCCAGGGCCAGGGGCAGGACGGCCAGCAGGTTGATGGCCTGGTAGAGGGCGATGCTGGTGACCGTGGCCTCGGCCCGGACGCCCCGTTCTCGGGCCAGGGCGGTCATGCCCAGGGGCTGCCAGACGTTGCCCGGCACGTAGCGCACCAGCGCGCTCAGGAACCAGATGCGCGCCGCCTGGGGCCAGGCCAGCCGTCCCCCCACCCGCCCCAGGAGGGCCCGCCAGATGCTCAGCTCCACCAGCCAGCTGCCCACCAGGGCCAGGCCAGAGAGAAGCAGCCAGCCCGGACTCAGCCGCCAGGGATGGCTCTGGAGCTGGCTCCACTGGCTGCGGACCAGGACAGCGATGAAGGCCAGGGCCAGGACGAAGATGAGGGCCTGGAGGAGCTTGGCGAGGGCGCGCATGGGAACCGGAGATCAGCGGGACGCGGGCTGGGCCTGGCCTGCCCAACGCCGGCAGTGGGCCAGGCTGTTGCCCAGGAGCTCGGCGATCACGGCCTCCGGCTCCCCTGCGGCCAGGGCGTCCGGGTGCAGCTCCAGGGCCACGGTGTGGGAGTAGCCGTCCGCGGCCATGCGCTGGAGCAGGCGATCCAGGGCCAGGTGGCCATCCTCGGGCCGGCGATGCTCCCGGCCGTCGAAGTTGCTCAGGTGGACGTGATGCACCCGCTCTCGCCAGCGGGGATAGACCTCCAGGGGATCCAGTCCCCAGGTGGCCAGGTGGGTGGTGTCCATGGTGATGTGGGGGAAGCGGGTGATGGCGTCCAGCGTCTCCGGGCGGGTGGCGTTCCAGTGAGCGATGTCCCAGCGGCGGCCGTAGGCGGGGTAGCCGGGCAGGTTCTCGATGCAGAGGGCCACCTGGGTGGAGTCCTGGAGGGCCGGGTACTCCTCCAGGAGCCAGCGGTGATAGCCCTGGTGCTCCTTGCTCCCGAAGACCGGCAGGGGGAAGCGCTTGCGCCCCACCTGCACCAGGACGTAGCCCACCCGCAGGGGCAGGTGATGGACCACCACCTCTGCGCCCACAGCCTCGGCCAGGGCCACGCTCTTGCGGATGCACCCCGGCTCGTCCTGGGCCCAGTCCCGGGCGAAGTGGAGAAAGGGGCTGTGCACCGCCAGGATCGGGATCTGGTAGCGGTCCATCAGGCGCCGCAGGTACTCCGGGTCCCGGCTGTCCCAGCGCGCGTCCACCATCACTTCCATGCCGTCGAAGCCTGCCTGGGCGGCTAGGTGGAAGCAGCGGTCCAGGCTGTAGGTGTAGAGGGAACCGGTGGAGAAGAGAAAGTGCATGGGTCGCTCCAAGATTGGGTGATTGGGAACAGTCCGTAGAAGACGGTAGGCAGTCGACGATGGGCGAAGGGGATGCGCTGGGATCCAGGAGACGGGATCCGGGGAATCGCACCCCTCTCGGTCAGCGCATCCTGCCCGGGATTGGTTTCAGCCCGTACAGGGCGAAGGTCTCCTCCAGCGCCGCCTGCCAGGAGAAACGCCGTCGGGCCTCATTATACCCGCTCTCCCCCAGGCGTCTAGACAGATCCCGGTCCGTCAGCAGACGCTCGATGGCCTGGGCCAGGGCCTGGGGATCCTTCTGGGGCGTCAGCAGCCCGTTGACCCCGTGGGCCACGATGTCTGGGATGCCTCCCACGTTCGAGGCCACCACCGGCTTGCGGTAACGCATGGCCTCCAGCAGGACCATGCCCAGCATCTCCGTGTCCCCGCTGCTGTCCACAATGGCAGGCAGGACGAAGACGTCGCAGGCCGCGTAGAGCCGCTCCAGCTCCGGGTCCGGGAGTCGGCCGGCGAAGGTGACCCGCTCCTCCAGCCCCAGCTCCTGGGCCAGGGCCTCCAGGGCCGGGCGCTCGGGCCCCTGGCCCACGATCACCAGCCGGGCGTTCAGGTGGGCGGGCAGCTGACCCAGGGCCTGGATCAGGTAGCGGATGCCTTTGCGCTGGATGAGCCGGCCCACGGTGAGGATCAGGCCGGGCTCCGTGGGCCACTGGACGTCCTGCGGGGGCAGGGCAATGCCGTAGGGGATGGTCCGGGGCGTGGCCGGAGCCAGGCGCACCAGCTCCCGCCGGGTGTAGGATGAGATGGCGGCCAGGTCGTCGCAGCGGCGGGTGAACCAGCCCAGGAAAGGCCGCAGGAACGGGAAGCGCTGGACCAGCACCAGGTCCGCGCCGTAGAAGGTGGCCACCAGACGAGGCGGCTTCCGACGGCTCCTCCAGGCAGCCAGGCCAGCCGCCCAGCGGGCCAGGACGCCGAAGATCCCCTGGGGCACGGGCCAGTGGACGTGGACGACCTGGTACTCCTTGGCCCAGGCCAGGCGCCCTGCCGCCACCATCCCGGCCAGGAGGTAGAGGGGGAGGAGGAGCAGGTAGAGGGGGTTGCGGCGGATCTTGCTGGGCGCGCCCTCCTCGTGGGTCAGGGTCTCCCAGGGGGCCGGGGCGTAGCGGAAGCGGTGCACCCGCATGCCGTGGATCGTGTGGCTGCCCTGACCGCGGAAGGCCGGGGCCAGGATCTCCACCTCCACGCCCCGCTCCCGGAGCAGGCCCAGGAGCTCCACCAGCCAGGGGGAGTGGGGGTCGCCCTCCCAGCGGGGGAAGTTGGTGGTGATGATGAGCAGGCGGGTGGCGGGGGGAGTGGCGGTCATGGCGCTGCGGAAGGGGAGGGCGTGGCGGGGCTGGCCTGGCCTTCCACCCAGGCCGCGAACCCGGCCAGGGCGTCCTGGCCCGAGGTGGCGCCCACAGCCAGGATCGCGTCCACGGCTCGGGCCAGCTGGGGCGGATCGTCAGCGGCCAGGGCCTGGGCCAGGGCGTGCCAGGGCTGGCTGAAGGCCCCTTGCCCGGCCCAACGGAGCCAGGCCCCGCTCAGGGTAGTGGTGCGGGGCGCGGCCAGCTCCGCGATGCGCTGGCAGACCTCCGGGACGGTCCAGCGGGGGTTCAGCTGTTCCGGGAAGAGCCAGAGCCCGGCCATGAGGCCCAGGAGGAAATCGTCCCCAGCAGGGGTGAGCCCCGGACCCCGGCCGGCCAGGGCGCGGACGGTCTCCTGGAGTCGCTCCGGATCCCCGGCGCGGAGGGCCTGGGCCAGGGGATTGGGGGATTGGGCGCCTCGCCCCTCCCCCAGCCACCGACGCGGCCTTCCCTCTTCCCTCTCCACTGGTGGAGGAGCCAGGGGCGGGGTGAGGTCCCACCCTCCACCCTTCCCCGTCTTCCGTCTTCCGTCTTCCTCCTTCCACCTTCCCAGCCAAGGATCCCAGGCTGTGGCGCCCGCCACGTCCAGGGTCAACCGGCCCTGGACCAGCCCCTGGGCCAGCCAGGCGTGGTCCGCGGGTTGGGCCAGGACCGCGTGGAAGGGGCCGTTGCCCAGCTCCGGGTTCACCAGGCCCAGGAGGACGCCCTGGGGGCTGCGCAGGTTGCAGGCCCGGCGGTGGACGCTGAGGATGGTCCAGCCGAGGAAGGGGCCCGGGGGCAGTCGATCCAGGATGGCGGCGCTGACGGAGCGGAGCGGGATGGGCATGGGGCTCACCAGTCGCCGGTCATGGCGGTGCGGCGGACGAACTCGCTCAGCCGGGTGGGCGGGCGCCCCAGGAGCCAGGTCAGGACGTTGGGGTTGCCCCAGAAGCCGAACTGTTCGTAGTAGCGGAACATGCGTTGCAGGGTCTCCCGGGCGTAGTCGCTCAGGCCGGCGGTGATGGCCCGATGCTCCCACTCGGCCGGGGGGATCCGCTCCGCCCGCACAGGGCGAGCCAGGGCCCGGCTCAGGATCCCGGCGATCTCCTCCTGGCTGAGGACCTCGGGCCCGGCCAGCTCGTAGATGGCCCCTTCGTGGCCTGGCTGGGTGAGCACCGTGGCCGCCACCTGGGCCACGTCCAGGAGATCCACCAGGCCCAGGCGGGTCTCCACCGCGTAGGGGACCCGGTAGATCCCCTGGGTGAGGATGTCCCTCCAGCTGCCCCGCAGGTTCTGCATGTAGGCGGCTGGCTGCAGGATGGTGAAGGGCAGGCCGCTGAGGAAGATGGCCTCTTCCACCAGCAGCTTGTGCCAGTGGTGGGGCATGGTCTGGGTCTGGGGATGGAGGACCGAGTGGTAGACGAAGTGCTGCACCCCGGCGCGGCGGGCCTGTTCCAGGACAGCCCGGCCGATCTCCTCCTCCGCGGGGTGCATGTTGGGGCAGATGTGGTAGACCTTGGCGGCTCCCTCCAGGGCCTGGGCCAGGGCGGCCGGGTCCTGGAAGTCTCCCACCACCACCTCCTGGGCCCCCAGGCGCCGCACAGTCTCGGCCTGGTCCGGGCGACGCACCCAGGCCCGGGTGGTCGCGCCCTGCTGCTGGAGGGCCTGTAGGATGGCTTGGCCGGTCTTTCCGGCGGCTCCGGTGACGGTGATCATGGTCTGTGGTCCTGACGTGTTCAGCTCCAGGAAGGCTCACTGCCTTCTCTCTGTCTGCCAAGAAGGCCTGCCCCATTCTACGCGTTCCGGCGAGAAAGCAGAAAAGCTGGGGAGGCCGTGCAGGACAACCTCCCCAGCTTGGGGTGGGCAGGTTTCGGCCTGCCCTGCTGGGCTGTTGGGGACAGGGACGAGGCTACTTGCCGCCCTCGGTCAGCTCCACCACCATGGGCTCCCAGTTCTCCCCCTTGGTGTCCACGCCCGCGGCTTCCAGGGCCGAGACGGCCTTCTCCGCGTACTCGGTGGTGTAGGCGTCGGAGCTGGCGGGCTCGCTGATCACGCCGAAGTTCAGGGCGATGTCCGCGGTCTGCTGGAAGAGGGCCGGGTCCATGATGCCGATGCCGTTGGGGGAGGGCCAGATGAGCTTGTTCACCTCGTTCATCTGCCAGGTCTGGTGGCCGCGAGGCAGGGCCGGCCCCTGTTTCAGGACGAAGTCCACGCACTCGTTCGGGTTGTCCCGGCAGTGGATCCAGCCCTTGAAGGAGGCCCGGAGGAAGCGCTCGGCGATGTCCTGGTGGGCCGGGTCGCTCAGCCACTCCTCCGTGGTGAAGATGCCGTCCTCCAGCATGGCCGTGCCTTCCTTGTTGAAGTCCATGACCACCAGATCCTCCAGCTTGTAGAGCTCACCCGTCTCCGGGTTCACCGTCTCCAGGACCTGGGCCAGCTCGTTGTAGGTCATGGCGGCGGCCGCGTCCACCTGGCGCTGGAGGAAGAGGTTCATGTCGAAGGGCTGCTGGATGAGCTCCACGTCCTTCTCCGGGTCGATGCCGTACTTCTTCAGGGTGGCCAGGAGCTCGAACTCGTTGCCGCCGAACCAGACCGCCACCCGGCGACCCTTTAGGTCCGCGGGGCCGGTGATGCCCGAGTCCTTCCAGGCGATCTCCCGCATGGCGCTGCGCTGGAAGACCTGGCCGATGTTGATCAGGGGGGTGCCCTGCTCCCGGGCGGAGAGGAGGCTGGGCAGCCAGTCCAGGCCGAAGTCCGCCTGGCCGGCGGCCACCACCTGCTCGGGGACGATGTCCGGGCCGCCGGGGTTGATGGTCACGTCCAGGCACTCCTCATCGTAGTAGCCGGCCTCCTTGGCGGCGTAGTAGCCGGCGAACTGGGCCTGGGCCACCCATTTGAGCTGCAGGGTCACCTTGTCCGGCTGGGTGCAGCCCTCTTCGGCCATCTCCTGGGACTCGGCTTTGGCGGGCTCGGCTGCTGGGGCCTGGGGCGCGGGCGCGGCCGGTTGGCAGGCGGCGATCACCAGGGCCGCCAGCAGGGCGACGGTGAGAAAGATCCATTTCTTGTGGTGCATGGGTTGTCCTCCTGTGGGAACTGAGCTGATGGAACGGGATGGGAACGGAAACGGGAATGTTTTTCTATTTTCTATTCATGCCCCACCTCTCGGAAGGAGACGTGCCAGGGCATGACCAGCCTCTCCACGAAGGAGATGGCCAGGTAGAAGAGGATGCCCAGGAGACAGGCCACGATGATGGCGGCCCAGGCCTGGGTGGTGTGCAGGATGCTGGCCTCGGTCTTGATGTAGACGCCCAGCAGCTTGACGGAGCCGCCGAAGAACTCGGCCACGATGGCGCCGATCATGCTCAGGGTGGAGCTGAGCTTGAGGGCGTTGAAGACGTAGGGCAGGGCTGCGGGCGCTCGCAGCTTGAGGAAGATGTCCTTCTCCGGCGCGGCGTAGGAGCGCATGAGGTCCAGGGCGCCGGGCGGGAGGCTGGTGAGCCCCCGGAAGGTGCTGATCATGGTGGGGAAGAAGCACATGAGGGCCACGATGGCGATCTTGGAGCCGGCGTCGATGCCGAACCAGACGATGGCCAGGGGCGCGAAGGCGATGATGGGGATGGAGTTGGAGGCCACGGCCACGGGCAGGAGCAGGTCCGCCAGCATGTGCCAGCGGATGGCGATCACCGCCACCAGGACGCCCAGGCTGCAGCCCACCGCGAAGCCGCCCAGGGCCTCCCGGAAGGTGTTCATGCCGTACTCCAGCAGGGTGGCGTAGTTGCTGGCGAACTCCTGGAAGATGGCGTGGGGCGCGGGCAGGAGGAAGACGTTGATGTTGAAGAGGCGCACCACACCCTCCCAGAAGGCGGTCACCAGGATGAAGACCAGGATGGAGGGGAAGTAGCGGCGCAGCCAGTGGGCGATGCTGGCCCCCAGGCCTTCCGGCTCCAGCTCTTCCAGCTCTTCGGGCAGGGTGGTCACAGAGTGGGTCATGGGCGTTTGGTTCAAGGGACGGGAAACGGGATGCGAGATTCCAGCAACAGGGCAGGTTGACCAATCGGCCAGTCAACGAATCAGCCAG
>CAYQEB010000001.1:65470-74466 GCA_964416395.1 uncultured Caldilineaceae bacterium | reverse complement strand
AATCAGCCAGGCTCACACCGCCTTGGTGAACTCCTCCTTGAGGGTCTCCCGGACTTCGGTCATGAGCTCGAAGTAGCGCTCGGACTCCCGGGTCTCGAAGGTGCGAGGATAGGGCAGGTCGATGGGCACGACGCTGGCGATGCGCCCGGGCCGAGGGGACATGACCACCACCCGGCTGGAGAGGAAGACCGCCTCTGGGATGCTGTGGGTGACGAAGACGATGGTCTTGCCCATCTGCTCCCAGATGCGCAGCAGCTCCAGGTTCATGTTCTCTCGGGTGAACTCGTCCAGGGCGCCGAAGGGCTCGTCCATGAGCAGCATGGGCGGATCGAAGACCAGGGCCCGGGCGATGGAGACCCGCTGCTGCATGCCGCCGGAGAGCTGCCAGGGGTAGTGGTTGTGGAAGTCGTCCAGCCCCACCATGGAGAGCATCTTGGCCACCCGCTCCCCCCACTGGGAGCGCTCCACCTGCATGACCTCCAGGGGCAGGCGCACGTTCCTGTGCACCGTCCGCCACTCGTAGAGGGTGGGAGCCTGGAAGACGAAGCCGTAGTCCCGGTCCAGCCGGGCCTGGTGGGGCGTCTTGTTGTTGACCCGGATCTCCCCCTGGGTGGCCTGGAGCAGGTCGCTGATCAGCCGCAGCAGGGTGGACTTGCCGCAGCCCGAGGGCCCCACGATGGAGATGAACTCCCCTGCGTGGATGGTCAGGTTCACGTCCTGGAGAGCGACCACCCGGTCTGGCCCGCTGCCGAAGACCTTGTGGACGTTGCGGATCTCGATGATGGGGGTGCTGCTGGAAGGATTGGTGGTCATGGCGCTTGAGTGACTGGGTGAATGACTGGATGGTCGGGTGTCTGGAAAGAGTGCCGGTCTGGGCCTCGGGCCCTCCTCAGGGATGGCGCCAGCGCACCAGGAAGCGCTCCGCCAGGGCCACCACGCCGTAGAAGGCCATGCCCAGGAGGGAGGCGGCGATGATGGTGGCCCAGAGAAAGCCCGGGTTGAAGGTGTTGAACTGGGATCCGTAGACGATCTGCACCCCCAGGCCCCGGGTGGAGCCCACGGGCAGCTCGCCGATGATGGCCCCGATGACGCTGGCCGTGGCCGAGATCTTCAGCGCGGTGAAGAGGTAGGGCACAGAGGCCGGCAGCCGCAGTTTGAAGAAGATCTGGGCCTTGGTGGCCGCGTAGGAGCGCATCAGGTCCAGGGCGTCTCGCTCCACAGAGGTGAAGCCCCGGAGCACGTTGATGGTCACCGGGAAGAAGGTCAAGTAGGCGGCGATGATGGCCTTGGAGAGCCAGGGGGGCGCCCCCAGCTGGCCCATGCCCACCACCACCATGGGCGCCACCGCGATGATGGGCACCGTCTGGGAGGCGATGACGTAGGGCAGGAGCCCCCGCTCCAGCAAGGGCGAGTGGATGAAAAGCACCGCCAGCAGGAAGCCCAGCACCCCGCCGATGAGGAAGCCGGCCACCGCCTCGAAGCCGGTGTAGAGCGCATCCCGGAGAAGGAGCTGGTAGACTGGCCCCTTGGGCGTGGGCTCCACGAAGGCCTGCAGGATGGTGAGGAGGTGGGGCAGCTTGTACTCGGGCAGGTCGAAGAGGGCGATGGACCCCTCCCAGACGACGATCACCGCCAGGAGCGCCCCGACGATGGTCAGCCCTTTCCGCAGGCCCGAGGAGGCCAGGACGCCGCCGGCAAGGGCCTGCTCGGGCGCGCTGGTCAAGCTCTCAGCCATGGTCCGCTTCCTTTTCGGTCCCTTCTCCGTGGATCAGCTGGAAGAGGCGGTTGGGGCTCAGGGGGATCTCCCGGATCTCCAGGCCTGGGATGTTCAGCGCGTCCTCCACGGCCTGGGCGAAGAGGGGCCCCACCGGGATGGCCCCGGCCTCCCCCGCGCCCTTGACGCCCAGGGGGTTCAGGGGCGATGGGGTCTCCAGGTGGTCCGAGAGGATGGTCGGCACGTCCGTGGCCGTGGGCAGGAGGTAGTCCATGAAGGAGGCGTTGAGCAGGGTGCCGTTCTCGCTGAAGAAGAGCTGCTCGTAGAAGGCGTTGCCGATGCCCTGGGCCACGCCGCCCTGGATCTGCCCCTCCAAGATCAAAGGGTTGATCACCTTGCCGCAGTCGTGGACCACCACGTACTTCTGGATCTCCACCAGCATGGTCTCCGGGTCGATCTCCAGGATCATGGCGTGGACGCCGCTGGCCGTGGCCCCCCGCTCCGGCCCGAAGTAGGCCGTGGCCTCCAGGCCAGGCTCCGCGTCGGGCTTCACCGCGCCCCGCAGGGGATTGGCCTTCACCGCCAGCTCCCCCAGCTTGATGGCCGAATCGGGCACGCCCTTCACCCGCACCGTGCCGTCCACCAGCTCCAGATCCTCCTCCGCCACCTCCAGCTCCTGGCTGGCCATCTTCAGGATCTTGTGGCGCACGGCCTGGGCCCCGGCGTGGATGGCGTTGCCCGCCACCACCGCTCCTCGGCTGGCGAAGGTCCCCGCGCCCCAGTAGAACTGATCCGTGTCCCCGGTGACCAGGAAGATGTCCCGCACGTCCACCCCCAGCTGCTCGGCCACCAGCTGGGCGAAGGAGGTGAAGTGGCCCTGGCCCTGGGTGCCGATGCCCGTGGCCACGCTCACCTTGCCGCTGGCCTCCACCGTGACCCGAGCCCCCTCGTAGGGCCCGATGCCCGTGCCCTCCACGTAGGTGACGATGCCCAGGCCCACCTTGCGCCCCTGGGCCCGCAGCCGGGGCTGCTCCTCCTGGATGAAGCGCTGGTAGTCGATGAGCTCCAGGGCCTTGTCCAGCGCGGGCTCGTAGTTGCCGCTATCGTAGACCAGGGGGGCGAAGTCCTGGTAGATGATCTCGTTGTTGTAGGGGAAGGCCTCGGGCGGGATGAAGTTGCGCCGGCGGATCTCCGCCCGATCCAGGCCCAGCTCCCGGGCGGCCAGGTCCAGGAGCCGCTCCATGACGAAGACGCCGTGTTGCCGTCCCGCGCCCCGGTAGGGGGTGACGATGGGCTTGTTGGTGAAGACCACCCGGAACTCGGAGTAGTAGTTGGGCACGTCGTAGCAGCCCAGCAGGGTGCACTGGCTGTTGATGGGCACGGTCAGGCCGTAGGGGTCGTAGGCGCCGGTGTCGTGGAGGAAGACGTCCTTCACCCCCAGGATGCGTCCGTCCTTGGTCAGGGCCATCTCTGCCTGGTGGATCTGGCCCCGCTCCTGGGTGGTGGCGTAGAAGTTCTCCTCCCGGTCCTCGATCCACTTGACCGGCCGCTTCAGCTGCATGCTGACCCAGGGCAGGAGCACCTCCTCCGGGTAGAACATCATGATCTTGGGGCCGAAGCCGCCGCCGATGAAGGGGGCGATGACCCGCACCTGGTGTTCCGAGAGGCCCAGCATGGCGGCCAGGCCGTTGCGGATGGGGATGGGGGCCTGGGTGGTGTCCCAGACGGTCAGGTGCTGGCTCTTGTGGTCCCAGTGGGCCACGATGCCCCGGTTCTCCATGGCCGCGGCCGTGCCCCGGTCGTAGACGAAGCGGCGGGCGATCACCACGTCCGCCTGCTCCCGGGCCGCGGCGTAGCTCCCCTTCTCCTGGATCACGTGGGCGGCCAGGTTGCTCTCCAGGTCCTCGTGGACGCGAGGCGCGTCCGGGGCGAGGGCCTCCTCCAGGTCCACCACTCCGGGCAGGGGCTCGTACTCCACGAAGATCTCCTCCGCCGCGTCCTCGGCGATGTAGCGGCTCTCCGCCACCACCATGGCCACCGCCTCCCCCGCGTGGCGCACCTTGTCCTTGGCCAGGGGCACCTGGGTTCGCTGGTGGAAGACGATGTCCTTCACCGGGGGCGGGGGCACCAGCAGAGGGCCAGGCTGCCAGTAGTCGCCCAGGTCCTCTGCGGTGTAGACGGCCACCACGCCGGGCCGTTCCCGGGCCGCGGACGCGTCGATGCGGCGGATGCGGGCGTGGGCCAGGTCGCTGCGCACGAAGGCCACGTGGAGCATGTCGGGCAGGTGGACGTCATCCACGAAGAGGGCCTGCCCGGTCAACAAGCGGGGATCCTCGTTGCGTTTGATGGGCTTGCCAAAGTAGCGAGTGGTCATGGTTCGTCCTGTGTCGTGACTGGGGGTGGGCGCTCAGCTGCGCATCTTCGCCGCGGCCAGCTGGACCGCCTCCACGATCTTCTGGTAGCCGGTGCAGCGGCAGAGGTTCCCGGAGAGGGCCTCCCGGATCTCCGCCTCCGTGGGCTCCGGGTTCTCCTCCAGGAAGGGAACCAGGGTCATGAGGAAGCCCGGGGTGCAGAAGCCGCACTGGAGCCCGTGGGCCTCCCAGAAGCCTTGCTGCAAGGGATGGAGATCCTCCGGATCCGGACCGGCGGCCAGCCCTTCCACCGTGGTGATGGCCTGGCCCTGGACCTGCACCGCGAAGAGCAGACAGGAGCGCACCGGCTCCCCGTCCAGAAGGATGGTGCAGGCGCCGCAGACGCCGTGCTCGCAGCCCACGTGGGTGCCGGTCAGATCCAGCTCGTGGCGCAGAAAGTCGCTCAGGAGCATCCGGGGCTCCACCTGTCGGGTGTACTCCTGTCCGTTCACCGTGACCGTGACCGCAACTCGTTCGTTCAAGGCATCCTCCGCTTCATCAGTGCCACTTCAACAGTGCCGCTCCAGCCAATCTTCAATCTTCAATCTTCCTTTGGTCTTCACTCCTGGCTCCCGCCATCCTTCGCCCGCTCCACCGCCACGCGCAGGGTGCGCCGGGCCAGCACCTTGACCAGATGGCGTCGGTAGTCCGCGCTGGCGTGGATATCGCTCACCGGGTCCACGTCCTGCCTGGCTGCGACCTCCGCCGCCTCCTGGATGGCCTCCAGCGTAGGCTCCTGCCCCTGGAGCAGCCCCGCCGCGGCCCGGGCCTCCACCGGGCCATCCCCCACGCTCAGGTAGACCAGCCGGGCCTCCTCCACCTGGCCCTGCTCGTCCAGGGTGACCAGGGTGGCCACGCCGGCCATGGCGTAGTCCCCGTGGCGCCGGGCCACCTCCTGGAAGGACCAGCCGGTGCGGGCCGGCAGCGGGGGCAGGGCGATCTCCACCAGGAGCTCGTCCGGCTCCAGGGCCGTGGTGAAGAAGTCCACGAAGAACTCGTCCGCGCCGAGCCAACGCTCCCCCCGTTTGCTCACCAGGCGGAAGCGCCCCCGCAGCGCGGTGAGCACCGCCGGCAGCTCTGCTGCAGGGTCCGCATGGGCCAGGCTGCCGCCGAAGGTGCCCCGGTTGCGGATCTGGGGATGGGCGATGTGGGGCATGGTCTCGTGGACCAGAGGGGCCCGCTCCGCCACCAGGGGATTCCGCTCCACCTGGCGCTGACGGGTCATGGCGCCGATACGCAGGCCGCCATCCCCGGCAGGGCGCACGAAGGCCAGGTCCGGCACCCGGTTCAGGTCCACCAGGATGCCGGGCCGGGCCAGGCGGAAGTTCATGGCCGGGACCAGGCTCTGGCCGCCGGCCAGGGGCTTGGCCTCGTAGTTGTAGCGCTCCAGCAGCTCCAGGGCCTGGTCCAGGGAGGTGGGTGCGAAGTATTGGAAGGGAGCTGGTTTCATGCGAAAGCTCCTGGGAGAAGTGATTGGGTCATTGGGTGAAGCGTGAAGCGAGAAACGTGAGACGTGAAACGTGAGACGTGAAGCGTGTGTCCAGTTCTTCGGCAGCCGCTGGAACCAGCGCGGCATAGCTTTTCCTTCGGGCGACACGGCGTTCCTTCTTGGGAGGCCGGCAGACGGCAGCTCTCGATGGCCCCGATCCCCTCACCTCACCTGGGGCGTGCCTCGTTCCAAGAAGCGGCCACTGCCCTCCTGGCCCAGGAACTGCTCCCCGTCCACCAGGAGGCGGCCCCGGCTGAAAACCTGGACCGGCGTGGCCTGGATCTCCATGCCTTCCCAGAGGTTGTAGTCCACGTTCATGTGGTGGCTGGCTGCGCTGCGCACGTGGCTGCGGCTCGGGTCCCAGATGACCAGGTCCGCGTCGCTGCCGGGCAGGATGGTCCCCTTGCGAGGGTACATGCCGAAGAGCTTGGCCGGGTTGGTGCTGGTCAGCTCCACAAAGCGATTGAGGGAGAAGCGCCCCTCCTGCACCCCGGCCTGGAAGAGCACGGGCAGCCGGTCCTCGATGGCGGGCACGCCGTTGGGGATCTTGTCGAAGCGCTCCCGGCCCAGCTCCTTCTGCCCCTTGAAGAAGAAGGGGCAGTGGTCCGTGGCCACCGCGTCCAGGGCGCCGCTGGCCAGGCCGCCCCAGAGGGCTTCGTTGTCCTCCCGCTCCCGCATGGGGGGCGAGCAGACCCACTTGGCCCCCTCGAAGTTCGGTCGGGCCAGGTCGTCCACGGTGAAGAAGAGGTACTGGGGGCAGGTCTCCGCGTAGGCCATCTGGCCCGCGGCCTTGGCCCGAGCCACCGCGGCCAGGGCGTCCCGCTGGGTCAGGTGGACGATGTAGACCGGCGCGCCGGCGATCCCGGCCAGCTGCACGGCCCGGTTGGTGGCCTCGGCCTCGGCCTGGGGTGGCCGGGTGCGGGCGTGCCAGACCGGCTCGAAGTGGCCTTCGTCGATGGCCTTCTTCACCAGGATGTCGATGACGTCCCCGTTCTCCGCGTGGATCATGGTGATGACGCCGCTCTCGCTGGCCTTGAGGAAGGCCCGGAAGAGGGTGGTGTCGTCCACCTGGAAGAGCCCCTTGTAGGCCAGGAAGAGCTTGATGCTGGAGACGCCGTACTCGTGCAGGCGGCCGATCTCCTCCATGACCTGGTCGTTCAGGTCGGTGATGGCCACGTGGAAGCCGTAGTCCAGCACCGCCTTGCCGTCGGCCCGCTCGTGCCAGTTCATGATGGCCTGGTGCAGGCTCTCGCCCTGGCCCTGGATGGCGAAGTCCACGTGGCTGGTGGTGCCGCCGAAGGCCGCGCCCACATGGCCGGTGTAGAAGTCGTCGGAGGAGACGGTGCCGCCGAAGGGCAGGTCCAGGTGAGTGTGGACGTCGATGCCCCCGGGCAGGACGTACTTGCCCGTGGCGTCCAGCGTGCGGTCCGCCTGGACCTGGCCCGCCAGGTTGGGGCCGATGAGGGCGATGCGCTCCCCGTCGATGAGGAGATCCGCCTGCACCGTGTCCGCGGCGGTGACGATGGCGCCGTTGGTGATGAGTGTCTTCATGGCCGTGCCCTCCTTGCCCTGGGATCTACGGCGCCACGATGGGGCCGTACATGTCCGGTCGCCGGTCCCGGTAGAACTGCCAGGTGTCCCGGGTCTGCTTGATCAGGTCCATGTCCAGGTCCGCCACCAGGAGCTCCTCCTCCTGGTCGCTGGCCTGGGCGATGATCTCGCCCCGGGGATTGGCGAAGTAGCTGGAGCCGTAGAAGTCGTTGTCGCCCAGGGGCTCCACCCCCACCCGGTTGATGGTGCCCACCCAGTAGCCGTTGGCGATGGCGTGGCTGGTCTGCTCGATGAACCAGAGGTGCATGGAGAGCCCCCGAGAGGTGGCCGAGGGGATGAAGACCAGCTCCGCGCCGTTCAGGCCCAGGCAGCGGGCCCCCTCGGGGAAGTGGCGGTCGTAGCAGATGTAGACGCCCACCTTGCCCACGGCCGTGTCGAAGACCGGGTAGCCCAGATTGCCGGGCCGAAAGTAGAACTTCTCCCAGAAGCCGGGCAGGTGGGGCAGGTGGGTCTTGCGGTACTTGCCCAGGTAGCTGCCGTCCGCGTCGATGACCGCGGCGGTGTTGTAGTAGATGCCCGGGCCGTCCTCCTCGTACATGGGCGCCACCAGGACCATGCGCAGCTCCTGGGCCAGCTTCTGCAGCCGCTCCGTGGTGGGGCCGTCCGGGATGGGTTCGGTGTAGGCGTAGAGGCTCGGGTCCTGGACCTGGCCCAGGTAGGGGCTGTAGAAGAGCTCCTGGAGGCAGGCCACCTGGGCGCCCTGGTCCGCGGCCTGGCGCAGCATCTCCTCGTGTTTCTGGATCATACTCTCCTTGTCGCCGGTCCAAGCGACCTGGAGCAGCGCGGCCCGTACGGTTCGAGACATGGTTCCCCCCTTTGTGGCAGAAAGACGACGAACGATATACCCGGGAGTGCGGGATCGGGTGTGGGCGTAGCCGGGACGGGCGTGGGGGATGGCCATCGGCGCCTGCTGGCGGTCGCGCGGGGACAGGTCCCCGCCCCGTCACTCCTCCTCGACGAAGGCGATTGCCCGGCAGAACGCGGCCTCGCCCCCCTTGAACTTCCAGGGGAAGGCGGCCAGGGTGATGCGCCGGTTGTGGAGGGCCGGGTTGCCGATCTCCCCGCCCAGGTTCTCCACGTGGAAGCAGTCGTAGGGGAAGAGGGCGTTGTGGGTGAGCTGGTAGGCCTCGGTGGGGAAAAGCTCGTCCACCTTGTCCGCGCCGAACTTCTCCTCCACTTGCTTGCGGACCTTCTGCCAGTGCTCCAGCCCGCCCTTGCCCAGGAAACGGCCGATGGGCAGGTTCATGGGGTGGTCCGTGGAGATCATGTCCACGCCCCACAGGTGGATCTTCTTCTCCAGCAGCCAGTCCACGATGCTGTGGTGGGGGCCCGGGTGTCGGTGGATGTACTTCTCCTCGTCTGGTTCGGAGCCGAACTGGGCGTACTTGTGCCAGCCCGTGTGGATGAAGAGGATGTCCCCCTCCCGGATCTCGGCCCGGGCCTCGATGTCCTCCGGGCGGAAGATGTCCAGCTCGTCCAGCATGTCGGACAGATCCACGATGACGCCCTCGCCGTAGAGCCACTCCAGGGGAAGCTCGTCCACTGTCTTGCCGCCGGTGACGAAGTGCCGGGGCGCGTCCAGGTGGGTGCCCATGTGGTTGCTGGTCATGATGTACTGGGCGTTCACCCCGTGCTCCGCCTTGCGCTTGATGTACTTCACCTCGAAGGGCGGGTAGAAGGGCCAGAAAGGGGCGTCCTGGTTCAAGGGCTGGGAAAGGTCGTAGAGTTTCATGCCAAAGCTCCTCTGTGTGCGTGACTGATCGCTGTTCGT
>CAYQEB010000001.1:63835-65370 GCA_964416395.1 uncultured Caldilineaceae bacterium | reverse complement strand
GGTCGTAGAGTTTCATGCCAAAGCTCCTCTGTGTGCGTGACTGATCGCTGTTCGTGGCTGTTCTCTGTGTGCGCTGCTTGTTCTGTCTCCGGTTAGCCGATGGAAGCAGTTAGCCGATGGCAATGGTTAACCGGCGGAAACGGCGGGTTCTTGGCGCCGCTATCCCTGTCTCTCAGAAACCGTACTCCTCCGCGAAGGCCACCAGCGCCTCCTCGAAGATGGCCATGGGCGGGCGCACCAGGCCAGCGCCGATCTGCCCCACCCCAGCCTCCTTGTGGGCGATGCCTGTGTTCACCCGAGGAGTGATGCCCGTCTCCACCACCTTGCGCAGATCGATGCCCGTGGGCGTGCCTCGGAAGTCCAGCTGGGGGATGGTGAACTGCTTGTGCTCCGCCTGGGTGATCTCGTACATCTCCAGGGTGGCGTTGATGGCGTCCTGGGGGGTGCCACTGACGAAGGTGACGATGGCCGGGGCCGCGGCCATGGCGAAGGCGCCGATGCCGGCCGTCTCGGTGATGGTGCTGTCCCCGATGTCCCGGTTGGCGTCCTCCGCGCTGAAGCCAGGGAAGTAGAGCCCCCGGGGGATCTCCGCAGGGGCGGTGAACCAGCGCTCCCCCAGGCCGCTGACCCGGATGCCGAAGTCCGTGCCGTTCCGGGCCATGGCGGTGACCAGGGTGCTGCCCTCCACCCCGTGGGCCGCATCGGCCATGGCCTTGCAGGCGGCCATCACCGGGTTGAGGATGCTCAGGGCGTTGTCCCCCAGGGCCTGGATGATCTGGGCCGCGGTCTCCGGGTCCGGCGCAGCCCGCACGATGTGGGGGGCCAGGGTCTTGGTGAAGAGCACCGAGCCGGCTTTGTTCCGGTTGTGCCCCTCGTCCCCCATGTGCAGGGCTTCCGAGAGCATGGCCCGGATGTCGATGCCCCCGCTGGCCTGGATGGCCTCCGCCAACACCGGCGCCATGACGTCGTGCATCCAGCGCAGACGCTCCTGCACGTCCTGGCTGTAGGCGCCGTAGCGGAGCACCTTGCCGTAGCCCTCGTTCAAGTTGGAATAGGCCCGGTTGCCGTGGACCTGGTTCTCCAGCACGTAGACGGCCATGGAGGGGGAGATGACCCCGGCCATGGGCCCCACAGCCTGGTGGTGGTGACAGGGCTCGAAGCGCACCTCCCCTGCCTGGACCAGGGCCAAGGCCTCGTCCTCGTTCTGGGCCCGGCCCTCGAAGATCAGCGCGCCGATGATGGCTCCCCGCAGGGGGCCGGACATGCGCTCCCAGGTGATGGGCGGGCCGGCGTGGAGCAGGAGATCCTCCTCCATGCCCGGGATCACGTCCCGGGCCGTGGCCAAGCCCACCAGGACAGGCCGGGCCTCCATCATGCGTTCCACGGCGGTGGCGTTGGCGCTGTCAATGTCGATGGTCATGGGTGGTTCGGGTCCTTTCTTGATTGGAACAGAAGACGGTAGACGGAAGGCAGTGAACGAAAGGCAGTGAACGAAAGGCAGTGGACAGACGACGGTGGAGGAGAACCGTCGTCTG
>CAYQEB010000001.1:48753-63735 GCA_964416395.1 uncultured Caldilineaceae bacterium | reverse complement strand
AAGGCAGTGAACGAAAGGCAGTGGACAGACGACGGTGGAGGAGAACCGTCGTCTGTCCACCGCGTCTACTTCCCTTTCATCCTCGCCAGAATGCCCATCAGCCGCTCGTTGCCGCCGGCCGGGGGTTTCCAGTCCACCTGGATGACCGGGGCATCCTGGGCCAGGAGGCTCTCGGTGAAGCTCTCCAGCCCCACGTTGATGGCCGCCAGGGGCTCCTGGAGCACAGCCAGCTCCACCGGCGGCAGGCCGCTGGGGTTGTCCAGGGGGCGGAGCATCTGGCCCACCGCCCGCACCGCGGCCTCGTTGCTGCCCTCCACCCGAGCCCCCGCCTCCCGGAGCTGTTGGATCTGGGCCTCCCGGTCCTGGGGATCCTCGTCCGTGCCCACCACCACCGCCACCACTTCCAGGTGACGGCCCCCGGCCTGGGCCCGGGAGCGGGCCTCCGCGATGGCGGGAGCCAGCTCGCTGGCCGGGTCCGGGTGGGCGCCATAGCCCAGGACCACATCCAGGAGCAGCACCGCGACCTCGGGATCGTCCGCTTCCTGGAGCAGGCGGCGGATGCGCAGGTCGTTGTCCAGCATGGGGTGCAGGCGCCCCACGGTGAACTCGTCCTCGCCCAGGTCCACGATGGTGTGACCCTGGCTCTCGTGGGGGTTCTCCAGCTTGGGCCCCCCGGGCAGGGGCGCGTTGGAGTAGACCGTCCCCAGGTGCTCCTGCAAGATGAGCAGGGCCTCGTAGGCCAGGGTGCCGCCGGAGAAGAGGCCCCGCAGGTAGCGCTGGCCCGGCGCGAAGGGAGGGCTGGGGGGCGTCTCCGAGATGGCCTCTGCATCCTCCGCCTGGGCCGCCAGCTGGACCGCCAGCTCCGCGGCCCGGTCCAGGGTGGGGGCAAAGTGAAGATTGCCCTGCTGGGCTCCCGCAGGCCGGTAGCCGATGAAGTTCACCACCACCGGCTTGCCCGTGAGCCGAGCCAGGCGCAGCAGCTCCTCCGCCACCGCCGGTGACGGAGGCTTGGAGATGAGGACAATGACCCGGGTCTCCGGATCCCGGCGCAGGAGATCCAGCCCCTGCCGGGCGGTGATGGCCCCCACCGCCTCGGAGAGGTCCCGGCCACCGGTGCCCAGGCCGTGGGTGATGCCGCTGCCCAGCTGGTGGATGCGGGCGGTGACCAGCTGCAGCCCTGTGCCCGAGGCGCCCACCACGCCGATGGGGCCCCGGCGCACTCGGTTGGCGAAGCCCAGCCCCACGCCGTTCACCAGCGCGGTGCCGCAGTCCGGCCCCATGACCAGGAGGCCCTGGGATCGGGCCTGCTCTTTCAGGCCGATCTCGTCGTTCAGGGGGACGTTGTCGCTGTAGAGGAAGACGTTTTTGCCCAGGTTCAGCGCGTCCCGGGCCACGCCGGCCGCGTAGCGCCCTGGCACAGAGACCAGGACCCAGCGGGCTTCTGGCAACATCTCCGCAGCCCCGGCCAGGCTCTTGGGACGATAGGCCTGTTGCAGGGTGGAGCGCCGCCGCGTCAACAGCTCGTCCACCTGGGCCAGGGCCTGCTGGGCCGCGGCTTCGTCCTGGGCCCGGACCGCGATGACCAGGTCGTCCGCCTTGGCCGCCTGGATCTCTGGGGTGAGCAGGTGGCTCTGCTCCAGGAGCTCCTTGTTGGCCTCGGTGCCCATGACCACGCCCGCGTCCTCCACGCCTGGGAGGTCGGCCAGGGCCCGTTGAAGCTGCATCAAAACCACAGAATCAAAATAGGCGCCAGGCCGGATCTCGGCCTTCACGATGGACACATTCGACTCCGAATCGAAGTAGGAGAGAAGGTAGGAAAAGTTGGGTTGGAGAGAACAGCAAGTGGGGGAAGGATTGGTCTGACAATTCTAGCATCGGGATTTGGGTGTGTCAACTGCGGGAAAACCGCGCTCAGGCCGCCGGGGCCGGAACTCGACTCCCCCTTTCCACGTTGGTTTTTCGCGGGATCCCCGGCTCCCTTGGTATAATGTGCCGGTTATCCCCTCGGGGGGCTTCATCCGCGACCGGGCCGATGGGTTGGCAGAGCCATGCGCCGCCCCTGGAGCCTGGTCCACACTGGGAAATCCATATTTGGGAAAGACGACACGCTTCATGGACATCCTCGGTTACCTGTTGAAAAACTACGCCCAGGTGCGGGACTTCGCCCTGGTCCTCTTCGCCGTGGTCCAGGATCCGCGCAGCCGGCGACACCTCTTCGGCCCCACCCATCTGGCCGTGGCTCGGGGCGTCACCACCACGGTGATCCGCATGCCCATGCCTCGCCCCCGGCTCTCGGGCCCTGGGGTGCGCATGGCCGGCTTCCTGCCCCTCTTCCTGTTGGTGACCCTGGTGGTGGGCGGCTGTGGCGGCCGGGACGAGCCCTCCCCCACCCCCACCGTGGGCCCGGCCCGAGCCCTGGTCCCCACCTTCACTCCCACGGCCCTGGCCATGGAACCGGCCACGCCCTTGCCTCCCACACCGCTGCCAGCCACCCCCGCGCCGGAGCAACCCACCGCCACGCCGGAGCCGACCCAGCCCGCCCCCACGGAGACGCCCAGCGCCGCCCAGGCCGTCATCGCGAACGATCTGGTGAACGTGCGTCAGGGCCCGGGCACGGGTTACGGCCTGCTGGGCACGGCCTCTCAGGGGCAGGCCTTCCAGATCCTGGCCCGGAACCCGGCTGGGGACTGGTGGCAGATCTGCTGCGTCAACGGAGAGCCCGGCTGGGTCTTCGGGGAGCTGGTCCAGGTGAGCAACGGGGGGAGCGTGGCCGTGGCCGAGAACATCCCGCCCCCACCGCCGCCCCCTACGCCTGTCCCGGCTACGCCCACGCCGGAGCCCCAGCCCGTGGCCGCGGACCCCTGCGCCGGCATCGGCGGGGACGGCTGCAAGTTCAAGGTGACCGGCGGCCCCACAGCCGGGGACAACGGGGGCCAGGAGCTCAAGCTCCAGCTCTTCTTCATCCACAGCGGGGTGGACGGAGGCCAGCCCCAGGGCAGCTACTTCATCGTCCTGGAGAAGGACGGCCAGCGGCTGCCCATCTCGGACCGGGTGCGCAGCGTGGCCCTGGCCCGGAACGAAGGTCCCCTGGGCCCCTACAACTACGAGTACAAGCTGGGCGTGTCCGAGCTGCCGGGGAACAACGTGGCCGGCAGCTACGTGGGCTGGGTCCTGGACGGTAACGGGGTGCGGGACAGCCAGAACTTTTCCTTCCAACTGGGCCAAGGCCAGGGATTGGTCTGGATCCAGTTCGATCAGAACTAGCCCAGAACGAACCTGCCATGCAACACGAGACTATCGCCGTCATTGACTACGGCAGCCAATACAGCCAGCTCATCTGCCGTCGGGTGCGGGAGGCCCAGGTCTACGCGGAGCTTGTCCCCTGGGACCAGGCCCCGGAGCGTCTGCCCCAGCTGAACCCCAAGGGGATCATCCTCTCCGGCGGCCCCAACAGCGTCTACCAGCCCGACGCGCCCACCCTGCCAGCCAGCGTCCTGGAGCAAGGCGTCCCCGTCCTGGGGATCTGCTACGGACTCCAGCTCCTGGCCCACAACCTGGGCGGTCGGGTGGCCCCCAGCCGGGAGCGGGAGTACGGCCGGGCCACGCTGGAGCAGGTGGGGCGCAGCCCCCTCTTCGCAGGGCTGCCCCAGCGCCAGCAGGTCTGGATGAGCCACGGGGATCGGGTGGAGGCCCTGCCTCCGGGCTTCCAGGTCATCGCCCGCAGCGACAACTCCCCCTACGCGGCGGTGGCGGACGAGGCGCGCCGTCTCTACGGCATCCAGTTTCATCCTGAGGTGGTGCACACTCCCCTGGGCGGCCGCATCCTGGAGAACTTCGTCCGGGGCATCTGCGGCTGTGCCGGGGACTGGACGTCGGGCCACTTCATCGACGAGACGGTGGCCCAGATCCGGGAAACGGTGGATCCCCAGGGCCATGTGATCTGCGGGCTGAGCGGTGGGGTGGACAGCGCGGTGGCCGCCACCCTGGTGCACCAGGCCATCGGCGACCGGCTCACCTGCATCTTCGTGGATCACGGCCTCCTGCGCCTGGGAGAGGCGGAGCAGGTGGTGGCGACCTTCCAAGAGCACATGGGCATGCGTCTGGTGGCGGTGGACGCCAAGGAGGAGTTCCTGGCCGACCTGGCGGGGATCCAGGACCCGGAGGAGAAACGCAAGCGCATCGGCAACCGTTTCGTCCGGGTCTTCGAGGCGGAGGCCGCTCGCCTGGCCCAGGAGTGGGGGATCGATAGCCCGGCTTTCCTGGCCCAGGGCACCCTCTACCCGGACGTGATCGAATCGGCCAGCAACGACGACACCCGCACGGCTCGCACCATCAAGACCCATCACAACGTGGGCGGCCTGCCCCAGGACATGACCTTCCGCCTCATCGAGCCCCTGCGCATGCTCTTCAAGGACGAGGTGCGGGCTGTGGGGGAAGCCCTGGGCCTGCCCGAGGAGATCGTCTGGCGCCACCCCTTCCCTGGCCCGGGGCTGGCCATCCGCATCCTGGGGGAGGTCACCTGGGAGCGGCTGGAGCTTCTGCGCCAGGCGGACGCCATCTTCCTGGAGGAGTTGCGCCGGGCCGGCCTCTACCGGGAGACCAGCCAGGTCTTCGCCGTGCTGGCGCCGGTGAACACCGTGGGGGTCATGGGGGACGGGCGCACCTACGCCAGCGTCATCGCCCTGCGGGCCGTGACCACGGAGGATTTCATGACCGCGGACTGGGCCCGTCTGCCCTACGAGCTCCTGGCCCGGGTCAGCAGTCGCATCGTCAACGAGGTGGACGGCGTCAACCGGGTGGTGTATGATATCAGCAGCAAGCCCCCGGCCACCATCGAGTGGGAGTAACGGCCACCTAGTTCCGGTTGCTGAAGCCCAATGCGTCGATTCGCCACTTTCGTCCTCTCCGCCATCGCTTTTCTCTCCATCTTTCCCCTCTACAGCCGTTACAAGACGGCGGCCGCGCCGATCCCGCCAGGGGTGCACCTGGCCGGCGTGGAGATGAGCCGCTACAAGGATCCAGCGGCGATCCAGGCCGCCCTGGACCAGCTCTACCTGCAGCCCGTGGCGGTCTACTTCGACGACCGGCGGCTGGTGCTCCTCCCGGAGGAGATCGACTTCCAGGTAGACGCCCCCGCCATGATCCAGGAGGCCAGCCGTTTTCTGGAAGGGCCTTACTTCCTGGACATCGCCCTGCGCCACTTCCTGGGCCTGCCCCAGCGGCGGCGGGATGTGCCCCTGCGCTACCGTTTTGACCCGGCCAAGCTGGGGGCCTGGCTTCAGCAGGTGGCGCAGGAGTACGATCATGGGCCCATCCTGGCCCGGGTGTTGCCCCCCACCTGGCAGTGGGACGACGAGACCAGCCCCTTCATCGCCATGCCCGCCACCTTCGTGGGCAATGCCCAGCAGGACTGGCAGTGGTCCCCTGGGCGGCCAGGTCAACGGTTGAACCTGGAGCAGAGCGCGCCGCGGATCCTGGAGGCCTTCGCCCGCATGGACGACCGGGTGGCCAGGCTGGTCCTGGACGAGACGCCGGCCCCGCCCGTCACCATGGAAGCTCTGGGCCAGGCCCTGGACAGCTACCTCTCGGACTTTCCCGGCTTCGGCGCGGTCTATGTCCAGGACCTGACCACGGGCCAGGAGGCCACGGTGGATGTGGATGTGGCCTTCTCTGGCATGTCCACCCTGAAGGTGGCCATCGTCACCGCGGTCTTCCAGCAGCGTCTGGAGGGCATGGACAACCCGGAAGTGGGCCAGTGGATGGACCAGGCGTTGGGGGAGAGCAACAACTTCGCGGCCAACCTGCTGGTCCGCTACCTGGGCTACACGGACATCTTCGCCGGGGCGCGCCGGGTGACCGAGTTCATGCGCCAGCTGGGCTTCGTCAACACCTACATGCAGGCCGGCTACGACGACAAACGCATCCGGGCGGAGATCCCCACCCCGGCCAACCAGCGCACGGACTGGAACACCAACCCGGACACCCATCTCCAGTCCACCCCCGCGGACATGGGCCGACTGCTGGCCGCCATCTACCGCTGCTACCAGGGAGAAGGGCCCCTGCTGGAGACCTTCCCCGGGGAGCTGACGCCGGAGGAGTGCGGCTACGTCCTCTTCTACATGAGCCACGACGAGTTCGAGGAGCTGATCTGGGCTGGGCTGCCTCGCCCCAATCAGACCTGGATCGTCCACAAGCACGGTTTCGTCAACGAGGCCCACAGCGACCTGGCCCTGGTCTGGGGGCCTGCCGGTCCCTACGTCATCGCCGTCTACCTCTGGCGTCCTGGCTGGATGGACTGGAACACCAGCAACTCCACCATGAAGGCCATCAGCCGCATCGTCTGGAACTTCTTCCAGTTCAAGGCCGCCCAGGAGGGCATCCAGCCGGATCCGCCCCCGGTGCTTCTGCCACCGCCTGGCTACATCCCGGTGGGCGAGTACCACAGCGTCGCCGCCACGGCCTGGGAGAAAGCCCAGGAGACCTCCTCCGAGCCTGCCTCTGAGTCCGCCTCCACCCACTGACCCTCTACGCCAGCCGTTCCAACGTCACCACCTGGGCCCGGTCATCGTAGCGCACATAGCGCGGGTGGGGCCCGTCCATGGGCGCGCCCAGGCTGCCCACGCCGATGATGGCCCGCTCCACGCCGCCTTCGGGCTCCAGGACGATGCGCGACGCGGTCAAGGGGCGAAGCCTCAGGCGTCCTCGTGCGTCCCGGCCCCAGCCCCAGGCCTGCTGCACGTGGGTGTGTCCATGGAAGAGCAGGGGGGCGTCCTGGGCCTCCATCACGGCCAGGGCGCGCCACCGGGCCTCCTCGTCCCGGTCCAGGGACGGGAAGAGCTGCCGCCAGGAGACGCCCCGTTCCTCCATGAAGCGGGCGGCGGAGCGAGTGGTGGCGGCCTCCGGGGGGAGGTCCGGTGTGGCATGGCAGAGGAGGGCGCTGTCCAGCTGAAGGACTCCAGGCCAATCGGCCACCCAGGTGGCCAGCCCCTCGGGCAAGAAGGTGAGCCCACTCACCTCCCAGTTGCCGAAGACGCATCGAACGCCCCGTCGTCGCAGCTCCTCCAGGATGGCCGGGGAGCGCCCCACGTCTCCCAGGCAGATCAGGCCCAGCTCGGCTTCGCCCTGAACGCTCTCCAGAAAACGTTGCCAGGTTGACTGGTTGTCGTGGATGTCCGAGAAAATGAGCCACTGCATGGCAAGAATCCTTGTCAAAATGAAATGGTATTTACTTGATATTTGCTGAGGAAAGGAGTAGTATGAAAGTAGTTAGGGTTTTCCCCGGCCCGATCCTTCCCCCGCAAGTGAATAGGTTTTCGAGAGATTCGCGGCCGCTGGACGGTGTTTCAACGCGAATCTCGTTGTTCTTGTGACATTTCCCACTGTTTTCGGGCAGGCAGCCTGTCTATAATGGGAATGAACGGACGAGCTGTCTCGAAGGCAGTTTTTTTCTCCCCCATGGGCGTTCCCGTAAGGCGCGATCCGGTGGGACAGGCTCCCTCCCTGTCACCCCGTGGATGGGGCAGGTAGTCGATGGCCTTCACTCGCAGCAGTTCTGCTGGGACGTTGCTGATCGCCGACCCAGATGGGGTTCTGCGGAGGATCCGAGGGCGCTCCTGAGGTTTCCGTGTTTCGGCCCTGGAGGAACGGGCCTGCAGAGAATCTGCGAGAGGAGCCAGGACATGATCCGAAAAACTGTCTCACCCAAGCCCCATCACGTGCGCGTGATCTTCGAGCTGCCGGCCTGCATCTGGGCTGACCACGTCTTCCTGGTGGGGGATTTCAACGACTGGAATGTGACGGCCACCCCCTTCGTGCAGGGGCGAGACGGGGTCTGGCGAGCTGTGCTGGATCTGCCCGAAGGGAGGACGTATCAATTCCGCTACCTGGTGGACGGCAACTGGCAGACCGACTTCCACGCGGATGGCTGGATCCAGAACGAGTATGGCTCCCAGAATAGCCTGGTCATCGCCACCCTGGCCCAGACCGAGCCCGCTCCCACGCCTCAGCCCCAGATGCTCCCCGAGAAGCTGGCCCGAGAGCAGACCGGCGCCCCGGCTCAGGACGCCCGCCTGGCCCCCGTGGAGCTGACCGACGCGGTCCGCCGCCTGAAGAAGCTGCGGAAGCAGAAGGTTGCTGGCTAGTCTCGGCCAGGAAACAGATCGACCCGCCACGTGCGAACCCCCGCAGGCCCGCGGGGGTTCTTCGCGTCCAGGGGCGGGGTTGCGCCGGCCTAGATCAGGGCCAGCTTCAGCCGCCGGGCCAGGGCCGTGGCCTGAGCCACCTCCTCCCCGCTCAGGGAGCGGGCCAGGTCGCCCGGGGCGTGGGCGGGAGCCAGGTACTGGGTGAGGAGGCTGACCTGGATCCCCGGGCGCTGGGCCAGCCACTCCAGGACCGGCGCGGTGCAGCAGCGGAAGTGGCCGGGCATGAGCAGGTGGCGCACCATGAGCCGCCCACCCCTTTCGTGGACCCGCTGGATGGCCCCGGTGACCACCTCCCAGTAGCCGGGCATGCCGCCGATGGCCTCTCCGCAGGCCCGTTCCCCATCCCCCGGGCCGAACTTCAGGTCGGGCAGGTAGATGTCCACAGCCGGGGCCAGCAGATCCAGGGCCTCTTCGGTCAGGTAGAAGTTGCTGTTGAAGACCACAGGGACCCGCTTGTCCTGGCCCAGGGCGGCCAAGGTCTCCAGGATGAAGGGGATGTGGGGGACCGGATCCCCGCCGATGAAGCAGATGGAGCGAGCGCCCTGCTCCTGGCGATAGCGGATGCGCTGGGCCAGTTGCTCGGGGGTGGCCAGAGCGCCGTAGGTGGGGTGGAAGGCGAAGCGGGCCGCGGTGCAGAAGTGGCAGGTGGCCGTGCAGCCGCTGAAAAAGATGGCGTGGGCCGGGCGCAGGGGCTCCTCCTCGCCCAGGTGGAGCATCTCGCTGGCGATGTAGCTGCGACGCCCCACCCCGCAGACACCTGAGCCATCCCGCCGAGCCGCCCCGCACCGGTGAGGGCAGAGCTGACAGTCCTCCCAGTGGCGGGCCCCCGAAGCCATGCCCTCCCCGGTCACTGCCACCCCTCCCCCAGCAGCCGGGTGAGGAGGGTGGAGCGGCGGATGCGCAGAACCTTCTCCCCCTCGGCCACCACCAGCACATGGCTTCCCCACAGGTTGGAGCCCAGGTAGAGGGTGTAGCGCTGGTTCCCGTGGCGCCGCCAGCGGTGCTTGCCGGCCAGGTTGGCCACCCGGGGATCCTGGATCACCGGCTCCTCCCGGATGGCCACCTCCTCGCCGTGGTTCGGCAGCGCCACGCAGGTGTCGCACAGCTGGGAGGACTCGTGAACGCACTCCTGGCAGTAGCGCTGGCCGCACAGGTGGCAGACGGCCATGTGCTGCTGGCAGGTGGGCTGTCCGCAGATGGGGCAGAGGGCTCCGCAGCTGGCGCAGAGGGGCTCGCCGCCCACGCTGCAGGTCAAAGTGTGCTCCTGGCAGAGAGGTTTGCCGCACTCGTGGCAGTGGGCGCTGTGCTCCGGGCAGCTCAGCTCGCCGCACTCCCCACAGGGGACGCCGCAGGCCCCGCAGACCGGCGCGCCACAGACCGAACAGCCCTGCAGATGCACGCGGCCCACCAGGGTTCCGCAGGTGGGGCACGCCTGCAGGCACTCCTGGCAGTAGGGCTGCTGATCCAGGGGATCCAGCTGGTAGAAGCCCGGGCCCAGGAGCTTGCCACAGCCCGCGCAGGTGACGATGCAGTTCTGGCAGAAGCGCTGGCCGCTCACCGCGCAGGTGGCCATGTGGACGCTGTACTGAGAGCAGCCGGGGCAGCGCACCGCGCACTCGGCGCAGATCAGGGCGTCGGTGACGCTGTCCGCGCGCAGGTGGCTGCGGCACTGGCGCACGCCGCACTGGCTGCATTCCGCCTGGCAGGCGTGGCAGACATCGTCCCCACAGACCGGGCAGCGGCTGATGTGCTCGGTGCAGGCCCGCTCACCGCAGGCCCAGCAGGTCTGTCCGCAGCGGTCGCAGTTGGCCTGCTGGCAGACCGGGCAGGTCTCCACGCCACAGGCCGCGCAGAGCACGTCCTGGCAGCTCTGGCACTGGGCCATGCACTCCTGGCAGCTCACGTGGCCGTTGCGGCAGAGGACCACCGTCTCGGTCTCTTGGCCGCAGGCGTGGCAGCGGGGCCGGCGGATGGCGCCAGTGTAGAGGTTGCGCACCACCTGGACCGGGACCTCCTGCCGACCGTCGCTGAGTAGAAGGTCGGCCTGGGCCACAGGCGCCCGGAAAACCCCGTAGCTGAAGAGGCGCACCTGGACCCGGAGCCGGTGGTTTTCCACCTCCTCAGCGATCTTACGTTGCAGATCCTCCTCCAAGGCCTGCCGCTTCTCTCCCTCGGGATCGTGGGAGTCGTAGATCTCCTCGATCTGCTGCTCGTAGTAGGTGGTGAGCCGAGCCAGCACCTTGTGGAGTCGGGGCAGGATCTCCGCCTCGTGGGCCACGCAGCGCACGTCCGCGTGGTAGAGGGCGTACTTCCGGGCCGTCTCCGCCCAGCGCACCAGGTGGGTCATGGGGGGGAGCTTGGGCGGCAGAGGCTGGCCGTCCGGGCCCTGGATCGGCTCCACCGGCTGGGCATGGGCCAGCAGCGCCTGGGGGTGGAAGCCGTCCCCGGCCGGGTTCTCGACTCCATCCTCGGTTTCACCCTCGGCTTCATTCTTGTGCTCATCGGTCACTGGCAGGCGCTGGCCGTTCTCGTCCAGGAGCACGGAGAAGATCTCTTCCTTCTTGTCGTCGGCCCGATAGGTGATGTGCCAGTTGAAAAGACAGAGGAGGTGGTCTCGCTGGGCCAGTTTCAGGTCCCGGATAGCCCCGTTCACCGGCCGCACCGCCCGGAGCAGCTCGTCCGCGCCGGGGAAGCGAACGGGCAGGCGCTGGAGCAGGGTGGCGCCTCGTTGCTCCAGGTAGGCCACCATGCGGTCAAAGACCCGGCTGCCGTAGGCCACCAGGTCGGTCTCGCTGGTCACCTCCGCGTTCTGGAAGACCAGAAGGAGCTGGGGCTTGCCGAAGTGTTCGGCCAGCTCCGGCGGCAGGGTGACCAGGACCGCCCCGTTTCGGCGCTGGTCCTGGCGCTGGATCTGCGCGCCGAAGTTGCGGAAGAAGGCCAGGGTGAACTCCCGCAGGCTGGGCGTTTCGCCCATGATGGATGAGGAAGACGGTTCGATTCGGGTGGAAGGCGTGGGCGTGGTCATGGCTGGGTGGGGCAGGAGGCGAGCTCGCCTCTGCTCCGGGCATTATAGCACAGAGGGCCGCCCGAACCGTAGCCTTGCCCTTCCTGGCTCTCTGGGGTGATTTGTCTTTCCTCGAGATTGTGATAAAATCCACGAAGTCACATTGCGTCACGTCGTCAGCACAGGATATGCCGGTCATGCCGCCCCAATCGGATCCCTCCTCGCAAAACGCCTCGGCCTCCGCAAGATCCAGTTCCAAGCGAGCCAAGGACACCATCCCCGATATCGTCATCGGGCGTCTGCCCATCTATCTGCGCACCCTGCAGCTGCTGGCAGAGGAAGGGCGGGAAGTCACCTCCAGCCAGGAGCTGGGGGAACGCCTGGGGATCAGCTCGGCCCAGATCCGCAAGGACCTGAGCCATTTCGGCGAGTTCGGAAAGCAGGGCACAGGCTACAACATCCCCTACCTCATCCGACAGCTGGAGAAGATCCTGCACGTGGACCGGCTCTGGCCGGTGGTGCTGGTGGGGGCCGGCTCCCTGGGGCGGGCCATCGCCAACTACCAGGGTTTCGAGTCCCGGGGCTTTCGCATCGCCGCGGTCTTCGACGAGGACCCAGCGAAGGTGGGGGAACAGGTGGGCGCCCTCACCATCGAGGACGCCAGCCAGATTCCCCTGCGGGTCCAGGACCTGGGGGCCCAGATCGGGATCATCGCCGTGCCCGTCCACGCGGCTCAGCGGGTGGCCGACACCCTGATCCAGGCCGGCATCCGGGGTATCCTCTGCTACGCTCCCATCACCCTGAAGGTGCCCGAATACGTGCGGGTGGAGTACATCGACCCCCTCATCCACCTCCAGCACATGACCTACTACCTGGGCGGGGACAACGGCGACACCGAATAGCCCCGAATAGCCGTCCCTCTTCGCTCCCCCAGCCTGCCTTTATTGTCTCCCTGTGCTGGGAACGCCCCACCTCTCCCGACAATCCCTCCTGGCGCTGATCCTGGCCACCTGACCAGGATCGATCCTCGCCACTTGCCTGTTTCCTCCAGCTCTGCCTCGGGCTACATTTTGCACGAGGTGGTGCACTTCCGAATTGTGAAATTTTGAACAAGTTGGCTGGCTGAGGACTCATTTTGGCGTCGCCGCACTCAGCATAGTCCCCGGTGGGGGACGATCAGGAAAGGGGCAACGAGCATGTACCAAGAGCTTACAGCCGCCGAGGCCGCGCCGGTCATGGTGGAGGAGATCGACGAGACGGCCAACCCGGCCCCGCTCGGCCTCATGGGGTTCGGGCTGACCACCGTGCTTTTGAACTTTCACAACGCGGGCTTCTTCGAGTTGGGCTCTATGATCCTGGGCATGGGGCTCTTCTACGGTGGACTGGCCCAGGTGCTGGCCGGAACCATGGAGTGGCGCAAGGGCAACACCTTCGGGACCACGGCCTTCACCTCCTACGGTTTCTTCTGGCTTTCCCTGGTGGCCCTGGTGGCTTTGCCTGCCCTGGGCGTAGCGGAGCCGCCGGCGCCGGTGGCCATGGCCATCTATCTGGCCATGTGGGGCGTCTTCACCGCGGGGCTCTTCGTGGGCGCCCTGAAGATGAACCGGGCGTTGCAGTTCGTCTTCGCCTCTTTGACCCTCCTCTTCTTCCTGCTGGCCCTGGGGGATCTCACGGGCAACGCGGCCATCACCCGGATCGCCGGCTACGAGGGGATCGTCTGCGGTCTCTCCGCCATGTACACGGCCCTGGCCCAGGTGCTCAACGAGGTGTACGGCAAGACGGTCTTGCCTGTCTAGCTTCTCCGGTCAGGCGTCCAGCTTTCGAACCCGGCTCCTCCTGAAGTTGGGAAGCGATGAAGGGGCAGCGAGCGTCCTCCCCGCCTGTGATCTGCGGGGGAGGCGCTCGCTGCTATTGGCCATTCTTCTCCTGTGGGATTTCCCTTCCCGGGAACGGATGTGCTAGAATGCGGCCGCGCCTTTCGGCCACCCGAGCTCCGGCCAGCGGGGCTTGGATTCCACCCTTTTTCACTTCACCCAAGTTCATTTCACCCAAGAGAGAGCCATGTCACAGGTCTATCTGCGTTCCCTGGCCTGGCGGGAGATCCTGGCCCGGGTCTTCGAGGGGCAATCTGTCCAGACCAATATCAGCCCAGAATGGCTGGTGAACCCAGCCACCCGTCGTCGTCTGAAGCTGGACTACCTCTGCCCGGAGCTGGGCGTGGCCGTTCGCTTTGCGGGGCTCACCGCCAAGGGGCAGCGGCGCCAGAGCGACTGGGAGCTCCTGGAGGCGGAGCAGCGGGACCAGACCCGGGCTGAGCTCTGCCGGCTGAATGGGGTGCAGCTGGCCATCATCCACCCCTTGAAGGACCCGGTGGAGGAGATGGACGGCCTGCTTCGGGTGCTGAGCCGGGCCAGCCGCCTGGCCGCCCAAGAGAAGGGATCGGCCAAGCGGAAGCGGGCGCGTATGGACGGGCTGAGGAGGGCGCACCGGGTGGCCACGGAGCTGCGGGGGCGCATCCGCAAGCGGCCGGAGCAGATGATGGCCACCCTGGCCGAGCGTTGGCGGGACCGGGAGGAGGGGCTGGTCAGCGAGCTACAGCGGAGCAGCGCCCAGGAGAAGGGCAAGAAGCGGAAGGCGGGGATCAAAACATTGAAGGCGCTGCGGCCTGGTCAGCGGGTGCAACACAGCGCCTTCGGGTCGGGCGTGGTCACCGGCGTGCAGGGGGAAGGGGACGAGATGCGGGTCTCCATCCTCTTTGACGCCTCCCAGGAGCGGACCTTTCTGGCCAGCCTGGTGGCGGACAAACTGCGCCTGGAGTGAGGCTGTCTTTCGGCTACGGGCCAGGAGAGGGGTAGTAGCCCCGGGAGCTGGGGCCCTGGGGCTCGGGGATCGCCGACTCGCTCTCCTCCAGCTTCAGGAGCAGGGCGGCGGTCATGCGGGTGTTCTCTTCGATGGCCAGCTGCAGCTGGATCAGCTCCCCTGCCGCGTAGAAGATCAGGAAGTAGATGAGGCCGGCCAGGAAGATGGCCGCGCCCACCAGGATCCCCTCCATGCCGCCCAGGGCGATGGCTCCTGGTGCGCCAGCGGCCTGGCGGATCAGCCGGCGCACCAGCACTCCGCCCACCCCGGCGGCGATGGCGCTCAGCCCCGAGAGGAGCAGGATCAGCCAGGCCAGCACTTTGAAGACGGCGCTGACGAAGTGCAGCACCCGAAAACGTGGCGGTACGCTCAGCTGGGATTCGCTCATCTTCCCCTCCCGTGCTCTTCGCTTCTGTTCTCCCCAACAGCTCTCATCCCCAACCGGGCCCTTGCTCTTCCGCTCCCAGCCCGGGAAGCAGACCGACAGCCCTCCCAGACAAAAATAAATCACCCTCGCCGATTTTGCAAGGGTGACCTGGGTGTTGTGGTCTGGGGTGGTCGCCGGCCCGGCTCACTCCTGGGACGCGCCCTTGGCCGGGCTGCTCTCGCTGCTCTTCTCGCTGCTGGCGGAGCTGCTTTCCTGCTTGCTGGCCTCGCCCGCCTTTTCTGGCTTGGACGGGCTGGCGGAGGCCCCGTTGCTGCTCTTTTTGCTGTCGGTGATGTACCAGCCACTCCCTTTGAAGTGGATGGCCGGGCGTCCCATCTTGCGCTGCACCTGCTCTGCGCCACAGGCCGGGCATTGGAACGTCTTCCCGTTTTCGGAGAAGGAGACGATCCGCTCGAACTCGTGTCCACATTTCTGACAGACGTACTCGTAGATGGGCATCTTGCTCCCTCCTCTTGCATCAGAGCACCGGT
>CAYQEB010000001.1:44156-48653 GCA_964416395.1 uncultured Caldilineaceae bacterium | reverse complement strand
ATGCCCGCCCGGGGGATGGGGATCATCATCACGCCCCCGGCCCCGGCTTGCCGCTCCAGGGCGCCCAGATCTAACCCGCAGGCCTGGCCCAGGATCAGCTCCTCCAGGGAGCGGTCCGTGCCGAAGCGCAGGGTGCGGGAACAGAGGCCGCCGATGGAGCGTCCGGCCACCTCCACGATCCACGCCCCCCGTTCGTTGACCCGCAGCTCGCCGTGGACCGGGCCCTCCTGCAGGCCCAGGGCTTGGGCCGCCTGGGCCGCGGTGCGGAAGATGGCCTCCTGCACCTCCTCGGGCAGGCGAGACGGGGTCACGTAGATGGTCTCCTCGAAGAAGGGGCCATCCAGGGGATCCGGCTTGTCGAAGAGGGCCAGCACATGCAGCTTGCCCCGGTCCAGGATGCCCTCCAGGGCCACCTCGAAGCCGGGGATGAACTCCTCCACCAGGTAGAAGGGAGGCGTCTCCTGCCCGGCGGCGCCGATGAGCCGGCCCAGACGAGCCACCGCCGCCTGGAAGGAGGCGGGGTCGTCGGCCCGGATGACGCCCCGGCTGCCGTTCAGGTTCAGGGGCTTGACCACGCAAGGGTAAGGGACCTGGCCAGCCACCCAGGCGGGATCGTCGGCCAGGGAGAAGCGCTGAAAGGCCGGGCAGGGCACGCCTCCCTGGGCCAGGAGGGAGCGCATGCGGAACTTGTCCCGGGCCGCCTGTGCGGCCGCGTAGTCGTTGTGGGGCAGGCCCAGGGCCTGGCTGGCCCGGGCAGCCAGCAAAGCGCCCTCGTCGTCCACCGCCAGGATGGCGTCCACCGGGTTGGCCTCCACGAAGGCGACCAGGGCCTTCAGCGCCGCGTCCACGTCCTGGAAGGGGAGGGCCAGGGGGTGATCCCACTCCTGGGCCAGCTCCCAGGGGGCGTTCACCGCCTGGAAGACCTGGATGCCCAGCCGCTCCGCCGCCGCCAGGAAGTCGTGGGTGCGGTAGCTGCGGGGGCTGGTCAGCAGGAGCACCCGAGGCGGCCGGGGCGTAGTGTCGTTCTCGGCATGGATTCGGTGGGGCATGGGACTCCTTGCTCGTGGAGTGCTCATGGGTGCTCGCGAAGCGGCCTTCGGATGGCCAGCTGAGGGCATAGGCTGCGTATGGGCCGTCATATTAAGCATATTAAGCCAAAAAGCGCGCTTTTCTGTCAAAGCCCAGGGGAGTCGCCAGAATTTTGCGTTTTTTTTGCGTTGCGTTGGTAGCCTCTGACCATGAGATGGAGCGGTCACGGCTGGTTCGTCACCGCTGGTTTGTCGTCAAAGAACGTGCGCCACTTTCGTGCGAATTTCGTGCGAAAACAGGACCGAAAACGGGACCGAACAAATAGGACCGAAAACGAAACCCAAGGAGAGTTTTCCTGTGAAACTGTCATCCCCACTCCGCCGATTGACGCCTACCCTGGCCTTCGCCAGCCTCCTGGCCTTGAGCTGGTTCCTGGCCTTGCATTCCCTGGGCGCGGCCCACACCCCGTCCGACGAGCCCAGTGGCTCGAACAACACCCCACCCGTGGCCGCCTTCACCGTGGACCCGCCTCAGGGGGTGGTGGGCACTCAGTTCCGGTTCGATGCCATCAGCTCCTCGGACGCGGAGGACTCGGCGGCCTGGCTGCAGGCCCGTTTCGATTTCGACGGGGACGGCGTCTATGACACCGCCTGGCTCAACCCGACCAACCCGCCCTACCCCAACACCTACTCCGCGGTGGGCAACTACACCGTCACCCTGCTGATCCAGGACACTGGTGGCCTGACAGATACGGTGAGCAAGGTGCTGGTCGTGGGCGACCCGGGCAGCAACACGCCCCCCACAGCCCGTTGCACCGCCAGCCCCCTCACCGGCACAGTCGGCACGGTCTTCACCTTCAGCGCCGCCACCAGCACGGATGCCCAGGACAGCTCGGCCAGCCTTCAGGCCAAATGGGACATCTACGGCACAGGCGATTTTCGGGGCAGTTGGAGACCCCTCACGGAGACGGTCACGAAGACCTACTCCTCCTATGGCATCCATCAGGTGGATCTCTGGGTCATGGACAGCGGATACCTGTCCGATGAAACCACCTGTCAGGTGGAGGTGGTCCCCCCAGGCGGGAACACCAGGCCCACGGCGCACCTGACCGTTTCACCCACCAGCGGCACCATCACCACCACCTTCACCTTCGATGTCAGCGGCAGCACCGACGCGGAGGATGACATTGCTCAAATGAGCGTGCGTTTCGATTGGACCAGCGACGGCGTCTACGACACCGGCTGGCTCAACGCCTCCCAGACCTGGCAGAACACCTACGGCCACACCTGGGGACAGATCGTCGCCACGGCCCTGGTGCAGGACAGCGGGGGCCTCACCGACACCGACACCGTCACCCTCACCGTGACCACGCCCTACCAGATCTATCTCCCCGCGGTGAAACGCTCGCCGTAGTCGGTGGCCGGCAGTGGGACTTCCATGACAGGGAGGCGCCCTTCGAGTCATCCACCGGAAACATCCATCCGCGCCACCTATGGCCAGGGTAGCCAGGTGCGATGTCAGATCTGCGATATGGCACCCAAAAAGCGAACCCGAGATAGCAAACCTGGAAAGGACACCACCATGCGTACCCGCTTCCGAGGATCCATCCTGTTCATCACCCTGGTTTTCATTCTCCTGTTCTTCACCAGCCTGGGCTGGGTCCAGGCCGCCTCCAGGCCAGCGGCCCCCCTCTCGCCCGGGGCGCAGCAGGGCACGGCCTTCACCTATCAGGGAGAGCTTTCCAAGAACGGCAGCCCAGTCAACGGCTCCTGTGATTTCCAGTTCAGCCTCTACGATGCGGCCAGCGGCGGCTCTCAGGTGGGGAGCGCGGTGACGAAGAACGGCGTGGCGGTAAGCGCCGGTCGCTTCACCGTGGAGCTGGATTTCGGGGCTGGGGTTTTCACCGGGGACGCCCGTTACCTGCAGGTGGCGGTGAAGTGCGCTGGGGAGAGCGGCTTCACCACCCTGAGCGGCCGCATTGCGCTGAACCCGACCCCCTACGCCCTGAGCCTGCGCCCCGGCGCCACCATCGTCGGCGCCCAGGATGGGACAGCCGTCCTCACCGGACAGAACACGAGCACAGTGGACGGCAGCAGCGGGCTCTACGGCTACGCCGACGCGGACAACGTGACGAACTATGGGGTCTACGGCAAAAGCCGAAGTCGATACGGCTCAGGCGTCTACGGCACGGCCCCGTTCACCGGCGTGACCGGCGTTGGCTCGGTCTTCCAGGGCATCGGCGTCTACGGTGAGGCGGGCATGTTGGGCCAGGGCGTTTACGGAGCAGCCCAGGAAGGGACCGGCGTCTACGGCAAATCCGGCGTCGGCACAGGGGTCTACGGCGAGGGGACCAGCGGGGCCGGCTTCGGCGTCTACGGCACGGCCCCTGTCACCGGAACCGTGGGCGTGGCCTCAGCCACCAGCGGCAGCACCGTCGGCGTCTACGGGGAAAGCCGGTCCTCTACCGGGACTGGGGTGGTGGGGCGCGCGCCGGCCACCGGCGTCTACGGCGAGGCCACGGAAGACGGAGCTCTCCTTGAGCCCAGCTACGGCGTCTATGGCAAGGCCGGCCCCGCCACGTTCATTGGCAACAGCTACGGCGTCTACTCGGAAGGCCCAGCCCATGTGGAAGGCCCCCTGACCTGGAAAGCCGTCACCAGCTATGTCTCCCTGCCCGCGGCGGCCTTTCACCCCACCGATAACAACGCGGCCTTCGTCAACAGCGGGTACAAGATTGTCCCGGGAAACGCAGCCTCCGAGAACTACCTGGCCTCCGTGCAGCTTCCCCACGGGGCCACGGTCACCAAGCTCACCTTCTACTGGACCGATAGCTCCAACGCAGACGGAAGCGCTGCGCTGTATCGCATTGACCTGGCCGGGAGCGAGGATCTCATGGCTAAGGCCTTCTCCAGTGGCGGGAGCAGCAGCAGCAACGGCGGCTCGACCGTGACGGGCTCCAGCGAAGACACCTCGATCGATAACGCCCAGGTGGACAACTCCCAGTACGCCTACTACGTCTGGTTGACATTGCCCACGGACGTCTACGGATCCACCGTGGACGCCCACGGCGTGGTCATCGAGTACACCATCACCCAGCCCTACTGAGCCGCCCGGAGCCGATCTCGCAAGGAGAGCGACCATGATTTCAAGAAAAAACTCGACTGGCAGAAGGTCGGTCTGGGGGAAGCTGGCTGTGCTGTCCTTCTTGCTCCTCGCGCTGCTCCTCGCCAGCGGCCCCCTGCTGGCCCAGACTGGGGGTGGCTACAGCTTGACTTGGTGGACCGTGGACGGTGGCGGCGGGGCCGTCTCGGGAGGCGGGTACACCCTCCCGGGCGCCGCTGGGCAGCCAGACACGGGCGCCGTATCCGGCGGCGGATACGTCCTGGCCAGCGGGTTCTGGGCCTCCAATTCCGGGGGGACCAGCCACCGCATCTACCTGCCCTCTGTTCGGAAATGAGCTCGGAAATG
>CAYQEB010000001.1:37447-44056 GCA_964416395.1 uncultured Caldilineaceae bacterium | reverse complement strand
GGGGGACCAGCCACCGCATCTACCTGCCCTCTGTTCGGAAATGAGCTCGGAAATGAGCTCGGAAATGGGCTCGGAAATGAGCCGGGGAACGCCCTCCCTCCAAAACGGGGCTCAGCCCGGTGGGGCCATGAGCTGAAAAAGGGCCTGGGCCCGGTCCAGGTGATGGGAACGCTTCGGGTGTTGGCCAGGCAGGTGCCGACCCAACTCCGCGTGGAGCAGGGCCTCCTCGTGGACCAAACCCAGGCGTCGGGCCTCCTGGATCCCCTGCCGCCAAAGGGCCTGGGCCCGACCTGGCTTCCCCTGCAGGTGGCGGAGCAGCCCCTCCCACAGCAGGGCGCGCGGGCGGGCGATGGGGAAGACCCGGGCGTACCGCTTCAGAGAACCCAGGGCCTCTCGCCCAGAGCGCTCCAGCCGGGAGACGGGCCACCCTCCCGCCCCACGGGAGCCCTGGACGCCCAGGACGCTCCGCTGCCAGAGGCGAAGAAAGACCTCCGCGGCGCCGCTGTAGCCTTCCACGTTGTTGTAGGTGGTGGGCGAGATCCGGCCCATGATCCGGCGGGCTTCCTGGGCCGCTTCCAGGGCTGCGGCCTCCTGGCCCAGGGCCCAATGGAGCGAGGCCAAGGTCCCGTACTCCCCCAAGGACGTGCCCGGCCCGGTCCGCTGGCGGCGCAGCTCCAGGCTCTCCTGGATCAGCTCCAGGCCCTGCACCAGCAACTCGGTCACCGCTTCCTGGTCAGCCTTCCGGGACGGATCCGAGACCTCCCTGGACAGGAGCCAGGCCTGGGCCCGCTTGAGACAGCACTTGGCCTGCCCCGACGCGGCCCAGGCTTCGGACTGACTGTCCCCTCGACGCTGGGCCGACTGGCGAACGCCTTCCCACAGGAGCACGGCCTGGTCCACGCGGCCGCGATGGTAGCGGTGACCGGCCAGGATGACGTTGCACTCCTCCCAGCGCCTGGGATCCTTGAGCTGGCGAGCCAGCTCCGCCGCCTCCTCCGCTGCCGCCTCCGCCCGATCCCAAGCCCCCACCCCCATCCAGTAGATGGCCAGGACCTCCAGCACCCAGGCCAGGCTGGCCGGGTCCTGGACAGAGCGGGCCACCTCCTCGGCCAGCCGACCGTAGCGGGGAGCCAGCCAATGCATCGGGACGATCCCCAGGGCCAGGCAGGTGTTGGCGTAGAGCCGAGCCAGGACAGGGGAAGGCGGTGCGGCCTCGGCCCGATTCAGTCCCCGCAGCGCGGTGTAGATGGCAGGCAGGCTGCGCTCAGCGAAGTAGAGGAGCTGGCCCAGCCGCTCGTAGATGCGCGCCACCTCCAGATCCCTCTCCGCCCGAGGAGATGGCCGGGCCTGGCGGGGCGGACGGGCCGCCCCAGGGCCCAGGCGACGGCTCAACTGGCCCACGAACTCCTTCAGCAGGCCGGGCGCGAGTCGCCACGAGCTGGGCAGAGGACGGTCCAGGGCTGCCAGAGCCTGGTGCAGCGCCTGCCAGCTTTCCTCCATGCGTCCCACGCCCAGATAGGCTTCGCCCAGAGCCCGCTGCCAGCTCGCCCGGCGCAGGGGATCCCCCTGCCCTGGCCCCGCCCCCTGCCCGGAGGCCTGCTGGTCCAGGGTCTGGCTGTAGAGGTGGATGGCTTCGGAGTGGCGGTTCTCCAAGCGGAAGAAGGCGCCCAGCCCCTCCACGTAACGGGCTGCCAGGGGCCACTCCTGCCGGGCCAGGGCGTGCTGCCACCCGGTCCGCAGGTTGCCCAGCTCCCGGGCTAGGGCCTGCACGGCCTCCGGCTCCCGAGCTTCCAGCGCCGCCCGGTGTTCCTCCAGGAAACCTGCGAAATAGTCCGCGTGGCGGGCCCGGGTGGCGGCTTCCAGGCCGAGCTCCCGCAGCTTCTCCTGGGCGAACTGGCGCACCACCTCGTGCATTTCGAAGCGACCGGGCTGCTTCGAGCTGAGGAAGGACTTGTCGGCCAGGGCCAGCAGCCTGGGGAGCGAGCACCCTGCCACGGCCTGGGCCGCCTGCCGGGTGAAGCCGCCGTGGAAGACGGCCAGCCGGCTCAGGCTCTCCTGCTCATTCCGGCGAAGGAGGGCCCAGGAGTGTTGGAAGACGGCCCGTAGGCTGCGGTGGCGCTCCGGGATGTCCTGGAGGGGAGCGGCCAGGAGATCCAGGCTGCGCTCCAGCTCCTGGGCGATCTCCTGGCAGGACAGGAGACGGGTCCAGGCGCTGGCCAGGCGGATGCCCAGGGGCATCCCCTCCACCAGGCGGCAGATGGCGGCCACCGCGGGGGCTTCTGCCGGGGTGAGCTGGAAATCTGGCCGCACTCGGCGGGCGTGCAGGACGAAGAGCTTCACCGCGTCGTATTCCTGGAGGGCCTGGGTGGTTCCCGGCGCTGGCGTCTCCAGCCCGGTGAGGGGCAGGAGGTGCTCTTGGGCCAGGTTCAGCCGCTCCCGGGAGGTGACCAACAGCTTCACTTCCCGGCTCTTCTCCAGGATTTGGGCCAGGAAACGGGCCCCTGGTGTCAGGTGCTCGAAGTTGTCCAGCACCAACAGGATCCGCCGCTTCTCCAGATGGCGGACCAAGGCCTCCTCCGGATCGTCGCCCTGGGCAGGGCGCAGGCCCAGCACACTGGCGATCTGGGCCGGGATGAGCTCGGGTTTCTCCACGGGGAGGAGGGGGACGAAGTAGACGCCCTGGGGGAAGCAGTCCAGGAGATCGGCCGCGGACTGCAGGGCGAGACGGCTCTTGCCCACGCCTCCGGGCCCGGTGAGGGTGACCAGCCGAGCCTCCGTCTCGCGCAGCAGGTGGGCGATGTAGGCCCGTTCCCGTTCCCGCCCCATGCAGGAGGTGGCATGGCTGGGGGCGTTGTGGATCCGGGGGGCTTCGTCCAATCGCTCGGCGGGAGCCTTGAACCCGGAGGCGGGGGCCTGGCGAGCCCTGGGATCCAGCTGGGCTTCTCGACGGATCTGCTCGTAGAGACGCCGGGTCTCGGGCGTGGGCTCCAGCTTCAGCTCCTGGGCCAGGATGCGCCGGCAGCGTTCGTACTGGGCTGCCGCGGCCTCGGGCTGGCCGTTGATGGCGTAGAGCCGCATGAGCTGCCGATGGGCCTCTTCCCGCCAGGGCTCCTGCTCCACCTGGCGCAGGGCGTAGAGCCGGGCCTGCTCGTATTCTTGTCGGCCCAGGAAGTGGTTCGTCAAGGCCTGGAGCGCGTCCAGAACTTGAAGGCGAAGCCGCTCCCGCAGGACCGTGGCCCACTCCTCGAAGGGGGCGCTGTCGGGCAGGTGAAATCCCGCCAGAAAGTCTCCCTGGTAGAGCTCTGCGGCCTGCTGGAGGGTGTAGACGGTCTGGTCGTCCAGGGGCGGAGAGGCGGAGAGAGGCGTCACCCGGGCCATGAGCTTCTGGAAGGCGGCGACATCCACCCAGACCGAGGCCTGGGGGTTCAGGCCTAGCTCTGTGCGGGAAGCGAGGAGAAAGGGGGGTTCCCGGCTTCTGTCACCGAGGGTCCTGCGCAGGCTGGAGAGGGCCTGGCGCAGGTTGTTGCGGGCGACACGCTGGGGGCGGTCCGGCCAGAGCAGCCCGGCCAGGCGATCGCGGCGATGGAGGCGTTGGGCCTCCACGGTCAGGTAGGCCAGGAGTCCTCGAACCTTGTTCGTCTCGAAGCACTCTACGGGCGCCTCGTCCAAAGTAGCCTGGAAACCACCGAACAGAGAGAGTTCAAGGTGTGGCATGCTGGCTTGACCGGGTGTTATCCAATTTCCGGGAGGTTCCGATTGGATGGAGCGAGCGAATCTCGGTACGCTTCTTTCTTGGTGCGCTTCTGGCGCGAGGCAGGCGATTCAGATTCGGCGGATGATCTGCTTGTCTGTCGGGGATGGGTGCAGCATGTGCCCTCGGGCGAATCGACCTATTTCCACCAGATCCGGGACCTCCTGGCCTTCATGGAACGCTGGACCGGCGCCTTTCCCGACCAGGATCCGAGCCCTCCCCGGCAGCGGGAGTGACGGGCGCCACCATCGCCCCGGGCCCGGTCATGGACGCAGCTCCGGATAGAGCCGGCTGTAGTGGTAGAGGTGGGAGGTGATGCGCTGGATGTAGATCCGGGGCTCCTGCAGGGTGATCACCTCCACGAAGAGGGTGTCGTCCGGCCCGGAGACCTCCCGCCAGAACTTGGCGTTGCCCGGGCCAGCGTTGTAGCCCACCACCGCGGAGACCAGGTTGCCGTCCAGGAAGTCCCGGGCCCAGGCCAGGTAGTAGGCGCCGAATTTCACGTTGATGTGGGGCCGGTAGACCAGCTCGTTCCGGTAGTTGGCGAAGCCCAGCCGCTCCGCGATCCACTGGCCCGTGTCCGGGATGATCTGGGCCAGGCCCTGGGCCGCGGCCGTGGATCGGGCCCCCTCCTCGAAGAGGCTCTCCTGGCGGATCAGGCTGTAGAGCACCAGGGGATCGATGCCCTGGGCCCGAGCCTCCCCCTCCACCAGCTCCGCGAAACGGCGGGGGTAAAGGAGGCGCTGCAGGAAGATGGGAGCCTCCTCTATCTCGTTCGCCGGGCTGAGCCGGATGAGCTGGTCCGCGCTGCTGATGCTGAGCCTGTAGGCGCCCAGATCCTGGAAGGCCAGGCTCAGGGCGTAGAGGGTGCGGGGATCGTTCCGGTGGCGCTGGCGCACCCGATCCAGGTGGATCAAGGCGTCCCCCCGCCGCTCCAGCTCCAGGAGCAGCCGCCCGGCCTGGAAGTCCGGGTCCTCCCACAGCCCCTTGCTGCCCAGATCGCCCTGGCCCAACCACCGCTCCAACCACGCCTCCGCGAAGGCTTGGGAGCCGTCGTCCCCGGGCAGGGTGGAGCCAGGGCCCGCCACCGCCTCCACCCCCTTGAGCAGATCCTGGCCCACCTGCTCCGGCTGAGCTAGGGCCTGGGCCGCCAGGATGCCGTAGTAACCGTCCGGGTCCGCTTCCCGGAGCTGCTGCCACTGCTGGCGGGCCGCCTGGGGCTGGCCGCCGCTCAGGAGAGCCCGCCCCAGCCAGTAGGTGGCCCCGGGGTTCCCGGCCACGCCTGCCGCCTCCTGAAGTTTGGCCAGCTGCTCCTGCGCGGCCGGGTAGACCCCCCGCATGAAGAAGCCCAGGCCAGCCATGTAGCGGGCCGGCCCGGCCTGGCGGCTCTGGGGGAAGGTGTCGGCCAGGGCCAGGAGATCCGTGGCCGCCTCCAGTTCGCTCCCCTCCTGGATGGCCGAGAGGGCGCTGCGCCAGAGGGCCTCCGGGGCCAGCCTGTCCTGGGGGAACTCCCGGGCGAAGGTGCGGTAGAGGCGCCGGGCCGCCACCCCATCTCCCTGTTTCTCCAGGGCCTGGGCCTTCTCCAGCCAGGCCTGGCCGAAGCAGGTGCACTCTGGGGCCTCCCCCAGCAGCCGGTCCAGGCTCTGGATGGCCGCCGCGTAGTTCTCCAGGCCGATGTAGGCCTGGCCCATGCCCAGCAGGGCCTGCCCCCGGCGTTCGGCGTCCGCGTTCGGCTCCTGGAGCACCTGCTGGAAGGCGTTGATGGCGGGCGCGTAGGCCCGGGCCTTGAGATCCACGTAGCCCCGCAGGTAGCTGTCCACTGGCGCTTCCCGGTTGACCAGCTCGATGAGGGCCTGGTAGGCGCTGGGGGAGGCTGGATCCTCACCGATAGCCCGGCGCCAGCGCAGGATGGCCTCCTCCTCGTCCCCCAGCTGGGCCAGGACGTTGCCGGCCCGGTAGAGGAGCCCGGCCCGATAGGGTGGGTTCCGGCTCTGGCCCAGGATCTCGTCGTAGACGGCCACCGCCTCTGAGTAGGCCCCGGCCTGCAGATGGACGCTGGCCAGCTTCTCCAGGCGCTGCACCCGGCGCACCCGCTCCGGCGTGGCGTCCGCGGCTCGGCGATAGGCCAGGGCCGCGTCCTCCAGGCGCCCCAGGGCCAGGTAGGCGTCGCCGATGGCCTCCTGGACCACCTCGGCCAACTCCGGTCGCTGCTCCAGGAAGGCCCAGTAGGCGGTGATGGCCTGGGTGTAACGGCCCAGGCCGGCCAGCGCGTCCCCCTGCAGGAAGAGGCTGGCCACCCGCCGGGGCTCGTCCGGGGGCAGCTCCTGGGCCTCCTGCTGGAAGCGCTCCAGCTGCTCCAGCGCATCCTGGAAGCGGCCGTCGGCCAGGTAGGCCAGGGCCAGGCGGTAACGGGCCTCCAGCCGCTGCTCCTGGCCGCCCAGCCCCCCGTCCAGGAAGAGGCGCAGGAGCACCTGCTCGCTGCCGTAGTCCCCGAAGCGGTGGAGCTTTCGGGCCTGCTCCAGCTGGGCCGAGGGCTCCAGGGTGGCGGTGGGGGACGGGGTGACGGTGGGCGTGGCCGAGGGCGTAGGCGTCTCGGTGGGGGCAAGGGTGGTCTGGGGCGGCGTTCCGTCTCGGCTCCTGGCGCTGGCCTGGGATGGCGTGGGGGTGTAGGTGGGCACGGCCTGGCTCGGCTCCGGGGAAGGGCCCTCCGGCTCGTCTCCGCAGCCCGCCAGGAGCATCAAGGCGATGAAGAGCCCGACCAGCCCTATCCAGCCTGAGGGTACCTGGGAAAATCGGTGCAGAATCCGGGGAAGATGCGCCATCATGGCTCCATTATACCCCAATCGGCCAGGATGCCA
>CAYQEB010000001.1:34421-37347 GCA_964416395.1 uncultured Caldilineaceae bacterium | reverse complement strand
TCCGGGGAAGATGCGCCATCATGGCTCCATTATACCCCAATCGGCCAGGATGCCAGAGGAAAGGCCGGTCGATGGTTTTGGGCCCGGCTTCGGCCTGCCGGGAGTTGTTCCTGGACTGGGCCTGTGCTATGATCCCGGCGGTTCCACACAATCTCAATCCATCCTTCCTGACCGAACGAGTCGTCTCGAGGAAACGCCCATGAGCGCCACGCCCAAGGCCGTTGACAGCAGCCCCAGCTCTTACCTGGTGCTGGGAAAGTACGAGGTGGTGGTGGGCATGGAGGTCCACGCCCAGCTGCTCACCCGCTCCAAGATGTTCTGCCGCTGCAGCGCGGACTACCAGGGCGCGCCTCCCAACACCCACACCTGCCCCGTTTGCCTGGGCATGCCCGGAGCGCTGCCCGTGGCCAACCGGGCCGCGGTGGAGGCCACCATCAAGACGGGCCTGGCCCTGAACTGCCGGATCGCGGAGACCGCGGTCTTCGCCCGCAAGAACTACCACTACCCGGACCTGCCCAAGGGCTACCAGATCTCCCAGTACGAGCTGCCCCTCTGCCTGGACGGCTGGATCGCCATCGACCTGCCCGACGGCAGCCGCAAGCGCATCCGCATCCGCCGGGCCCACCTGGAGGAGGACACCGGCAAGACCACCCACGTGGACGGCTACTCCCTGGTGGACCTGAACCGGGCCGGGGTGCCCTTGCTGGAGATCGTCACCGAGGCGGACATCGCCAGCCCGGACGAGGCCTACGCCTTCCTCACCAAGCTGCGCACCCTCCTCCGCTACCTGGGGGTGAACAGCGGGGACATGGAGAAGGGGGCCATGCGCTGCGAGCCCAACATCAGCGTCCGCACGCCGGCGATGCGGGAGCGGGGAGAGTACGGCGTCAAAGTGGAGGTGAAGAACCTGAACAGCTTCCGCGCCGTGCGCAGCGCCATCGCCTACGAGGCCCAGCGCCAGGCCCAGATCCTGGAGCAGGGCGGCCGGGTGGAACAGGTCAACATGGGCTGGGACGAGCAGAACCAGCGCACGGTCCTCCAGCGCACCAAGGAGAGCGCGGAGGACTACCGCTATTTCCCCGAGCCGGACATCCCCCCTCTGCGCGTGGAGGAGCCCTGGATCCAGGCCATCCGGGCCACCCTCCCAGAGCTGCCCGACGCCAAACGGGAGCGCTACCAGCGGGAGTGGGGCCTGCGCCGGGCCGAGGCGGAGATCCTGACCAGCGAGAAGCGGGTGGCCGACTTCTTCGAGGCCGGGGTGGCCGCCTACGGCGTCGAGGACGGCAAGCCCCAGCGCCTGGCCAACTGGGTCACCGGGGAGCTCTTCCGCCTGCTCTACGCGGAGGGCCAGGGCCAGGATCTGCGCCAGATCGCCGCCATCCCCATGAAGCCGGAGCAGCTGGCCCAGCTCCTGCGCCTGGTGGACCAGCGGGTCATCAACCCCAACACGGCCAAGAAGGTGCTGGAGCGCATGGTCCGCACCGGGGAGGACCCCCAGGCCATCGTGGAGGCGGAAGGGCTGGCCATGGTCAGCGACACGGCCCTCATCGACGCCGCCATCGACCAGGCCCTGTCCGCTCATCCCGGGGAGCTGGCCCGCTACCGGGCGGGGGAGAGCAAGCTCCTGGGCTTCTTCATGGGCCAGGTCATGCGGGCCCTGAAGGGCAAGGCGGATCCGGGGCTGGCCCGCCAGCGCCTGCAGGAGAAACTCCAGGGCGAAGCGGGAGGGCCGGACCCAGGCTAAGCAACGCCTGGAGGTCGGTTTGGGTTCCAGGGGCGCTGGGTGGCGCCGAGCAGCGATGCACAGCAGGATGGAAAACCGGGGCAAGCGCCTCGGTTTTTCGCGTGGAGCGGATCGGGCGGGCGGTGTCCCTGCTGTTTGTGAAAAATATGACAAACGTCCCGGCCCGGTCGGGACAGCTGTCACATGCGCTGCGTTGGGCCTGGGATTATGATGGAAGTGCAACAGGATGCATCAAATGCAACTCGATGCACCGAATGCACAGGATGTGATGGAAATCAGCGAGTGTGATGGAGCCGTGATTGGGGATGGAGCGTGGGGGAGTCGGATCGTGGCCAGTTATCTCACCACCAAACAGCTGCAGGAGATCCTTCAGGTGGACCGGACCACCATCTACCGCATGGCGGATGGGGGCCGGTTGCCGGCGGTGAAGGTGGGCAACCAGTGGCGCTTTCCCCGTCAGGAGGTGGAGCGCTGGCTGAAGACCCAGACATCCGTCTTCGTGGGGGCCCAGGAGAGCGCCCACCCTCATCCCCAGACGGATCTGGAGAAGCTGGTGGCCATCGACTGCGTCCACCAGATCCTGGACACCTTTGGCGACACCTTGGGCGTGATGTTCCTGGTCACGGACATGGGGGGGCGGCCCGTCACCCGGCCCAGCAACCCCTTCCCCCTCTACCAGGCCCTGATGCAGTCGCCGGTGGCCCGGCAGCGCTACCAGGCGCTCTGGGCGGAGCTGGCCCAGGACCTGAGCCTGCGCCCGGAGTTTGTTCCCGGGCCGGTGGGGCTGCTCTGGAGCCGGGGGCTCATCCGGGTGGGGCAGGAGCTGCAGGCCATGCTGGTCACAGGTGGGGTGGCGCCGGGGATGTGGCCCCCTTCTCCGGAGGAGCGCCGGCGCATGGCCCAGGAGCTGGACGTGGAGCTGGCTCTCCTGGAGGGGCGCCTGGCCCAGGTTCCTCGGCTGGAGCCAGAGGGCCAGGAGCGGCTGCTCTCCCTGGTTCAGCGCATCGCGGACATCATCGCCCACATCGCCACAGAGCGAGCCAACCTTTTCTCCAAGCTGCAGCACATTGCTGAGTTGAGCAAGGTGTGACCGTTTTTCCTGAATTTGGACTCATGCCCGCCCTCCCAGCGGGCCCGACCGAATCGTACAAGGAGTGAACCATGAAGCGCTTAGTGATCTTG
>CAYQEB010000001.1:25859-34321 GCA_964416395.1 uncultured Caldilineaceae bacterium | reverse complement strand
AGCGGGCCCGACCGAATCGTACAAGGAGTGAACCATGAAGCGCTTAGTGATCTTGGGAGCCGGGACCGCCGGCACGATGGTCGCCAATCGACTGGTCCGCGAGCTGGACATGGAGGAGTGGAAGATCACGATTGTGGATGAGTACGAGACCCACTACTACCAGCCGGGTTTCCTCTTCATCCCCTTCGGGATCTACAACCGCAAGGACGTGATCAAGCCCAAGCGGGACTACCTGCCCCCGGAGGTGGAGGTCATCATCTCTCCCATCGAGCTCATCGAGCCGGACAAGAACCGGGTGCGCCTGCGCCGGGACGATCGCTACCTGCCCTATGACTACCTGATCATCGCCACCGGCGCCAAGACCAACCCGGACGAGACCCCGGGGCTGAAGGAGCACGAGTGGTACAAGAGCATCTACGACTTCTACACGGTGGACGGGGCCGTGGCCCTGCACAAGCATCTGCGCACCTGGCAGGGTGGGCGGCTGGTCCTCAACATCGCGGAGATGCCCATCAAGTGCCCGGTGGCTCCTCTGGAGTTCCTCTTCCTGGCCGACTGGTACTTCCACGAGCAGGGCATCCGGGATCGGGTGGACCTGACCCTGGTCACGCCGCTGCCCGGGGCCTTCACCAAGCCCAAGGCCGCCCAGCTCCTGGGGGACATCCTGGAGGAGAAGGGGATCAATCTGGTGACGGAGTACAACATCGAGCGGGTGGAGCCGGACGAGAAGGCCATCTACTCCTTCGATGAGCGCAAAGTGGAATACGACCTGTTGGTGAGCATCCCGGTGAACATGGGCGACGCGGTCATCGAGCGCTCGGGCATCGGCGATGAGCTCAACTTCGTGCCCACAGAGAAGTACACCCTGAAGGCCCGGGATTTCGACAACGTCTTCGTCCTGGGGGACGCCGCCAACCTGCCCACGTCCAAGGCAGGCTCTGTGGCCCACTTCGAGGTGGACGTCTTCATCGAGAATTTCATGCGCTACATCGACGGCCTGGATCTGCTCCCCACCTTCGATGGACACGCCAACTGCTACATCGAATCCGGCTTCGGCAAGGGCATCCTCATCGACTTCAACTACGATGTGGAGCCTCTGCCCGGCAACTTCCCTCTGCCCGGCATCGGTCCTTTCGCCCTGCTGCGAGAGACCCGGATGAACCACTGGGGCAAGATGATGTTCCGCTGGATGTACTGGAACATCCTGTTGAAGGGGAAAGAGATGCCCATCCCGGCGCAGATGAGCATGGCCGGCAAGTGGAGCTAAGGAGGCCCAACCATGAGTATGGCCGTAGCAGAACCGACCCAACTGGCCGACATCAGCCAGAAACTGGATGCACTCACCCAGCAGGTGGCGGCCCTGAGCGACCAGGTCCAGTACCTGCGGGAGCGGGCCTACGAGCAGTATCGCCGGCAGCAGGAGCGGGACGAGCTCATGGAGGACCTGACCCCCATCTCCCGGGAGCTCTTCTCCGTCATCGTGGAGCAGCTGGAGGAGATCCAGAGCTACGTGCAGCTGGAGGACATCCTCTTCCTGCTCAAGCGCCTGGCCCGGAACACCCGCACCTTCAGCGAGATGCTGGACCAGCTGGAGAGCCTGCAGGACTTCGTCAAGGACGCCTCGCCCTTGACCAAGGACATGTTCGACCAGGCCGTCTACACCCTGAACGAGCTGGAGGAGAAGGGCTACTTCGGCTTCGCTCGCCAGGGGGCCTACGTGGTGGACCAGATCGTCACCTCCTTCAGCGAAGAGGACGTGCGGCAGCTGGGCGACAACGTGGTGGTCATCCTCAACGCGGTGAAGGCCATGACCCAGCCGGAGATCATGAACCTGGTGGCCAACCTCACCACCGCCTTCCAGGAGGTGGAGGAGCACGCGGAGGAGCTGCCCACAGATCTCTGGTCCCTCATTCGCCAGATGCGGGATCCTCACGTGCGGCGGGGCCTGGCCATCACCCTGGCCGTCTTCCAGCGCATCTCTCAGCAGCAGGAAGAGGCCCACAGGGAGGCCCAACGGCGCAGCCAACAGGGCTGACAGCCGTCCCGGCCCCCTGCCGAGAAGTGTGGCACCGGCAGCCTCGCCCCAGAGGCGAGCGTGTGAAACCGATGTGAAACAGAATCGTTCCGACTGAATTCGTCACCCAAAACGACTTTGCACGGAAAGCAAGGAAAGGAGATGTTCCCATGAGCACCGTGGCAGAACTGAAGGAGAAACTGAACGTCGAACTGGATGCCGAGGGCTTCCTGGTCAACCCGAACGACTGGACCCCGGAGATCGCCCAGATCCTGGCCAAGGAGGAGGGCATCGAAGAGCTCACCGACCGCCACTGGCAGGTGATCAACTTCGTGCGGGAGTACTTCAAGGAGCACGGCGAGCCCCCCACCCTGCGGGCCATCACCAAGCGCTCTGGCGTGCCCACCAAGGAGCTCTACCAGCTCTTCCCCAAGGGCCCGGCCAAGAAGGTGGCTCGCATCGCTGGCCTGGGCAAGCCCAAGGGCTGCATCTAGAGCCAAGCCGGGTCAGGAGTCCGTGCCGCCACTCGCACCGACCTGTAACCGAGCGAACTGACCACGATAAGGAGGTCAACCATGGCAGAGGAAAAAACCCGCACCCTGGCCATCATCTGCTCCAAGGGCAGCCTGGACATGGCCTATCCCGGCCTGGTGCTGGCCAACGCGGCCCGCATGCTGGGCCTCGAGGTGAAGCTCTTCTTTACCTTCTGGGGCATGGACATCATCACCAAGAGCAAGGTGGATCACCTGAAGGTGACCCCCGTGGGCAACCCGGCCATGCACATGCCCAACCTGGTGGGCGTGATCCCCGGCACCACGGACCTGGCCACGGCCATGATGAAGAAGTCCCTGGAGAAGATCGACATGCCGCCGGTCGCTGAGTTCCTGGAGATGATCCACGACGCCGGCGCGGAGATCTACGCCTGCCGCATGGCCGCGGACATGATGAACCTGGACCGGGAAGACCTGGTGGACGAGGTGGACGACATCGTGGGCGCGATGGAGTTCCTGGAGATGACCGAAGGCGCCCAGATGCTCTTTATCTAGTCCAGGATCCACCGCTTTCCCCTGCAACCGAGACCTGCCGGGCTCTTCAACCTGGCAGGTCTCGTCGTTTCCTGGAGTCCTGATGAACGCGACTTGAACGGAACGGCTGTGTTCATGTACTATGGGGGCTGCAGCCACCTGTTCCACCTGGGCCCCCGCTTCCCTGCCAAAGGATGGGTTCCATGACCGACAACCTCCATTTCGACGCCCTGGTCATCGACGGCCACTGCGACAGCATCGGCGATCAGCTCAGTGGGGAGCGCTGGCTGGGCGAGCGTTCGGAGAAGGGCCACCTGGACCTGCCCCGCATGCGGGAAGGCGGGGTGGACGCCCAGTTCTTCGCCTGCTACGTGCCCGTGCCCTACCAGCGCCACGCCGCGGTGACCCACGCCATGGCCCGGCTGGATCAGCTCCACCTCCTGGCCCAGCGCCACCCGGACCAGTTCGTCCTGGCCGGCCGGGCCCAGGACATCCGGGAGGCCAAGGCGGCCGGGAAGATCGCCGGCATCCCAGGGCTGGAGGGGGCGGAGGCCCTGGACGGGGAGATCGGGCTGCTGCGCCAGTTCTATCGCCTGGGCATTCGCAACCTGGGGCTGGCCTGGAACTTCCGCAACGCGGCCTGCGACGGCGTGGCCGAGAGCCGAACCGGGGGCGGCCTCACAGAATTTGGCGTGCAGGTGGTGCGAGAATGCAACCAGCTGGGCATCCTGCTGGACGCGAGCCACCTCTCCCCTGCCGGCCTCCAGGACGTGCTGGCCCACTCCCAGGACCCCATCATCGCCAGCCACAGCAACGCCCGGGCCCTCTGCGATCACCCCCGCAACCTGACGGACGAGCAGCTCCTGGCCATCGCGGGGCAGGGGGGCGTGGTCGGGGTGACCTTCGTCAACAGCTTCCTGAACCGGGAGGAGCCGGAGAAGGTCACCCTGGACACGGTGATCCAGCACATGGAGTACATGCTGGACCTGTTGGGCGAGGACCATGTGGCCATCGGCAGCGATTTCGACGGCTGCCATCCGCCCCAGGAGCTGGACGACGTGACCAAGTACCCCAGCATCACCCGCAAGCTCCAGGATCGGGGCCACTCGGAGGAGACCATCCGCAAGGTGCTGGGGGGCAACTTCCTGCGAGTCTTCGAGGCTGTGTGCGGCTGAGCCGGCTTGTCCGCCATCCATGATCGGCGCTGGCCCGGCCCAGCCACTGACGGGGAACCATGAGCGAACCCAGGAACGTGGAGCCGGAAGGCAACCCAAGCCCAGAGACCTCCTCGGGCCAGTCTGCAGAGCAGCCCTCGGGGCGGCCCCAGGGCCAGGAGGCGGCGCGCCCGGAAACCGGCTCCCAGGCGGCAGAGCCGGTGGCCGCCCTCCCGGAGTCCCAGCCGGAGTCCCAGCCCGAGTCCCAGGAGCCCGCCCCGGTGATGGTGGCTTCGTCGATCCCGCCCTCCCAGTCGGACTGGGATCCGGACACCAAGCGCACTGTGGCGGTGATCATGCTGGTGGTCGTCGCCCTGCTCATCTGGGTCAGCCGGCCGGTGCTGCCCATCCTCATCATCGCGGCCATCATCTCCTACCTGGTCAACCCTCTGGTGGACCTGTGCGAGCGCCTGCGCATCCCCCGGGGGGTGAGCACGGTGGTCCTCTACCTGCTCTTCCTGGTGGGCCTGATCCTGGCGCCCATCCTGCTGGCCCCAGTCCTGGTGGATCAGTTGCGCTCCCTCTCCTTCGACGTGCCCTCCACCGCCCGGGCCTTCGTGCGCTTCCTCCAGGAGTTCATCTCCAAGCTGCCCACCACCCTGGAGTTCCTGGGCTTCCAGTTCGACATCTCCCGGGCCGTGCAGCAGCTCCAGGCCACCCTGAGCGGGGAGATCGCCTTCCAGTTCCTGCCCAGCACCGCGGAGATCCTCAACTACATCAACCAGGCCATCAGCACCGCCACCAACGTGGTGGGCCGCTCCGCCGCGGTGGGCATCTCTGTGGTGGGGGGCATCTTCAACACCTTCTTCTTCCTGATGTTCCTCTTCTTCACCAGCCTCTACCTGACCAAGGATGCGCCCAAGATCATCGACTACGTGGAGGGGCTCTTTCCCCAGTCCTACTACTCGGAGATCAGCGAGTTGATGCGGCGCATGGGGCAGATCTGGCAATCCTTCTTCCGGGGGCAGATCATCCTTTCCGCCTCTGTGGGCGTGGCCACCTGGATCGCGCTCACCGCGGTGGGCACCCCTGGCGCCCTCATCCTGGCCATTCTGGCTGGGGTCATGGAGATCATCCCCAACATCGGCCCCATCATCGCCATGATCCCCGCGGTGATCGTGGCCCTGATCCAGGGGAGCCTGGTGCTGGACATCAGCCACCTCCAGTTTGGCCTGGTGGTCATGGGCATCTACTTCATCATCCAACAGCTGGAGAACCAGCTCCTGGTGCCCCGGATCATCGGCACCAGCGTGAACCTGCACCCGGTGGTGGTCCTCTCCGGCGTGGTGGTGGGGGCCAACGTGGGCGGCGTGTTGGGGGCCTTCCTGGCTGCGCCGGTGTTGGCCAGCATGCGCCTCATCGGCAGCTACATCCACGCCAAGCTCCTGGGCTACCCTCCCTTCCAGGACCGGCCGGCTGTGGCCCAGCCCAGGCGGCCTTCCGTCTACCGGCGGGTGATCCGTGGAGAAGCCGCCCCCGCCCTGGCGTCAGCGGAGGAGAGGCCGGGCAAGGAGCCCCAGGGCCGGGAGGAAGGCCCGGGAGACGAAGGCAAACTGGTGGGGCTGGGCGGGCCTGCCGGGGCCCTGGGCAACGAGTGAGCGGACCCTGTTTCTGCAGATCCCTGTTCCTGTAAATCCTGTTCCTGTAAAAAGAGAGCGGCCAGGTCGTGGAGACTCGGCCGCTTTTCGCGTGGTGGGGATGGCCCTGGAGCCTGCACCGGCTGGGTTCAGGTCAGGGGCAGGTTGGCGTGCACGTCCAGGCTCAGGTCCGCCAAGGCCTGCTCCCCCATCACCTGCCAGCGATGGAAGGCCGCGGCGGCGATCATGGCCGCGTTGTCCGTGCAGAGGAAGAGGGGCGGAATGTGGAGGGGCAGCCCCAGAGCCTGGCAGCGCTCCTGGGCCATCTGGCGCAGCTGGGCGTTGGCGCTGACCCCGCCGCAGATGCAGACCCGCCGGGCCTGGAAGGCCTGGGCCGCGTCCACGGTCTTGGCCACCAGCACCTCCACCACCGCGGCCTGGAACGAGGCCGCGATGTCCGCAGCCACCTGGGGATCCTCCTGGGCCTGGATCCCCTCCTGGGCCAGCTTCTTGGTCAGGTTCAGCACCGCGGTCTTCAGCCCGGAGAAGCTGAAGTCGTAGCGGTGTTCGCCGGCCTGCATGAGGGGCCGGGGCAGGGGATAGCGGCTGGGATCCCCCCGCTCCGCGGCCTGCTGGATGGCTGGCCCGCCCGGGTAGCCCAGGCCCAGGAGCCGGGCCACCTTGTCGAAGGCCTCCCCGGCCGCGTCGTCCAGGGTGCCGCCCAGGCGCTGGTAGCGGCAGTGGCCGGTCATGAGCAGGAGCTCCGTGTGGCCGCCGGAGACGATGAGCACCACCACCGGGAACTCCTCCAGGTGGGCCACGGCCGGGTCCGTCTCGTCCAGGACGATCCAGTTGCTGTAGACGTGGCCTTCCAGGTGGTTCACCGGCAGCAAGGGCAGGCCGCTGGTGAAGGCCATGCCCTTGGCCGTGTTCACCCCCACCAGCAGGCTGCCGGCCAGGCCGGGACCGTGGGTCACAGCCAGCCCATCCAGCTGATCCAGGCGCGCCACCCCGGCTTCGTCCAGGGCCTGGCGGACCACGTTGTGGATGGCCAGCACGTGTTGGCGGCTGGCCACCTCGGGGAAGACGCCGCCGAAGCGCCGGTGCAGGTCGATCTGGCTGGCCACCACGTTGCTGAGCAGGCGGCGGCCGTCCTCCACCACCCCGGCGGCGGTCTCGTCACAGCTGGTCTCGATGGCAAGAATTCGGGTCATGGTTCAAGTTGGGTGTCGAGTGATGGGCTGTCGGGTGGATGAGCTGGCGAGTGGCGGCCGGCTCAGCGGATCTTGCGCACGATCAGGGTGTAGCCCCGGTGTCCCACGATGACCACCTCTTCCCCAGCCTCCACCGCACCTTCCTCCAGCTCCGCGCGCCACCACTCTCCCTGGACGAAGACGCTCCCCGGCTCCCCGGCTCGGAAGGTCTCCTTGACCTTGGCCCGCTGCCCCATCAGCCCCTCCATGCCAGTGAGGGGTTTGCGGCGTTGAGCGGCCAGGGCGGCGCCCCCCGCGAAGACGGCGAAGAGGAGCATGCCCCCGGCCAGGCCCAGGATGGTGGGCCAGGGCACCTGCAGGCCGGGCGTGTCGAAGATGAGGACCGCGCCCAGGACGAAGGAGATGGCCCCGGCCAGGGCCAGCGCGCCGAAGGTGGGGGTGAAGGCCTCCGCGGTGAAGAGGATGACGGCCAGCACAATCAGGGCCAGGCCGGCGAAGTTGGCGTCCAGCTGGCCCAGGGCGTAGAGCCCCAGGAGCAGGCAGATGGCCCCGATGGTCCCCGGCACCCAGGTGCCCGGGTTCCAGACCTCGGCGATGAGCCCGGCCGAGCCCACAGTGAGCAGGATGGTGGCGATGCTGGGGTTGCTGATGAAGTTGAGGAACTGCTGGAGAGGCGTCAGATCCAGGGGCTGGATCAGGGCGCCCCGGGTGTGCAGGGTCCTGGGAGTGCCCTGCACCGTGACCTGGAAGCCGTCCAGCTGGCGCAGCAGGTCATCCAGGTCCGTGGCGATGAAGTCGATGACCCCCAGCTCCAGGGCCTGGTCCGCGGTGGCCGCGGCCGCCTCCTGCACCGCCTTGATGGCCCACTCCACCGCCTTCTCTCCCCGCCGGGCGGCCAGGTTCTCGATGTCCGCGCTGAGGATGTTCTTGATCTTGGCCTCCAGGGTCTCGCCCACGTCCTCGCCGCCGGCGCCCACCGGGCTGGCCGCGCCGATGCTGCTCCCTGGAGCCATGGCCGCCACGTGCCCGGCCAGGGTGATGAAGGTCCCCGCGCTGCCGGCCCGGGCCCCGGACGGAGCCACGTAGACCACGATGGGCACCGGGGAGGCCAGGATGGTCTGGACGATGCGTTGGGTCACGTCCACGCTGCCGCCTGGGGTGTCCAGCTGCAGGACGATGGCCTCCGCATCGCTGGCCACCGCCGCTTCGATGCCGTTCTCGATGTAGCGGTGCAGGACCGGCGTCACCGCGCCCTTGAAGGTGAGTGCGTAGACCACCGGGCCCTGGCCCTCCCCCACCTGGGGTTGGGTCGCGGCCGCCAGCACCTCCCCGGCCACCGGCAGGGTCAATCCCAGGAGCAGGCTGGTCAGGTAGAAGATCCGGAATAGCTGGTGCAGGCGGGACATGGCGTCCTCCTT
>CAYQEB010000001.1:22778-25759 GCA_964416395.1 uncultured Caldilineaceae bacterium | reverse complement strand
CCTCTGATCTCCAGTTTCGTCGTCCAATCGTCAATCTTTGAGCCGCTCTTCGATGGCCGATCTTCCCTCTCCCTTCACCCGGGCCACCTCTGCCAGCATCTCCTCCACGGAACGGCGGCCGGCATCGCTGGTGGCCCCCAGCATCTGCATGAGCTCGGCCACCCGCTCCTCCCCCTCCAGTGGACGCACCTGGGTGCCGGTGCGCACCTGCTCCCCTTCCTGGAAGGTGCGCTTGCGCACGCTCAGGTGCTGGTCCCCGAAGGCGGCCAGCTGGGGCAGGTGGGTGATGCAGATCACCTGGTGGCGAGCGGCGTCGGGCTGGCTTCCCTGGCCGGTGAGACGCCAGAGCTTCTCCCCCACCACCGCGCCCACGCGCCCGCCGATGCCCTGGTCGATCTCGTCGAAGATCAGGGTGGGGGTGGCGTCGGCCTGGGCCAGGACCCCCTTCAGGGCCAGCATGAGCCGGGAGGTCTCCCCGCCGGAAGCCACCTTGGCCAGAGGCTTCAGGGGTTCCCCCGGGTTGGCGCTGATGGTGAACGCCACCCGATCCGCGCCGGTGCGGTCGAAGGCCACCCGGCGGCCGTCCGGAAGGTAGGCCCCGCTGGGATCCTCCCGCTGGCTGATGGCCACCTGGAAGCGGGCGTGGGCCATGCGCAACTCGGCCAGCTCCGCCTCCACCTGGCGGGCCATGGTCTCCCCGGCCTGCTGCCGCCGCTGGCTCAGCTCTCCGGCCAGCTGACCGATGGCCCGGAGCAGGGCCTCTTCCTGGGCCTCCAGCTCCTCCGTCCGGGCCTCCCAGTTGCCCAGCTCCTCCAGCTCCGCCTGGGCCTGCTCCCCGAAGGCGATGATCTCCGGGATGCTGTCCCCGTACTTGCGCTTCAGGTTGTGGATGAGCTCCAGCCGCTCCTCCACCTCCACCAGCCGAGTCGGGTTGAACTCCAGCCCCTCGCCGTAGTCCTGGAGCTCCCGGGCCAGCTCCTGGAGCTGTTCCAGCAGACCCTGGCCCAGGTTGGCGGCAGCGGCCATGGTGGGGTCGATGCGGGCCAGCCGCTCCAGCCGCCCCACCGCGTCGCTGACCAGGTCGATGGCCCCAGGCGCTTCCCCGGCCCCCTGCTCCAGGATGGCCTGGGCCGCCTGGGCCAGCTGCAGGAGGGCCTCCGCGTTGCCCAGCCGTCGCCGCTCCGCCTCCAGCGCCTCCTCCTCGTCTGGCTCCAGGGCGGCGCTGCGGATCTCCTCCACCTGGAAGGCCAGCATGTCCAGCCGCTGGGCCACGGTGCGCGCGTCCTGGCGCAGGCGTTGGAGCTCGCCCTGCACGCTCCGCAGCTCCTGGACCTTTTCGGCCAGCCGACGGCGCAGGGGCAACAGCCCCCCGTAGCGGTCCAGCAGGTGGACGTGGCTGCGGGGCCGGAGCAGGCTCAGGTGCTCTCCCTGGCCGTGGATGTCCACCAGGCGGTTGGCGATCTCGCTCAGGAGCTGCAGGCTCACCGCCCGGCCGTTGACCCGAGCGATGTTGCGGCCGGAAAGGCGCACCTCTCGGCCCAGGGTCAGCAGGTGGGGCTGGTCCGGGTCGTCCAGCCCTTCTCGGGCCAGCAGATCCAGCAGCTCCCGGGCCAGCTCCTCCTCGGGGGGCTGGGCGCCGTTGCTGGTGGCGGTCGGGCCACCCTGCTTCTCCTGGGGGGAGAAGAGGCGGAAGGTGGCCTCGATCTCCGCCCGCTCCGCGCCGGCCCGCACCCACTCGGTCAGGGCCCGGTCGCCCAGGAGCAGGCCCAGGGCGTCCACGATGATGGACTTGCCCGCGCCTGTCTCTCCCGTGAGCACGTTCAAGCCCGGGTGAAACTGAAGGCGCAGGTCCTGGATGATGGCGAAGTTGCGGATGTGAAGCTCGAGCAGCACCGTTCTTCGTCCTTGAAAGCGCTAGCCCCCGCGGGGACCAGGGAAACACAGGGTTCGAGCCTATTTTAACACACCGGTTTTTGCCGCGCCGATTCCAACGCGCCGGAGGCGAGGCATTGCACGCGTTCTCCTCGCGCGCACCGCCTCGCCTCTGGATGTGGGTCTTCGATTCAGGCCCTGGCTCCGGCTCAGGCCCCGGCTGTCACAGGAGCAGCCGAGCCGGCTCCTCCAGGACAACCTTGAGATCGGCCAGGAAGGCCGCAGCCACCGCGCCGTCCACCGCCCGGTGGTCCGCGGAGAGGGTCAGCTGCAGCACCGGCGCCGGCTGGAAGCCCTCCCCGTCCCAGACGGGCTGCATCCGGGCCCGGCCCACCGCCAGGATGGCCACCTGGGGCGGGTTGATCAGGGCGGTGAAGTGGTCCACCGGGAACATGCCCAGGTTGGAGATGGTGAAGGTGCCGTCCATCACCTCCCGGGGCTGCAGGTCTCCCTTGCGGGCCCGCTGGCTCAGGTCGTCGATGCGCTGGGCCAGGGCCGCCAGCCCCAGCTCCTCCGCGCCGTGGATCACCGGCACGATGAGCCCATCCTCCAGGGCCACGGCCACCCCCAGGTTCACCTGGCTGTGCTGGGTGAGGAGCAGCTCGTCCCCCTCGGCCTGGAGCCAGGCGTTCAGCCGGGGATGGCGGGGCAGGAGACGGGCCACGGCCAGGGCCAGGAGCACCGTGGGGGTGAAGCGAGCGCCCCCGGCCTCCACGTCCGGCTTCAGGCGCTGGCGCAGGGCCTCGGCCTGGCGCATGTCCACGGAGACGGTGAAGGTGACGTGGGGAATGCTCTGCCAGCTTTGGGTCAGGCGGCGGGCGATGGTGCGGCGCATGCCCGTCAGGGGCGCGGCCTGCTCCGGGCGAGCCCCCGGGCCGGGGATCGGCTGGGCCTCTGGCTCTGCCGAGGCGGCCAGCGCGGCCAGGTGTCGCTCCACGTCCTGGGCCTGGATGCGCCCCCGGGGCCCGCTGCCCGGGATCCCGTCCAGGGGGATGCCAGCTTCCCGGGCCAGACGTCGGGCTGCGGGGGTGGCCCGCACCCGACCCGGC
>CAYQEB010000001.1:20247-22678 GCA_964416395.1 uncultured Caldilineaceae bacterium | reverse complement strand
GCCGCTGGCCTGGGCCTCCACCTCCATGTCCACCTTGTCGGTCATCACCTCCAGGAGCACGTCCCCCTTCTCCACTCGGTCGCCCTCCTGTTTCAGCCAGCGGATGACTGTGCCCTCTTCCTGGGCCATGCCGAACTTGGGCATGATCACCGGCGTGGCCATCAGATTCCCTCCCGGACCAGCTTGCGGGCCGCGTCCACGATGTCCTCCACCTGGGGGACCATGCGTCGCTCCAGCTCCCGGTTGTAGGGCACGGGCATGTCCAGCCCGGCCAGGCGGCGGATGGGGGCGTCCAGGTAGTCGAAGGCCTCGGAGCCGGCGATGATGGCCGCCAGCTCACCGCCGTAGCCGCCGGTCTTGCAGGCCTCGTGGACGATGAGCACCCGGCCGGTCTTCTTCACCGAGTCGATGATGGGCTGTTCGTCCAGGGGCTTGAGGGTGCGGGGGTCCACCACCTCCACCTGGATGCCCTCCTGGGCCAGGGTCTCCGCGGCCTCCAGGGCTCGGAGCACCATGAGGGAGGTGGCCACGATGGTCAGGTCCGCGCCCTCCCGTTTGACCTGGGTCTGGCTGAGGGGGATGGGGGTGTAGCCCTCGGGCACTGGGCCTTTGTGGCGGTAGAGGAGCTTGTGCTCCACGAAGATCACCGGGTTGGGGTCCTCGATGGCGCCCAGGAGCAGCCCCTTGGCGTCCGCGGGGGTGCTGGGCATGACCACCTTGATCCCGGGCACGTGGACGAACCAGTTCTCCAGGCTCTCCGAGTGCTGGGCCGCGGCGCCGGTCCCGGCCCCGGCCGGGGTGCGCAGCACGAAGGGGATGTTCACCTTGCCCCCCAGCATGAAGCGCAGCTTGGCGGCCTGGAGCACCAGCTGCTCCATGGAGAGGGTGATGAAGTCCATGAACTGGATCTCCAGGATGGGGCGCATGCCGGTCATGGCGGCGCCGGTGGCCACCCCGGCCAGCACCGCTTCGGAGATGGGGGTGTCCCGCACCCGCTCTGGGCCGAAGCGGTCCAGCAGCCCATCGGTGACGCCGAAGGCCCCACCGTAGATGCCCACGTCCTCGCCGAAGAGGAAGACCCGGTCGTCCCGTTCCATGGCCAGGGCGATGGCCTCCCGGATGGCCTGTGCGTAGGTGAGTTCCCGACTCATGCGTAGACTCCTTCCAGGATGGTGGCGGGGTCGGGCTCCGGGCTCTCCATGGCGAAGGCCACCGCCTCCTGGATCTCCCGGGCCACGTCCTCCTGAAGGGCCTGGAAGCTGGCCTGGTCCAGCCAGCCCTGGGCCATCATGCGCTCCGCCAGCCGCCGGATGGGGTCCCGGGCCTGCCACTCCTGGACTTCTTCCTTGGTGCGGTAGCGCTGTTTGTCGCTGCGGCTGTGTCCCTTCCAGCGGTAGGTCTTGGCCTCGATGAGGGTGGGGCCTTCCCCCCGCCGGGCCCGGTCTACCGCTTCCTTTGCGGCCCGGTAGACGGCCAGGAAGTCGTTGCCGTCCACGCTCACCCCGGGGATGCCGTAGGCGCAGGCCCGCTGGCTGATGTCCTGGATGTTCATGGAGCGGCGCACGGACATGGACATGGCGTACTGGTTGTTCTCGCAGAGGTAGATCACCGGGAGATCCCAGATGGAGGCCAGGTTCAGGCTCTCGTGGAAGGCCCCCTCGTTGGCCGCGCCGTCGCCGAAGAAGACCATGACCACCCGGTCCAGCTTCTGCATCTGGATGCTCACGCCCACGCCGGCGGCCAGGGGGATGCCGCCGCCCACGATGCCGTTGGCCCCCAGGTTCCCCGTCTCCACGTCCGCGATGTGCATGGAGCCCCCTCGTCCCCGGCAGTAGCCTGTCTCCTTGGCCAGGAACTCGGCCATCATCAGGGCGGGTTTGGCCCCTTTGGCGATGCTGTGGCCGTGGCCCCGGTGGGTGCTGAGGATGTAGTCCTCCGGGCGTAGGGCCCAGATGCTCCCCACCGCGGAGCCCTCCTGGCCGATGGAGAGGTGCATGGTGCCGTGGATCAGCCCCTGGAAGTAGAGCTGCTCCGCCTGCTCCTCGAAGGCCCGGATGAGCAGCATGCGCCGCAGGGCCTCCCGCAGGGAGTCCGGAGAGAGGCCGGCGAACTCCTCCGAGGAGGGGCCCTGGCTCCGCTCCGGCGAGGAAGTGGTTTCGGTTCGATCGTCCATGTGGGTGGTTCCTTTTGTCTGGTTGTCTGGCCGCCGGGAGAAGATCCCGGGCGGGATGGTTGGAGTGGCGTGGCCAGGGGCGCGGGGGAGGCGCATGGCGGGTGTGCACGGAAGGGTGTGCAGGAGCGGCTGGTCGCGGGGATCCAGGCGCTGGTGGCGTCCCGGCGTGCACATATGTGCAGGAGAGGAACAGATGATTGCCCAGGGGAATTGTAGCAGGAAACCGCGAGGAAAGTCAACGGATGGAGGGCGCGGCAC
>CAYQEB010000001.1:14168-20147 GCA_964416395.1 uncultured Caldilineaceae bacterium | reverse complement strand
CGGGCGGCAGCTAGCGAGTTCGTTCCGGTCATGGACTCCGCCCCCATCTGGAGCGAAGGCGTCGCTCCGCCTGCCTCGTCACCCTTTGGTCTGTCCATTCACCAAACTTTCCACTGGATCGAAACATTGCACTGGATCGAGCATTCCAACTAGGAGCATTCCAACTAAGAGCGTTCCAACTAGAAGGAGAAGAGCACCATGACGCACCTCGTCGACACCCTGAGCACCTCGGCCTACGGCGGACCGGGCTGGTCCCCCCGGCGGATGAGCCTGGCAGAGGAGATGGGCTCGGTCTGGGGGCCTTTCGGCCTGGCCAGTGAGTGGAGCCGACTGCAGGCGGTCCTGCTGCACCGGCCCGGCCCGGAGCTGGCCGCCTCCCAGGATCCCCAGGCTGCGCTCATGCTGGCCCCGGTGGATCTGGAGAAGGCCCAGGCCCAGCACGACGCCCTGGCCCAGGCCTATCGGGACGCGGGGGTGGCCGTCCATTACGTGGAGCCGGCCGGCACGCCCACGCCCAACCAGATCTTCGTGGCGGACCTCCTCTTCATGACGCCGGAGGGGGCCATCCTGGCACGGCCGGCCTCCACGGTGCGGGCCGGGGAGGAGCGGAACGTCGCCCGGCGCCTGGCGGACCTGGGCGTGCCCATCCTGCGCTGCGTGCGGGGGCGGGGCACCTTCGAGGGGGCGGACGCGCTCTGGCTGGACGAGGGGACGGTGATCCTGGGCCAGGGATTGCGCACCAACGAGGAGGGCGCAGCCCAGGTGACGGCCATCCTGGAGGAGATGGGGGTGACGGTGATCCCTGTGGACCTGCCGGTGGGGACCATGCACCTCATGGGGATGTTGCGCATCGTGGACCGGGATCTGGCCGTGGCCTGGCCTCGGCGGCTGGCCACCCGGGGCGTGGATGCCCTGCGCCAGCGGGGCTACCGGGTGCTCTTCATCCCCGACGAGGCCGAGGCCATCCGCACCCACGCCCTCAACTTCGTCACCCTGGGGCCGGGGGAGATCCTCATGCCTGCGGGCAACCCGGTGACCCAGGCCTTCCTCCAGGAAGCGGGGGTGGTCTGCCGCACGGTGGACGTGAGCGAGCTCATGAAGGCCGCGGGATCCATCGGCTGCATGACGGGCATCCTGGCCCGGGCCTGAGATCAGCCCTGGCGGTAGGCCCGGCGCACCTCCGCTGCGATGATCTGGATGCCCCGGCGCACCACCCGCTCCTCCTGGGCGAAGTTCAGGCGGATGCACTCCTGCTTGTGCCGCCACTCCTCGGCCAGGCCAGGGAAGAAGTAGTGGCCGGGGACGATGATCACCCCCTGCTCCTTCAGACGCCGGTAGAGCTCCCCGCTGGTGATGGGCATGTCCTGGAACCAGAGCCAGAGGAAGAAGGCTCCTTCCGAGCTGTGGACGTAGAAGGGCAGATCCCCCAGCTCCTCCTCCAGCCACTGGATGGCCTGGCGGGACTTGCGCTGGTAGAAGGGGCGGATCACCTCCTGGCTCAGGGAGAGGATCTCCCCGCTCTCCACCAGGCCCTGGACCAGGGCCGCGCCCATGCTGCCCGGGGCCAGGCTGACGACGGCGTTCAGCGCGGAGACGGCCTGGATCACTGCTTTCGGCCCGATCACGATGCCTGTGCGGGCCGCGGGCAGACCCAGCTTGGAGAGGCTCATGCAGAGGACGGTCTGCTCCGTCCAGATGGGCGCTGCGTCCACGAAGGTGATGGCCGGGAAGGGGACGCCGTAGGCGTTGTCCAGGAGCAGGGGGATGCGGTGTTGGGCGGCCAGTTCGGCCAGGCGGGCCACCTCGTCCTGGCTGAGGACGTTGCCCGTGGGGTTGGTGGGCCGAGAGACGCAGATGGCGCCGATCTCCGGGGTGATGGAGAGACGCTGGAAGTCCACGTGGTACTTGAAGGTGTGCTGGCCCAGGAACTCGATCTCCGGCCGGTTGGCCACGAAGATGTCCTCGTCCACCCCAGCGTCCGCGTAGCCGATGTACTCCGGGGCCAGGGGCAGCAGGATCTTGCGGTGGGAGCCGTCGGGGAATTCCCCAGCGAAGAGGTTGAAGAGAAAGAAGAAGGCGGTCTGGCTGCCGTTGGTCAGGGCGATGTGCTCCGGGGTGATGGGCCAGCCGTACTCCCGGTGGAGGAGCCGGACCAGGGCCTCCCGGAAGCCGTCGTGCCCCTGGGGGCTGCTGTAGTCCCCCACCATCTGGCGGAAGCGGCTGGGCTGCTCCAGGATGCGGGCCATCTCCTGGGCCAGCCGTTCCTGGACCTGGGGGATGGTGGCCGGGTTGCCGCCTCCCAGCATGAGGGCGTCCTCGCCCGCGGCCAGGCCCTCGCCCAGGTCCGCCATGAGTTGGAGGATGCCCGACTCCTGGGTGAACTTGCGGCCGAATCGGGAGAATTCCATGGTCTTTCCCTGCCGGTTTCTTCCCTGCCGAAGTGGGTGGGATGGGTGGTTGTCCGAAACGTTCTCTCTTCCGATACGTTCTATCAGAAAAGGAACTCAACCACAAATGCCAGCACCAGCAGGTGCAGGGTCTGATCCACCATGATGCGCACGAACTCCTGTTTGGTCTGGCGCAGGAGTTGGCTCCAGCGGGCGGCCAGGCGAGCGCCGTCGATGAACCAGTGGCTGAGGAGGATGGTCAGGCCCACCGTCAGGTAGGGCGGGGCGAGGGCGTGGCGGGTCGCGGCCAGTGCCAGGAAGGCCATCAACGTGCCGGTGTAGATGAGGCAGTGGACAAGGAGGGCTCGGGTGGCCATGCCGTTCTGCTTTTCTCTGGCCATCCAGTCGGTCTGCAGCATCCAATCACCCACCAGGTGGCCGATGACGAGCCAGGCAAAGGTGCTCATGGTTGTGCTTTTCTCCCGAAAGAAGTGCAGTGAAGCGTCGATGAATGGGCCCCGGAAGCGGTTTTCGATTGGGCGGCGTCCTTGTTGGCCAGAGGGAAAGCCCGGCTGAGATCGGCCTGGCCAGAGGCTTTCTGCCTGTCAACGATTGCGCAGCAGAGGGAAATCGCGGATAATTCAGGATACATTGGCCATAGGAGGCGCAGCAATGCCTTAGGATACTCTTCGGTTGTGTTCCAGATCACAGACCCGCCATGGCCTGGCGCGCAGCCGAGAGAGCCGGTCTGGGCTATACTCAACGGAGAATGAATGTGGACGAAATCACCTTACAACGAAGGCTCGCCGTGCTGAAACGCGTCCCTCTCTTCTCAGAGCTGAACGACCGGGATCGAACAACCTTGATCGAGGATTTCCGACTGCGCCGCTACGCCAAGAACGAGATCATCTTCCGCCAAGGCGACGAAAGCCGGGAACTCTATGTGGTCCTGAAGGGCAAGGTGCGCATCTTTCGGATCAGCCCCTCCGGTGGGGAGACCTCCATCAACATCTTTTCCACCCACGACATTATCGGCGAACTGGCCGCCATCGACAACCAGCCCCGTTCCGCCTCGGCCAAGGCCGTCAGCGACGTGGAGCTGCTGGCCATCTCCCACGAACGGTTCCTCTACCACCTGCGCACCATGCCCGACCTGGCCCTGAGCCTGGCTCGGCTCCTCTCCCAGAAGCTGCGCTGGACCTCCGCCTACGCGGAGTCCGTGGCCCAGCTGGACGCGGCCGGCCGCCTGCTCCACATTCTGCTCTACTACACCGAACGCTACGGGGAAGCCATCGAGCCGGGCAAGCGCTACCGGGTGGATCTGGCCTTGAACCAGACGGACCTGGCCTCCATGGTGGGGGCCCGTCGGGAATGGGTCAACCGGTTGCTGAACGACTGGCGCAAACGAGGGCTGCTGGAGTACAAACGCGGCGTCCTCACCATCCACGACCTTCCCCGCATGCAGGCCGAACGGGACAGCCGCACCGAGGCCAACCAGGTCAACAGCGCCTGGTGAGGGCCCGGAAAGCGCTCGCTCCAGGTTTGGCCTGTCTTCACCCTTGTGTCCCGGCCGGGATCGTCCCGGGCGGGCCGCCACCAGGAGCGATCCCATGCCATCTTCCATCCACCGTCTCCGCCCCATTTTGATGCTGCTGGCCCTTCCCCTGACGCTGCTCCTGCTCCTGAGCTGGGGCGGTCCTGCTCGCGCCCAGGAGGAGAGCCCGCCGCCGGTGAGCGCCGGGGCCACCAGCGCCAGCGTGCTCCTCACGCCCCTGGACGACGCCTACGTCTCCTCCCAGAGCAGCTCCACCAACTACGGCAACGACGAGTCCCTCTCCGTCTCCATCCTGAGCACCGTCGCCTACATTGAGAACCGGACGCTCCTGCGCTTCGACCTGAGCGCCATCCCCTCGAACGCCATCATCACCAGGGCGGAGCTGCGCCTCTACCAGACCAGCGCCTCCGGCTCCCCGTGGAGCATCGCCATCCAGCGCGTACAGGATCCCTGGAGCGAGGAGACTGTCACCTGGGCCAACCAGCCGACCGGCCAGATCTGGGCCACGATGGATGCGCCCGACGGCAGAAACCTGCAGGTGGCCTGGGACGTGACCGGCCTGGTGGAAGATTGGGTCTACCGGCCCTTCACCTACCCCAACTACGGCCTGGCGCTGCTGCCCACCGACGGCGCTTCCTTCAGCCGGGCGTTCCAGAGCAAGGAGAAGGCGGGGGGCGTCGCGCCGGCCCTCTACGTGGAGTACACCCTGCCTCCCAGCCAGGTGACCATCCCCCGGGACGAGGCCGCCGTGACCCTGGACGGCGTCTGTGACGTGAGCGGCGAGTACGCGGGCGCGGTCGCCTACCAGTTCGCCAGCGTGGATGGTCTGGCCACCTTCTACCTGAAGCATGACGGCGACAACCTCTACGTCTGCATCCAGGACAAAGTCAGCAACATCCCTGAGCGCCGCTTCCGGGTCTACCTGGACACGGACAACGGCAAGGAGAAGTACGCAGAGGAGGATGATTTCGCCCTGGAGGTGGCCTTCAACGCCAACAATGGGCCGCTGCTGCGCAGCTTCCAAGGGACCGGCAGCTCGGATCCCAGCCAGGTCTACAGCCGCACCGCGCTGACCGGCTGGAGCGCGTGGGCGGCCACCGACGTCAACCGGGATCAGGAGCACGCGGAGTACAAGATCGCCCTGGCCGACTTCACCCAGCACTGCGGCGCCCCCTTCGGCCTGGCCGTCTTCCGCCACGACATCCGCCAGACCGGGGACAGCTACGGCTGGCCCTCCAACTACACCTGGGACAACCCGCTGGGCTGGGTGACCGCCACCCTGGCCGATCCCCGCTGCATCCGAGTCTGCAGCGAGACCGCGGATCCCTGCAACGGGGCGACCAGCGCCACCCTCTACCGCTATTCCCCGGATTCGGAGCTCTGGACCACCTTCGCCGTGGGCAGCGATGGCTACGTCCTGAACCACACGGCCATCAACCTGGGGGACACCCTCTGGGTCCGACAGACCATCTCCGAGACCGGGGACTACGTCCTCTACGGCACCAGCGGCCCGCCCCTTCTGCTGGCCAGGGGCTCCTTTGTGGGCGGCACGGTGACCATGACCGTGGGCAGCCGAGATCCCCTCATGCTGCGCAACCTGACCATCTCCACCCAGTGGAACCTGGAGGGAGATCCCGCCTACAAGAACCAGCTGCAGGCGAACCTGGTCCAGGCCTCGAATTTCCTCTACGACTTCACCGATGGCCAGATGGCCCTGGGCAACGTCACCGTCTACCAGGACAGCGAGAACTGGGAGACCGCGGACGTCCGCCTCTACGCCAGCAACAACCTGCGGCCCTGGGCCGACGCCGGGGGCGTGGTCACCGAGGTGACGCCGGATCCCCAGTTCGCCAGCCAGGGCCTGAGCTTCTACCCAGGCCACGTCTACATGGGCGCCACCTGGAATCGCTTCCACCTGCCTGGCAACCCCACCGTCCCTGGCGTGGACACCAGCCAGGACTGGTCCCTGGCCTTCGCTCACGAGCTGGGCCACTACCTGCTCTTCCTCTTCGACACCTACCTGGACGTGGTCAAGGA
>CAYQEB010000001.1:0-14068 GCA_964416395.1 uncultured Caldilineaceae bacterium | reverse complement strand
GGCAGCAACCAGATCACCCTGTTCGGGGCCCAGGCCGACGACCGCTTCTGCGTCTTCGACATCAACGACCACGCGGAGGGGGCGGCCACGCCTCGCCAGCAGTTCGGCTGCGAGATCCTGGCCCCAGGGGACAACGTCCTTGCCCTCCAGAAGGACACCTCCTGGACGCCGGTGATCCTGGCCTCCCCGGTGACCAGCACCACCCTGCACATCTCCGTCACCCTGCCCGTGGACGTGCCCTCCCTCCGGGCTCGCCTCTACCCGGAGAGCGAGATGGGTCTCTCGCCCATCGACCTGACCGGCAGCGGCGGGATCTACAGCGGCACGGTCAGCCTGGGCAAACCGGCGCCGGCTGCCTACGTGCAGCTCTGGGTGGACGAGACGGCCACGGAGACGGATCCCCGGCGGGAGGTCATCGTGGACTACGGCATCGGCGGCAGCTCCCAGCACGGGCCGGCCAGCCGCCTGGACGGCGCGCCGGTGGTCTCGTCCGACGGCAAGGCCAAGTTCGTGGCCGGAGACGACCGCCCCCTGGCCGAGGGCGAGTTCGTGGCCTGGCAGAGCATGGCGGGGACGCCTAACCTGCCCAGCGGATTCCGCATCCTGGGCCAGAGCTACAACCTGATGGCCCTGCCCACCTCCCTGGCCGCGCCAGGCGTGGTGAGCCTGCGCTACGATCCCGCCACCCTGGCTGGCATGGTCGCTTCCGGGACGGTCCAGGCCAGCGCCAACGTGCCCCCCCAGATCGGCTTCTGGGACGGCAGCGGCTGGCAGCCCCTTTCCACCCAGGTGAGCCAGGCCCCGGACGGCGACATGCAGGCCGTGGCCGCCAGCCAGGGCGTGGGCATCTACGGCCTCCTGGTCCCCGAGCTGGATGAGCGCATCTTCCTGCCGATGATCCAGCGCTAGATCGGTCCCCGTTTCGGCCCGGAGTGCTCGCCCCCTCCTTTCCAGGCGTGCGGAAGGAGGGGGCGAGACGCGTTCTCGCCAAGGGGCGAGGTCAGCTGGCCAGGATGGCCCGGTTGAAGGAGACGTTTTCCAGGAAGGAGCGGCGCATGGCCGGGTCCGAGATGCGCTGAGCCTGCTCCAGGAGCAGGCGACGGGCGGCCACCAGGGCCCGCTCCGCCTCCTGGCTCTCCCTGGCCGCAGCCAGCACCTGGGCGCAGACGAAATAGTCTCGGTGAGGGTAGTCAGGCCCTTCCCCTTCGCACTCATCCAGGATGGACAGGCTCTCCCGGGCGTAGGCCAGAGCCTGCCCCAGCTCCCCCTGGGCCAGATTGGCCTGGGCCAGGGTGGAGAGGTCGCTGGTGGTGGAGACCCGCAGCCCCATCTGGTTGAGGATGGCCAGGGAGCGGGCGGCCTGCTCCACGGCCTGGGGAAAACGTTCGGCCTGCAGGTGCACCATGCCCAGCTCGCTGTGGTAGAGGGCCTCCAGATGCCGGTCCCCTTGGGCCTGGGCCAAGGCCATGCCCTGGCTCAGCAGCGCCTCGGCTTCGTCCAGGGCCCCCTGCTCCCGCAGGACCTGGCCCAGGTTGCAGAGGGTGTAGGCCTGCCCCGCCTCGTCCTCCAGCTCCTGGCTGATGGCCAGGGAGCGCTCCAGGCTGTGCCGGGCCGCCTGGAGATCCCCCACCATGAGGGTCAGCACCCCCAGCTCGTTCCAGATGATCCCCTCCCGCCAGCGGTTGTTGATGGCCTGTTGGATGGCCAGGGCCTGGCGCAGGAGCCGCTCCGCCTGGCTGTAGTCCCCTTCCCGGAGGACCACCTGGGCCAGGCTGGTGAGGCTGGCCCCTTCCCCGGTGCGGTCCCCGGTGCTGCGGCGGATGGCCAGGGCCTCCTGGTAGAACTGGCGGGCCTGGTCGTAGTCCCGCTGCAGGTAGGCGATGCTCCCCAGCGCGGTGAGGGCCCGGGCCTCTCCCTGGCGGTTGCCCAGGCCTCGGTAGAGCTCCAGGGCCCGGGCCAGGAAGGTGCGGGCCTCCGGGTGCCGCCCCTGCTGACGGTAGACGATGCCCATGCCGTAGCGGATCTCCGCCTCCTCGTCCTGGTATCGGGGCTCGCCTCCCAGGCATTGCAGAGCCTGGTCGTAGGCCTGCTGGGCCTCCTCGTAGTTGCCCTGACGCCAGGCCACCAGCCCCAGGTGGGCCAGGCAGCGGGCCTCCCCTTCCCGGTCCTGGTGGCGGCGGCAGATGGCCAGGGCCTCCTCCAGATGGCGCTGGGCCTGCTGGTAGTCGCTTACCGCTTCGAAGTACTGCCCCCACAGATAGGCCAACTCGAAGGGCGGGGTCTCCTCCAGCTCGGCCAGGGCCCGGAGGGCCTCCGCCTCCTCCTGCCGCCGACCCAGGATGTGCAGCACCTGGACCTTGGCCCGCAGCCATTCCCAGCGCGTCTCCAGGGCCAGGGCCCGGTCGATGTAGTTGAGCGCGGTCTCGTTGGCGTACTCCCGCTGAGCCCGCTGGGCCGCCGCGTCCAGGTAGGTCAGGGTCTTGGCCCGGACCGAGGGGCGGCTCAGGTCGCTGTGTCGGTAGTGGAAGGCCAGACGCTCCACCGCGTCGGGCCGCAGGCGCTCCAGCAGCTGACCGATGGCCAGGTGCAGCTCCTGGCGTTGGTTCTCCAGCAAGGTCTTGTAGATCACCTCCTGGGTGATGTTGTGCTTGAAGATGTAGACCAGGTGGGACTCGGGCTGCTCCAGCCGGGCGAACTCCCGGTCGCTGAGGAGGGCCAGCTGGCTTCGGAGCTCCTCTGGGGCGGGGCGGGCAGGGTGGACCTGGGCCAGGAGCTCGCACTCGAAGACCCGACCAATGACGCTGGCCACCTTCACCGTGAGCTGGGCTGGGGGAGGCAGGCGGTCCAGCCGAGAGAGGACGATGCCGTGGATGGAGTCGGGCAGGCCCAGGTTGGCGGTGGAGAGGGGGGCGTCCGGGGCCAACTGCCAGCCCTCCTCGCTCCAGACCAGGCAGTCGGCCTGGCGCAGCACCTCCAGCACCCGGGGTGCCAGCTGCCACATCCCCTGTTCCAGGACGATGCGGCCCGACTCCCGCAGGGCGTCCACCAGCTCCTCGGTGAAGAAGGCGTTCCCCTGGGCCTGCTCCTGGATCAGGGCCAGGACCAGGGGCGAGATCGGGCCGCCCAGACGTTGGCGCACCAGCCTGGCCACCCCCTCCGCCGAGAGCTCCGGGAGGAGGATGTGGACCTGGTGGGGCAGTCTGGCCAGCTCCTGGAAGTAGGGGCGATCCTCCGGGGTGGGAGGGCGGTGGACCAGCACCAGGAGCACCGGGCCTTGGGCCACAGAGCGGGCCATGGAGAGGAGGAGCTTGCGGGTGGCCTCATCGATCCACTGCACGTCCTCCAGGATGAGGAGGAGAGGGCGTTGCCGGGCCCGGGTCTGGGCGATCTCCACGGCCAGGGTGGCCAGGGCCTCCTGGCGCAGGCGGGGATCGAAGGCCGCAGTGGTGGCGTTGTCCGGGATGGGCAGCCCCAGGAGATCCCCCAGCAGGGGCAGGCGCAGGAGCCATTTCGGGTTCATGGCCCGGACGATGGCCTCCACTCGGCTCATCTGGTCCTGGGGGGAGCCGCTCATCCTTCCCTCCCCCAGCCCCAACAGGGAGCGAGCGATCTGGCGACCGGCGTGGTAGGCGATGCCCCGGGTGGTGCTCTGGCAGGCGGCCATGGCCACCTGGAAACCCTGCTCCGCGGCCTGGCGGGCGAAGGTGGCCACCAGATGGCTCTTCCCCACCCCGGCTTCCCCCTCGATGCGCAGAATGCGTCCGTTCCCTGCCCGGACCTCCTGGGCCAGGGCCTTCAGCCGAGCCAAGATCTCGTCCCGACCCACCAGGGGGGCCGAGAAGAGGGCGCTGTACTGGAGCGCGGCCTGCTGACGGCGTCCCAGCACTCGGTGGACGGGCAGGGGAGAGCGCAGGCCCTTGATCTTCAGCGCGCCCAGGGGCTCCAGCTCGTAGAGGTCGGCGATGGCGTGGGCCACGGAACGGGCCACCAAGATCTGCCCGGCCTGGGCCCGGCTCATGAGGCGAGCCGCCAGGTTGGTGGCCTCCCCCAGGACGCCGTAGGTGCGTCGCTCCGGGCTGCCGTAGGCCCCCACCCGCATACGTCCCTGGCAGACGCCCATCTGCACCTGGCGGATGAAGTCCAGGTGTCTGGGCAGGGTGCGCAGATCCAGGGCGGCGGCCACCGCCCGGTCCGCGTCGTCGCTGTGGGCCAGGGGCGCGCCGAAAGCGGCGTAGAGGTAGCTGCCCTTGTCCCCGGTGGTCAGCTGGATCAAGGCCCCCTCGTACCGGTCCAGGACAGCCTGGACCCAGCGCACGTAGGCGTCCAGCTTGGCGTCGGCCTGGGGATCCCGCTCGAAATCCAGCCCGGTGAAGCGCAGGAAGAGGGCCACGGCCGGCCGCAGCTCCGCCAGGAAGCGTCCCTGCTCCTGGTGGAGGCGTTCGTAGACCGAGGGAAGCAACCAGGCCCGCACGGCTTCCTGGTCCAGGGGGGGCAGGTTCGCCCAGATGGGGACAGGACTCCCGGGGTGGGCCAGATCCTGGACCAGGCCGAAACTCAAGCCTGTGTTCGGGCTTTCCCGCTGCTCCACCACCCGAACCTGGCCGTTTAGCACGGCCAGCGCGGCCTGGTCCAGGAGGAGCTCCCCCTGTTGGGCCAGCTCCTCCCCTGCGGCCATGCGGTCCAGGACGGCGCCGGCCAGCACGTCCATGAGCCGGATGCTCGGGTTGCCCACAGCGAAGCGGCGCACCTGTCCCGCGGCCACCACCGTCTTGATGGCCAGGGGGTGGGTCACCCCAGGGGCGGCCGGTTCCTGGGCCATGCTGGCCATGGCCTCCTGCATGGCCAGGCCGCAGGTCACCGCTCGGCGGACCGGCCCTTCCCGGGGTTCCTGCCCAGCCTGGAGCTGGTCCAGTCGGCCGAACCAGCAGAGGATGGCGTCCCCGCTGAAGCCGATGATGCTGCCGCCGTAGCTGTGGACCAGGGCGATGAGCTGGCCGTAGACCTGGTTCAGGCGTCGGGTCAGGAGGTCCGCGCCCTGGCGGGGGCCGAAGGTCTGGGCCAAGGCCTCGGTGAGGGCGGTGAAGCCGGATATGTCCGCGAAGAGCACGGCTCCCTGGGGTCGGCGGGGCAGCTCCAGCCCGTGGGCCATGGCGTAGCGGCGGTCGATGGGGATGTACGCGGCCGGATGTTCCATGGCTGCATTGTAATGGTTAACGGGGAAAGGGTAAAGAGGCGAAAGAAGGGTATTCCCGATGGGACGCCGGGTCACGGACAGGGGGTGGGATCTGTGGCAAAGTGGCAACAGATCCCCGGCGGTTTTCGTAGAGGGATGAGCGAGGCAGTGCGTAGGGTGAAGGGAACAGGGAATGTCCTGGTTTCGTCCAGAAGCGGCGCCGAAAATGTGGCATCATGGACAGGGACCGGGCCGCAAGCTTCCGGGCAACCGGGGCTGCGCATGCACCAAGGGCCAGATCCATCACCAAAGGCCAGATCGATGACGAGTCGCGTTTCTACCATCGGACGTGTCGTTCTCCACGGGCTCCTGCTCCTCGGAGGGATCAGCCTGCTGGGCGGCCTCCTCGGCTCCCAGGGAAGCGTGCCGCTCCAGGCGCAAGGGCTGCCCTCCCAGGGGACGTGGATGGAAGCGGCCGGAGATTTCGTCCCCGGGGAGCTGCTGGTGGGCCTGCGTCTGACCGCCCAGCCGGAGGGGGCCTCGGCCCAGGCGGTGGACGCCCAACTGGCCTCGGTCCTGGCGCCTCTGGGTGGCCAGATCCTGGACGTCATCGACCTGCGGGGCAGCCCGGAGCCCCTGGCTGGGCGACGGCTGCGGGTGCCTGTGGGGCAGGAGCTGGCCGTCCAGGAGGAGCTGGCCCGGCTGCCCAGCGTGGCCTTCGTGGAGCCCAACTGGCGGGTCCGGGCCGCGGCCTGGGAGGAGCCGGTCCCGCTGGTTCCCAACGACCCATTCTACGAGAGCAGCCAGTGGAACCTGCAGCGGATCAACGCCAGCCGAGCCTGGGCCCTGAGCCTGGGGAGCGCCATCCGGGTGGCGGTGGTGGACAGCGGCGTGGACTTCCAGCACCCGGAGTTCCAGGGAAGGCTGCTCCCAGGCTGGAACTACCTGGCCCCCTTCACCCAGCCCCAGGATGGCTCGGGCCACGGCACCCACGTGGCCGGGCTCATCGCTGCGAGCCTGGGCAACGGCCAGGGGGTGGCTGGTCTGGCGCCCCAGGTGCTCATCGATCCCCGCAAGATCCTGGACGATCAGAACAACGGCTCCGTGGCCAACCTGGCCCAGGCCATCCGGGAGGCGGCGGATGCGGGGGATCGGATCATCAACCTGAGCCTGGAGGTGCGCTCCCCCAGCGCGGTGCTGGAGTCCGCGGTGAACTATGCGGCGGGGCGGGGGGCGCTGCTGGTGGGATCCACGGGCAACTTCGGCGCCAACAGCGTCTGGTGGCCGGCGGCCTATCCCCAGGTCCTGGCGGTGGCGGCCACGGACCGCTTCGACCAGCGCACCTACTACAGCAACTTCGGTCCCCAGGTGGAGCTGGCCGCGCCAGGCGGCCTGACCGAAGATCCCATCCTGAGCACGTGGGCCGGGGGCGCCTTCTGCGGCGATGTCTACCAGCCCCAGAGCACCTACTGCACCGCGGTGGGCACCAGCATGTCCACGGCCCAGGTGAGCGGCGCGGCGGCCCTGGTCTGGAGCATGCAGCCGAGCCTCTCCGCGGCGGCGGTGCGGGCCATCCTCCTGGAGACGGCCCAGCCCTTGAACCAGCCGCCGGAGCAGGTGGGCCGGGGCCGCCTGGACGTGTTGGCCGCCCTGCGCCGGGCCATCCCCAGCGATCTGGGCGTCTCGCCGGCCTCCTTGAGCTGGCTGGTTGAGGAAGGGCGGGCGGATTTCTCCGCCACCCTGGCCCTGGCCAACCCCAGCAGCGATCCGGTGAGCTGGAGCGCCGTCCTGGACGGAGGCGGCCCTTGGCTCTCCCTGCCCCAGGCGGACAGCAACGGCGTGGTCCGCGGGAGTGTGGGCTACGGCCAACCGGCCCAGATCCGCCTGGATGTGTCGCCTGGGGGCCTGGCCCCGGGGACGTGGACGGCCACCCTGCGCCTCACCGGCCAGCGCGGCAACGGCTCCCAGATCCTGGTGGACGTGCCGGTGTCGCTCACCGTGCGCCGTTCCCTGGAGCGGGTGCATCTGCCCTGGATCGGGAACGACGTCACCCCTTTCACCTGGGAGGAGCCGGACAGCCAGGGCCGGCAGGTGCACTTCCTCATCGACGAGAGCAGCACGGGCCTGCCCCTGCCCTTTCCTTTCCCGCTGCGAGGCGAGCTTTTCACCTCCCTGCGCATCTACTCCAACGGCTACGTGGTCTTTCCCGCCGGGGCGGTGGACGGCTACGGGGCCAACCGCTGCCTGGACGCGACCTGGCCCCATGAGGCCATCTACGCCTGGTGGGCGGACCTGGATCCCAGCCTGGGCGGGCGGATCGCCACCTTTCAGTCCACCTCGGGCAGGTTTGTGGTAGAATTTCAGGGGGTGCCCACCGCCTCGGGAGTGACGCCGGCCTACGCGGTGAGCTTCCAGGTGGTGCTGCACCCGGACGGAACCATCGGCCTCAACTACCGGGACGTGCCCGGCGATCCTCCCCGGGTGACGGTGGGGGTGGAGGCCCAGGACAGCCTTTTCTCCGTCCGCCTGGCCTGCTTCACTGGCAGCGTCCGTCTGGGCAGCCCGCCTCGCTCCGGCCAATCCCTGTTGATCCGGGCGGCGGACCTGCGGTGAAGTGAAAGCCAAGTTGGGAGTTGGTGGTGGGGAGTTGGCGAACGGCGGCCGGGGAGACCGGCCGATGCCCGCTTCCCGATCCCTGATCTTCGCCCCCTTCACCCAATCAACCAGTCAACCAGTCAACCAATCAACCAATCAACCAATCAACCAGTCCCCAGGAGCGACCATGGGAGCCAAAGACCATCGCGAGCAGGCCCGATCCCAGGGCAGCGTGCCGGTGGCCATCGTCACGGTGAGCGACACCCGCACGCCCGAGACCGACACCAGCGGCCAGACCATCCGCCGACTCCTGGAGGAGGCCGGCCATCAAGTGGTGGGCTACCGCATCGTCAAGGACGAGCCGGAGCAGGTGGCTCGGGCCTTGGAGGATTTCGTGGCCGGGGAAGCCCGGCTGGTCCTCTTCAACGGAGGGACCGGCATCAGCGCCCGAGATCGCACCTACGACGTGATCAGCCGGGCCCTGGAGAAGACCCTGCCCGGTTTCGGGGAGATCTTCCGCATGCTCAGCTACCAGGAGATCGGCTCCGCGGCCATGATGAGCCGGGCCACAGCCGGGGTCTACAAAGGCACGGTGATCGTGAGCATGCCCGGCTCCACCAACGCGGTGAAGCTGGCCATGACTCGGCTGGTCCTGCCGGAGATCCAGCACCTGGCCTGGGAGATCACCCGCTGACGCCGGTCTCTTCCTCGGCTTCGATCTGGGCGATGCGGGCCATCTGGCGCTGGTTCCACTCGTCGGTGCTGAAGGGGGTCTCGAACCAGGCGTCCAGGATCTCCTTGGCGATGGCGTCGGAGGTGGCCCGCATGCTCAGGGCCAGGACGTTGGCGTGGTTCCAGATGCGGGCCCCCTTGGCCGTCTGGGCGTCGTGGCAGAGGGCGGCCCGGATGCCTTTCACTTTGTTGGCGGCGATGGTGGCGCCGGTGCCCGTCCAGCACATGACGATGGCCTCGTCCGCCTGGCCTTGGACTACCTGGCGCACTGCCTGCACGGTGACGTCCGGCCAGTCCTTCTCCTCGCCCGGCTCCGGGCCGAAGTAGACGACCTGGTGGCCGCGCCGCTCCAGCTCGGCCAGGATCACGTCCACGATGTGGTGGCGCTCGTCGGCGCTCAGGGCGATCTTCATGCTCACCTCCTGGATGGGTTCAACCGTTTCAACGCCTCTCGATCCGACTTCCGCAGCCCCTTCACCACCAGGGCGTAGGAGTCGTCGATCATGGCCAGCAGCTCCTGGTCCGGGACGGCGCCGTCCAGGATGACCGTGTTCCAGTGGCGCTTGTTCATGTGGTAGCCCGGGATCACCGCGCCGGGATAGAGCTGGCGCAGGAGCAGGGCCTCCTCTGGCTCGCACTTGAGGTTGATGCGCAGGGGCGACTCGTCCCAGCCCACCAGGGCGAACATCTTGCCCATGACCTTGTAGACCAGGGTGTCCGGTCCGAAGGGGCGCTCCTCCACCGCTCCGGGCTTGCTGAGTAGGATGCGGGTCAACTGCTCTAGCTCCATGGGCCTCCTCCTGAGAGGGCGCAGACACCCGGAGGCATCCGGGGCATGGTCTGAGGTGGCTCCCATCTTACCGGAGAAACGGGTGGCTTTCAAGCCGATGTCAACCGCTCGCTCCACCGCCGCCTGGACGTGGCAAAACAGTCTGGCAGGCCGGCGGCGCAGGTGATATCATGGTGGGTGCTATCATGGTGGAAAGCATGTCCACCGGAATTCCCCCGTGCAGCAGTGTAAGCGAAGTTCGGAGGTGACAATGACCCCTGTGCGTGAACTCTGGCGCCATCACAGAAGCCGTCTGCTCCTGTTGGGTTGGCTGGGCATCTCGTCCGCCATGAGCCTGACACTCTTGGTCCTGCGCATGGTCTACACAGGCAAGACCACCTACACCTTCCTGGTCTGGAACCTTTTCCTGGCCTGGATCCCTCTGGGGCTGGCTCTCTTCGTCTGGGGGCTGGACCTGAGCCGGCGACGCGCCTGGCCTCTCTTCACTGGGCTGCTGCTGCTCTGGCTCCTCTTCTTCCCCAACGCCCCCTACATCGTCACGGATTTCCTGCACCTGGACCGTCGCCAGGGCGTGCCGGTCTGGTTCGACCTGCTCCTGATCTTCACCTTCGCCTGGAACGGCCTGATCCTGGGTTTCGTCTCCCTCTATCTGATCCAGCGTCGAGTGGAGCAGCATCTGGGCCCGGTCATGGGCTGGATCATGGCCTTGGGCAGCCTGGGGCTGAGCGGTCTGGGCATCTACCTGGGCCGCTTCGGCCGCTGGAACAGCTGGGACCTGATCACCAGCCCCGGCGGGCCTGTCCGCCAACTCCTGGAGCAGGTGATGGACCCCTTCGCCCATCCCCGCACCCTGGGGGTGAGCGTCCTCTACGCAACCTTCCTGGTGGTGGCCTACGTCTTCCTGGTGCTCCTCGCCTCTGTGCAGTGGACACCCCCGAATGGGGCAGCGCCCTCTCGCTCCGTGGGCAAGGGTAACGTCCGGGCCTGAGTGGATGTGGTCAGGCATGTTCCCGGGCAAAAGAAAAAGCCACCCGAGATGGGTGGCGTCTATCTTTCAGTGGCGACGGGTGGACTTGAACCACCGACCTAGGGATTATGAAGCCCTCGCTCTAACCACCTGAGCTACGTCGCCTTGATGGGGCAGGATGGCCTTGCAGGATTGTCATGCAGGATTGTCATACGGAAGCCGCCGATCGTGCTCTGACCGGCGGCTCTGTAGAGGTAGCGGGGGCAGGATTCGAACCTGCGACCTTCGGGTTATGAGCCCGACGAGCTGCCACTGCTCCACCCCGCATCACTGTGTGGATCATAGCACAGTGGGGCCGTTCGGTCAAATTTCCTCACCCGTCGCGGCGTCGCCACCTCAGCGGAAAATCAGCGGAAGAGGGAGAGCCACCAGGACCAGCGGAAGGGATTGAACCCCGTTTCCTCCTCTGTTTCCTGGGAGGGCGCAGCCTGGTTCGCGGCCTCTCCAGAGCCCTCCGGAAGCACGATAACCACCTCTTCGCCCGGAGCGGCCATGTGCAGCTCGTTCCGGGCCACCTCCTCTGTGTAGCTCTCGCTCTGGACCTGTTGCAGCTCTTCCCGCAGTTGGGCCTGCCGCTCCTCGGCCTGGGCGATGTAGCCCTGCCACTGGCTCCGCTCCCCGCGGGCCTGCACCAGGTCCGCGACCCGCCCCAGGTAGCTGAAGAGGAACAGGACCACCAACACGGCCCCCATGACGAAGAGGGTCCGGCGTCTGTTCTCCCGGCTCGAGATGCTTTCGTCCTTGGATTTGCGCGCAGCAGAGTTGGCCATGGTCGCCTCGTTCGGGGGATCCCTCGCAACTAATGACGTTTCCAGCGCCCGGTTGGTTTCATGCCAGTCGGCGGCACGGATGCCATGGATGCCGCCCCGGGCGTCTCGCGGGCTCACTGGGCCGACAACGTGCCGTCCAGTAAATGCAATCATAACAAAAAAGGAGATTCCTCACAAGAGAAATCTCCCTGAACTGGTGCCGCAGGAGGGATTTGAACCCCCACGGGCCTTCGCCCACCACGCCCTGAACGTGGCGCGTCTTCCGATTCCGCCACTGCGGCACGCTTTTCGATTGCGCCCATACTATAGCATGGACGCCGGAAATCTGTCAAATCCAGCGGAGAATTTTCCCGGCCATTTCGCCTAGTTGGACGGGCCGGGAGGCGTGGGCGGAGCGTCCGCCGGCACCTGGTTGGCCGGAACCCGCCGGGTGACGATGTACCACTGGGCGAAGGTGGCGAAGCGGTCCGCTGGCTGGTTCAGAGGGCCGATCTGGACGTTCTTCACCCGCTGGCTCACGCCGTAGGTGTAGACCGGATAGTAGAGGGGCAGGGCGGGCAGATCCTCCGCGAAGACCCGCTGGAACTGGGCGTAGATCTGTCGGCGGATGTCGTAGTCCGTCGAGACCCGGGCCTGCTGCATGAGCTCGTCCGCCTCGGGATTGGCCCAGCCAGCGTAGTTCTGGCCTCCTTCCCCGGCCCGGCTGCTGTGCCAGAGGGGGAAGGGGTCCGGATCCCCCCGGATCTCCCAGCCGATGAGGGCGGCGTCGAAGCGGCGTGGGGCCAGGAAGTCGCTCACCAGGCCGGCAAAGCTGACCGCCTGGGGAACCGCCTCCACGCCCACGGCCCGCCACTCCTGGGCCATGCGCCGGATCACCGCCTCCCGCACGGGATCGTCGTTGGTCAAGAGGATGAAGCGCAGTGGCCGGCCCTCCTTCTCGCGGATGCCGTCCCCGTCCTGGTCGATCCAGCCCGCCTCGTCCAGTAGCTGCCTGGCCTGCTCCGGGTTGTACTCGTACTTGCGCACGTCGTCCGAGTAGGCCCAGTTGTTGGCCGGGATGGGGGAATGGGCCACCACCCCCTGGCCGCGGATCACCTCGGACACCAGCTTGTCCCGGTCCAGGGCGTAGAAGAGAGCCTGGCGCACCCGCCGGTCCTGGAAGAACGGGACATCTGGATTGCGCAGGTTGAAGAGCACGCTCACGTAGAGGGATTCCAGGGCCGAGAAGAGCTGGAGGTCGTCCCGTTCCATGGCCGCGGGCAGGTCCGCCGGGAGGATGCGGCTGATGCCGTCGATCTCCTCCCGGGTGTAGGCGGCGAAGATGCTGGGGTGATCCGGGTAGAAACGGAATTCCAGGGCCGAGATGTAGGGGATCTCCGGCCAGAAGGGATTGGGCTCCAGGCGGGCGGCCTCCGCGGTGAGGCTGGCCATGCGCATGGGGCCTGTCCCCACCGGCGCCAGGTTCAGGGGGCTGGTGGCCAGCTCGGAGAAGGGAGTCCCAGACCAGATGTGCTTGGGCAGAAGGCCGATGGAGGTGTAGTCCAGGAAAGGGGCGAAGGGTTCATCCAGGATGAAGCGGACGGTCTGGTCGTCCACCCGTTCCACCTGGACCGCCTGCCAGAGCTCCGCAAGGTCCGGCGCCACCGGGGCATCCGGGCTCTGCAGGGCCTCCACAGTGAAGAGCACGTCGTCCAGAGTCACTGGCTGGCCATCGTGCCAGAGCTGGTCCGTGCGCAGGCGGAAGGTGTAGGTGAGGCCGTCGTCCGTCACCGCCCAGCTCTCGGCCAGATCCGGGATCACCCGGCCCTGGTTGTCCAGCCGGGTCAGCCCCCGGAAGAGGAGGGCGCAGAGGTCCTGGTCGATCTCGTGGGTCTGGCAGAGGAGGGGGTTGATGTATTGGGGATTGCCGGCCACGCCTTCCCGGAAGACCCCGCCCCGCTCGGGCACCAGGGTGGTGGTGACGTTGTAGGCCGAGACGCCCAGTAGCACCGTCAGCAGGAAGATCCCGGCCAGAGCCAGCAAAGCTTGCCAACGGATGTACCGTCCCAGGGAGACGGTCTGGCGACTGGAGTAGGCCGACGGGTCGGCGTTCAGGTGGGATGGATCGTGCATGGTGGCCGCTGCTTACCAGGGAGATGCTGTTCAGCGCGGACGGGTGCAAGCCCAAAGAGGAGCTCGCACCCGGGGAAAGGCCAATGCTTGGATGGCGGTCACGGCGGCCCGGCTACTGGAGGGCCACAGCCAGCAGGCTGAACAGCATGAACAGGGAGGCCAACACGATGGTGACCTGGAAGAGGGTCTTCTCCACACCTCGCCGGGTGCGATAGATGTTGGCGTCGCCGCCGAAAGCGCTGCCCAGCCCCCCGCTCTGCCCCTGAAGCAGAACCACACCGACCAGGGCAATGGCAACAATAATGGTGGCGATCATCAGATAGGTGGTCATAACGAAACCCCGTTTCGAATGCAGATCTGGCCGCGAATCCGGCTGGCGAAGCAAGCGCTCAGCCCAGGCTGCAAGTATAGCAGCAGACGGCCCTCCCACCAAATTTGGCCGAACAGCCCAGGCCGCGCGGACCCGAAAGAATGGAGGGCGTGACAAACCCGGCTCCTTGGGGAGACCGGGCTTTTGGGACCGTCTTTGCAGGCGGCGAATGGCGGATCCAAGCGGGCTAGGAGTCGCTGCTCTCGGACGAGGAGGACTCTTCGTTGCTCTTCACCTCTTCATCTTCCCCGGCAGAGGCCTTGCGGAACTCTCGCAGCCCTTTGCCCACCGCGCCGAAGACTTCGGGCAGGCGCCCCACGCCAAAGAAGATCACCACGATGACCAGGATCAAGATCAGTTCAGTCGGACCCAGAGATGGCATTTCTATGCTCCTTCACAGATAGACGTTCTGCCAGCAGATCAGGCAAGGCGTGGAACACCCCGTGCCGCACACCCTTGTCTGGGTCCATTATAGCACGCCTGGGGTGGCCTGCAAAGG